>NC_007350.1:943715-1258287 GCF_000010125.1 Staphylococcus saprophyticus subsp. saprophyticus ATCC 15305 = NCTC 7292
TATTTCATCTTAATATTATTAAGACTATACCAAATTTTGTCAAATCCATGTTAGGATTATACTATCTTATAAAAAGGAGTCATTTTTAAAATGAATGAAAATCAAACAATTGATCAAATTAGAGCAAGATTAGAAAAATTTATTGATGATATCGATCACGTAAATCCGGACGAAGTGCGCGTAGAAGATATAGATGAGTGGATTGGTTTGCTCGATCAACTTGAAGAAAAAGTTAAAACTGTTTCAAAATCATCAGAAGATAAATAAGTTAATTGAATGCTATCTTAGGCCGATGTTTAAACTTTCAAGTTTTAGTCTATATATAACGTAGAACATAAATAGAGAAAGGTGATTATTAATGGCTAAAAAAGTAGCAATCATTTTAACAAATGAATTTGAAGATATTGAATTAACTAGTCCTAAAGAAGCGATTGAAGAAGCGGGACATGAAACAGTTGTTATAGGTGATCAAGCGAATAGTGAAGTCGTAGGTAAACATGGCACAAAAGTTGCGGTAGACGTTAGTATTGCTGACGCAAAACCTGAAGACTTTGATGGTTTATTAATTCCTGGTGGCTTTTCTCCTGACCACTTACGTGGCGATGCTGAAGGCAGATATGGCACTTTTGCGAAATACTTTACTAAAAATGATGTACCAGCATTCGCAATTTGTCACGGACCTCAAATTTTAATTGATACAGATGATTTAAATGGACGTACTTTAACTGCAGTATTAAATGTGCGTAAAGACTTAGCAAACGCTGGCGCACAAGTTGTTGATGAATCAGTTGTAGTAGATAAAAATATCGTTACAAGCCGTACACCAGATGATTTAGATGATTTTAATAGAGAAATTGTAAATCAATTAAACGATTAATATGTATAGGTAAGTAATTAAAATAGTTTTTCGTGAGTTAGTTCATAACTGGAAGCGATAGGTAGTATAAAATACCTGTCGTTTTCCAGTTTTTTTGTTGTCTAAGTTGGACATAATAACCAAAAACGCATTGTTGTAAAACTCCATGTTGATACATTCATACACCCTTGGACCGATTTTTGCATTTAGCTATAGATAAACATTTAAACTATTGATACACTCACTTATAATGATATGAGAGCAACATAAAGGAGCTACCGTATGAAAAGAAGTGATCGTTATAAAACGTACAACAAACCAAACGACTCAAATGACTCAAATCAATTACATCATAATACGTATTTTAAACCTGTGAATAAACCGCAGAAAAAGAAAAAAGGTAAAGGTATCATTTTAAAACTACTCATTCCCATCTTAATTATTATTGGAATAATCATCGGCGTCATGTATGCATTATCACTTAGAGCTGATACAGATGAGTTGAAGAATATAACAGAAAAAGAATCTTTTGTTTATGCATCAGATATGCGAGATTATACAAAAGGTGCTTTCATTGCTATGGAAGATGAACGCTTTTATAAACACCATGGTTTTGATGTGAAAGGAACTTCACGTGCATTATTTTCAACATTGAGTGACAAAAGTGTCCAAGGTGGAAGTACCATTACCCAACAAGTAGTTAAAAACTATTACTATGATAATGAACAGTCAATTACTAGAAAAATTAAAGAGTTGTTCGTGGCACATAGAGTAGAGAAAGAATATGATAAAAATGAAATTTTAAGTTTTTATATGAATAACATCTATTATGGGAGTGACCAATACACGATTGAATCTGCTGCTAATCACTATTTTGGGGTAACGACTGATAAAAACAATCCAAATTTACCACAAATATCGGTATTACAAAGTGCTATATTAGCAAGCAAGATAAATGCCCCAAGTGTATATAATATCAATGACATGTCAGATAATTTTACTAACCGTGTTAAAACAGATTTAGAAAAAATGAAGCAGCAAGGATATATTTCAAATAGTCAATACGAGAATGCAATTCAAGAACTAGGTGTTTAATATCAAAATAGCGCTTAATTTTTAATGGTATTTATAAGAGAGATTTAAAAAAATAAAAATAACTAAGTGTGAGGGTACGAAATCAAAAAGAGTGATTGATTTTGTATCCTCACACTTTTTAGATTAATAAATCTTTAAGCATTTTAATTAAGCTAGTCACTATGATTCCATTACCAAACAATATGCGTTATCCTTAGAGGTGGAGTGAGGATAATGCCTAAAATTACAAAAATAGAAGTACAAAAGAAAAATAAAGAGCGTTTTAATTTATATTTAGATGAGGAATTTGAAATGGGTATCGATATGGATACTTATGTACATTTCAATTTAAAAAAAGGTCAAATCGTTGATGCTGCTGACATGGAAAAAATCCAAAAGTATGACCAATATAGACAAGCAGTGAATGTAGCAATTCAATTTTTATCATATAGAAAAAGAACAGATCATGAAGTGATACAACATTTACAAAAGAAAGAAATTTCCGAATCTGTTATAGCAAGTGTCATTGACTATTGTCATGAGCAAAGACTAATCGATCATGAAGACTACGCTAATAGTTTAAAAAACACTATGATACTTACTACAGATAAGGGGCCAGGTATTTTCAGACAAAAATTGAGAGATGCTGGTGTTGAACAAACAATTATTGATGTATATGCTGAGCGTTATGAGAACGAACAACCAATGGAAGATATTATTAAAGTTGCAAATAAAATATTAAAACAAAAAAAAGGTCCTACAGTTAAAAGGAAAGAAAAACTATCGCAAGCTTTGATGCAAAAAGGTTATAGCTTTGAAATAATAAAAGTAGTGATGGATGAAATGGACTTCTCACAACCTGAAGCAGAATTAGACGGTTTGTTACAACAAGAACTAGAGAAGGTTTATAATAAATATTCAAGAAAATTTTCAGGCAGAAAATTAATTAATAAAACAATAGAAGGTCTTATGAGAAAAGGCTATAAATATGATAAAATTAAAGCTAAACTGGAAGAGAGTGGTATTGTAGATGGAACAGAAGAAATTGAGTGAAATGAGTGAGGTTGAGTTACGTCACGAAATTCAAGGCTACAAAGAAAAAATGAGGAAAGCAGAGATGAATGGCATATTTAATGAATATGATGTTTATCAAAGTAAGGTCATCATTGCAGAGAGCTATTTGGTAGATAGAACAAAAATAGAAATCGGTAGAATTTATAAGCTAAATGACGGGACTGAGAATTATTTTAAAGTTGAAAGATTAAAAGGTGTTTTTGCTTGGGGCTTTAGAATAAAAAGTGCAGAACCTGAAGAAGGTTTACCAATTGCATTATTAAAATTATAGAAGGATGACGATAGATGGGTAGTTCAATTATATTAAAGTTACTCAATGTAACTCATTATTATAGAAATAAAAAATCTAAAAAATGGTATTTACCATTTGGATATGATGCAGAAGATATTGAATTGAATAATATTAATCTACATATCTATCAGGGGGAAGCACTAGGTATTATTGGTGAAGGCGACTCCTCTAAATCTTTGATAGGGCGTTTATTAAGTGGTGAAATTAAACCAGATAAGGGTAAAGTTGTTAGAAAGAAAGATATATTTTTTGCAGATATCGAAGATAAATTGCTTCAATCTACGACGGTGATAGATTATGTGAAAAATGTAACCACGTTATTTCCTTATAAAACATCTGATCATAAAGTAGAACAGATTATTAAGTTTGCCCATCTTCAAGAAGATACAAATACACCTATTAAAAGTTTGACGGATGAAGCCTATGCGAGATTGCAATTCACATTAGCGAGAACATCAAAATCCAGTATTATTGTAATGAACCAAATACTGAGTTATTTAGATGAAAGTTACTTTGAAAAAGCGATTGAACTAACGAACGAATACATAAATGAAAATTTGACCATAATACTTATCGATGACAATATAGAACGAATTTCACGAACGAGTAATTATATTGCGTGGATTTCACATGGTCAGCTTAGAATGGATGGATCGCTTAACCAAGTATTACCTGCTTTTAGAGAACATGAAAAAGATCGGCTATCACTGACGAGTGAAGAAGAAAAATCTAATTTTGATGTTGATTGGAAAAAAAGCAGAACAAGAATCCCTGAGTTAACCTATAATTTCAAACGTATTGAACGCTATAATCATGCTAAGCCACCAGTAGCACTTGTCCGTTTTTGGACATTGTTTATTGTGTTCTTATTAGGTATGGTCATCATGGCATTATTAATGTTTAATGATTTAGGCAAGCTTGAAATAGGCAAAAATGATGATCAAACGACAATACAAAACCAGCAAAAAAATCCATATGAAGAAAAATTAGCATATGGCATTGTTTTAAAAGATGCGATAAGTTTAGAAAATATGTCGAATGGTAAAAAGATAAAAGCAGATAAATATGCTTTTGTTACGATAACAGGTGAAAACACAAAAAATTATCGTATTGAAATTGATAACAATAACTATAAAGTTGCAAAGAACAAGTTACGCTATTTTGATCCAGCAAGCTTGTTTGAAGAACATAGTGCAAGTGCATTAGCGCCCTATATGCATAAAAATTATAGTAACTATAATGAGTTCTTTAATAGCCATTTGCATAAAAAACATAGCACGGTGACCGATTCGCTCGTACCTGAAAGTGGTAAAGATGACCGTTTTGTTGTACCCATCGTTCAACAACCGATATCGATGTTATTTAATGATCAAAATAAATTAGTTGGTTTTACGATTCCTATAAAAGATAAACAAAAACTAAAAGAAAAATTTAATATTGAAACTAATTTTTGGATAACAAAATCGGGTGATGGGTATTTTATGGCAGATATGAAAAATAATAAATGGATTTATATCGAATTGTAGGTGTGAAAAATGATTGATAGTATGATTAACTATTTTATAAATACACCACATCTCATTAAACATGCGTACCATCGTTTGAAATCGCAATGGATGTGGTTAGTAATACCCTTTATAGTAAGTATGGTAGTACTCTTAATAATGATGTTGATATTTAAAATGAATGGTACGGAAGAAATTAAACAAGCACGGGGCTTTTTTAGATTAGCAGCGGTGATGAGTTTTACATATATTTGGATTGCGATATATCAAAGTTTTAACACATTTAAACATGATTACTTTACTGGAAAATTATTTAATATCAATCCAATTTTTCAAAATATTATCATAGCGCTATTGTTTAGTTTGGTGATGTTCATTTCACTTATAATGATTATTTTAGCTACACCCGTAAATATTGAAAGTTCGGTGCTATCTACATTATTCTTTGTTGCTATGTCATTAGTATTCATTGTAGTTATTTCTACAGTATTAGGTTTAATAGCGATTGTGAGTAACAAAATCAATATAATTTATTATATTGTAAGTGCAGTCATGTTTTTCATTGTTCCAATTATTTTCATACCTAATACAAATACGACATTAGTGTCGCATATTTTAATGCTCAATCCCTTATATTATTTAATTGAAGGGATTTCACAGTCGGTTGTATTAGGAACGCTGAGTCTAAATAATATACCACAGCATATATACTTCCTATTATTTTTAGCAATAGTGTGTGTCATTATTTATGCATTATATAGAAGTATTGCGCATAAAAAATATTCATATGTTGATTCATATAAGCAACAAGCAGAGAACGAAACTTCTGAAAATCTAGAAGATAAAGCAGATGAAAATAAATAATGTTAGTTACTTAAAAGATAAAAAACTGGAGGTTCACGTTAATAATAACGCGTACCTCCAGTTTTTAATTACTTTATTTAGCAAATAATTTACGCTGTAATTTATCTTCACTGAAAACCCAACCAATATAAGAATGATCGATAACCATATCTTCATCTAAATGTGCAATTGCAACAAATGAGTAATGACCATTTTTTAGATAACGTAAATCGATTAATCTAATTTCTGTGGTATTATCATTTAATTTGCGTGATTGCCAACGATATATTGACGAGAAATTAAGAAATGTTTTAATATTTTTATCGTCTTTTACATATTGCATTAAATCATCACTTGGGAATGATTGACGTTTCGATTTGTCACTAAATACGATGTTTCTTCCATAGCTACGACCAACATAATCGTGCATTTCCGTTTGTACTGCGACGCGCCATTGCATAAACCTTATTGTTGGTGCAACAAATACTTTTACAGGATTGTGTTCTTGTTTAATTTGTCGCAATGCTTGTTGTTTTATAATCGCTTGCATTCTAAAGCGAATAATATAATATACAACAAGTATGCCAACGATTGGGAAAAATGCGAGATATGGATGTACGCCAACGATCCACAGTAATATACCTATACACCATAATACAAATATGATTGGATCAAATGTATTAATAACACTGAGTTGAATCCATTTATTTGTAATGGGTCTAAGTGCTTGTGTACCATAAGAATTAAATATATCCACAAATACATGAAGAAATACGGCAAGTTGCGCCCATAACCAGACATGGGTCGTATCTACATTTTTAAAGAATGTAAATATTAATAATGTAATGAACAAAGGCCATAAAATTGTAAAAGGGATTGAATGTGTGATGCCTCTATGATTTGATATATAAGTAGCATTATCTTTTAATTTAAAAACGGTGTCACCATCCGGAATTAATGAACCAACTACTAAAGTTGTAGCAGTGGCTGCAAAAGATCCCGCCATGGCAGGGTCTTGGGTCGCTAATGCTGTGAGTCCGATACCCATGACAATATGTGTTCCTGTATCCATAAGTATTCACTCATTTCATGTCTATAATATATTCATTATAATCTAATACGTCCAATATTAAAAATAACACACTATATATCATATAGAAAAATTTTAGAAAATAGAAAGTGATGTGCTTTATGCTTAATGAACCAAAATTCAAAAAAAATCTAGTTGACTGGTTTAATAAAAATCAGAGAGAGATGCCATGGCGAGAAACTTCAAATCCATATTATATTTGGTTAAGTGAAGTTATGCTCCAACAAACACAAGTTAAAACGGTAATAGACTATTATCATAAATTTATTGATCGATTTCCTACTATTGCAGATTTAAGTAATGCACAGGAGGATGAAGTGCTTAAATATTGGGAGGGGCTCGGTTATTATAGTCGTGCTAGAAATTTTCATACTGCCATTCAAGATGTACATCATAACTTTGATGGAGAAGTACCGAATCATCCAGAAACGTTCGGGAAATTGAAAGGTGTAGGGCCATATACTCAAGCTGCTGTAATGAGTATCGCATTTGATTTACCTCTAGCAACGGTAGATGGCAATGTATTTAGAGTTTGGTCGAGGCTAAATAATGATACACGAGATATTAAATTACAATCTACTAGAAAGGCATTTGAAAAAGAGTTACAGTCTTATGTCGAAAGTGACGCTGGTACATTTAATCAAGCTATGATGGAATTAGGCGCATTAGTTTGTACACCGAAAAATACGCTGTGCATGTTTTGTCCCGTACAAGAGCATTGCGAAGCATTTTTAAACGGTACAGTTGAAACATTACCTGTGAAAACCGCTAAAGTTAAAAAGAAACATATTAAGCAACATGTTTACATCATTAAAACGCAAGATAATGAAGTATTAATTGAAAAACGTATGCAAAAATTATTGAATAATATGTGGGAATTTCCGATGTATGAAGCGGAAGCGGAACATCAAATTAATTCAATTTTAAATACAAATATCCAATTTTCAGAACAACCAGCTTATAAATTGAAACATCAATTTACACATTTAACTTGGGACATTGAAGTTTATTTAGCAGATCAGGTAATTAATAACAAAGATGAAATAAGTTTACCTAACAATATGAAGTGGATGAATTTAGATGAAAAAGAAGATTATAATTTTCCAGTGAGCATGACAAAAATATATAAATTTTTATTATCGCATTGATAGACTCGGTGTAGTCTACTTAGTTATGTTATAATTTATAATGTGAAATTAAGAAAAGGTGGTGTGGAGCATGGTAAAAGAATCCATACCTAAAGAAGGTCAGACAATAAAAATACAAAGTTATAAACATGATGGGAATATTCATCGTGTTTGGTCTGAAACTACTATATTAAAAGGTACGGAACATGTTGTAATAGGTGGAAATGATCATACGCTTGTCACAGAGAGTGATAGTCGTACTTGGATTACGCGTGAGCCAGCAATTGTATATTTCCATTCAGAATTTTGGTTTAATGTGATATGTATGTTTAGAGAAGATGGCGTCTATTATTATTGCAATTTATCTTCACCGTTTGTGTGTGATGATGAAGCGTTAAAATATATTGACTATGACTTAGATATTAAAGTATATCCAAATGGTAAGTATCATTTATTAGATGAAGATGAATATGAACAACATATGAGACAGATGAATTATTCTTCAGATATTGATGTCATTTTAAGGCGCAATGTAGATATCTTACAACAATGGATTGAACAGAAAAAAGGTCCATTTGCTCCTGATTTTATAAAAGTTTGGCGTGAACGATATAAAAAAATTAGAAATTATTAAGCACATTTAATGTTTTTAATTAAATTATCCTATATAGTGGTATGCGTGTAATTAATAGCAACCAAAATCTTTTATTTGAAAAATGGTATGGCAAATGAACATAAACAATTAAAGATCGTCCGTTTATAGCAGCCTCGTTGAAATTCAGCGCAGGCTGTTTCATTTGCGAGTAAGTGTGGGGAGGAAATAAATTTATGATTCGAAGATATTTACAATTTGTAAAACCATATAAATGGCGAATCATTGCTACAATTCTTGTCGGAATTTTAAAATTCGGTATTCCAATGTTAATTCCATTATTAATAAAGTATGTTATTGACGATATCATAAATAATGGAGCGATTACAGCGGAGGAAAAATTCACTAGATTAGGTATTGCATTGGGCATTGCAGTATTCATCTTTGTAATTGTAAGACCACCAATTGAATTTTTAAGACAATATTTGGCGCAATGGACAAGTAACAAAATTTTATATGATATACGGAAAAGATTATATAATCATTTACAAGCATTAAGCGCACGTTTCTATGCTAATAATCAAGCAGGGCAAGTTATTTCAAGAGTGATTAATGACGTAGAGCAAACAAAAGATTTTATATTAACTGGTCTAATGAATATATGGCTAGATTGTATAACGATAGTTATTGCATTGACGATTATGTTTTATTTAAATGTAAAACTGACGTTAGCAGCATTAGTTATTTTCCCTGTGTATATATTGACTGTATATTTCTTCTTTGGGCGTTTAAGAAATTTAACCAGAAAAAGATCACAGGCGTTGGCTGAAGTTCAAGGATTCTTACATGAACGTGTTCAAGGTATGTCAGTAATTAAAAGCTTTGCAATTGAAGATAATGAAGCACAAAATTTTGATAAACATAACCAAAATTTCTTGCAGAGAGCGTTTAATCATACGCGTTGGAATGCGTATTCATTTTCAGCAATTAATACTGTGACAGATGTTGGCCCATTAATTGTTATTGGTTCGGGCGCTTTCTTAGCTATTAATGGATCTATCACGGTTGGTACTTTAGCTGCGTTTGTAGGATATTTAGAACAATTATTTGGTCCATTACGTAGATTAGTGTCATCATTTACTACATTAACGCAAAGTTTCGCATCCATGGATCGTGTTTTTCAATTGATGGATGAAGGTTATGATATTAAAAATAAAAAAGGCGCACTTCCGCTTGAAATTAAAGAAGGCGATATCGAGATAAACGATGTGAGCTTTAAATATAATTCAGAAGAAGCAACTATATTAAATAATATTAATTTGAAGATTAATAAAGGTGAAACAGTTGCATTCGTTGGCATGAGTGGCGGTGGTAAATCGACATTAATTAATCTTATTCCGAGATTTTATGATGTTTCAGGCGGAGAAATTAAGATAGATGGTACGAACATTAAATCTTATTTAACTGGCAGTTTGAGAAATCAAATTGGATTAGTACAGCAAGATAATATCTTATTCTCAGATACAATTAAGGAAAATATCTTATTGGGTAGACCAAATGCTACGGATGAAGAGGTTATTAAAGCAGCGAAAATGGCTAACGCACATGATTTTATTATGGAACTTTCTGAGGGTTACGATACTGAAGTCGGGGAGAGAGGCGTTAAATTGTCAGGAGGACAAAAACAACGTGTATCCATTGCGCGTATCTTCTTGAACAATCCTCCAATCATTATCCTAGATGAAGCAACAAGTGCATTAGATTTAGAAAGTGAATCTATCATTCAAGATGCATTGACAGTATTGAGTGAAAATAGAACAACATTAATTGTTGCACATAGATTGTCGACGATCACACATGCAGATAAAATAGTGGTAGTTGAAAATGGTGAAATTGTAGAGGTTGGTTCCCATGAAGCTTTATTAGCTAAAAAAGGTGCTTACGAACATTTATATAGTATTCAAAATTTATAAATATTCGTTACTCAAAATAATCAATTAATATGTGAACAATTAAATCTATAAGTTATATTTAATTATGTTAATGATGTTTATAAAAATTAAAAAAAAGCGAGGCAAACTAATCAAACTGAATCAGTTTTGATATTTGTCTCGCTTTTTTATACACAAAAATCGTTCGTTTTATCTTTGTTAACTAGATAATAAGGTATTTTATACACGGCATATCATTGTGGAATGACGCTTGATAAAAAAATCGCATAGTACAGCTTATGTTAGCTGCGCTATGCGATAATTAGTTATAAATCAAAATCTTCGTCTAAAATATCAATTTCATTGTCATTGTTATGGTATGAGAAGAAACTAATACGTAATCTGTCTAAATGTTCTAATGTGTAACGATATTCTTCAATAGCTGAAATGATTTGCATGACATTTGCGTATGAATACATCGTTTGATAAGGATTTCTAATAAGTTCCTTTTGGAAGGCATCCATTAGTTCTTTCTTTTGTGGATTTTCAATTTGATTTTCAAATTGGCCCACGTCATACTTTGCTTTTTTAGAAAGGCTAATAAATATTTGTTCATGATATGCAATCAACGTATCAATTTCTAATTTAATCTGTAATAGCAATTCATGATTCAAATTGTGTAAATCGTTTTGGTAGCGATTCATTTTTTTCAGCACGTCATAGGCATGACGCGTACTTCTAACCACTTCTTTAAAAAGTATTTTTTTCCTGTTTTGGGCATACGTTTGTTTTTTAGTTAAAGGTCGTTCTTCTTCATAATAAACAAATGTTTGTTCTAGTTTTTTAATTCTACCACTAATTACGCCTCTATCTTCTTTAATATGATGGTACTCAGATGTATCATTTAAGACTAATTTGAACCAAACAAAAATATCGGAACAAATATTTAAAGAGTTGTAATAAATTTTTGATTCGAATTTTGGTGGTAAGAATACTAGGTTTACGATTGAAGAACTGATTACACCAATCATAACGAGCGCAAAACGATAAAATGCAGAAACATAAAAATCTCCTGTGTGTTGTCCCATAATAATTAATGCTGTCACACTAGCTAAGGTAGCAACATGTGCTAAATTAAAGCGGAAAAGTACAGCAATTAATAATATTACGGTTACACCCATAATTACAACATTATCTCCAAATACCGTAACCATTGCTACAGCAAGTAATGCACCAAAAACATTACCTATTGCTTGGTCAGAAACAGTTTTAATTGATCGAAATACGCTAGGCTGCATTGCAACAACCGCACTGACCCCAGCAATTGCTTTCAAACCAGCTTCATTAGGTAGTAGAGAAGCGATAAACAAAGCAAGTATAATGGCTATACCTGTCTTGAGAATACGGGCTCCTAATTTCAAAAGTACCGCTCCTTAATATATTAATAATAATTGTGTTTATACTTGTTATACAATTATTAGCAGTAAATTTCAAGTTTATTTCATTTGACTAAAAGCATAATCGACAGCTTTTAAC
Organism: Staphylococcus saprophyticus subsp. saprophyticus ATCC 15305 = NCTC 7292; assembly: GCF_000010125.1. Lineage (NCBI taxonomy): Bacteria > Bacillati > Bacillota > Bacilli > Caryophanales > Staphylococcaceae > Staphylococcus > Staphylococcus saprophyticus. The sequence goes on from NC_007350.1 coordinate 955,636, forward strand.
GTAGAATCGATATCTTCTTCTGTATGTTCAGTAGTTAAGAACCAAGCTTCAAATTTAGAAGGTGCTAAGTTTATACCTTGATTTAACATTAGTTTAAAGAATTTAGCGAAAGCTTCTCCATCTGAATTTTCTGCTTGGTCATAATGAACAACCGTTTCATTTGTGAAATATAGCGTAAGTGCCCCGTATACTCTATTGACTGTTGCTGTTATATTGTGTTTGTTAATTAAAGAAAGTAAACCATCTTCTAATCGTTTACCTAGTGCATCTAATTGTTCATAAACACCGTCTTGTTCTAATACTTCCAATAATGCAATACCGCCTTTCATTGAAAGGGGATTACCAGCCATTGTTCCAGCTTGGTATGCCGGACCTAATGGTGCTACTTGTTCCATTATCTCTTGTTTGCCACCATAACCACCAATTGGGAGTCCGCCGCCAATAATTTTACCGAAAGCAGTTAAATCAGGGTAAACTTTATATAAATCTTGAGCGCCACCATAATGGAAACGGAAAGCAGTAATGACTTCATCGTAAATAACAAGACTTCCATTATTGTGTGTAATTTCGTTAACTTGTTCCAAAAAGCCTTGTTTTGGCTCAACCATACCAAAATTACCAACGATAGGTTCAACTAAAACAGCGGCAATTTCATCTCCCCAATAATCGATTGCTTCTTTATAAGCATCTATATCATTGTATGGAACGGTAATGACCTCTTGAGCCACACTCAATGGTACACCTGCTGAATCTGGCGAACCCAATTGTGATGGGCCACTACCAGCTGCAACTAAAACAAGATCAGAGTGTCCATGATATTGACCAGCAAATTTAACTATTTTATTGCGTTTTGTATAAGCACGTGCTACACGAATTGTCGTCATAACGGCTTCAGTACCAGAATTGACGAATCTAATTTTTTCTAAGGAAGGAATAGCATCGCGCAATTTTTTTGCAAATTCTATTTCTAATTCAGTTGGCGTGCCATATAGTATACCTAACGCTGCTTGTTCTTGTATTGCTTCTGTAATATGTGGATGTGCATGACCAGTGATGATAGGGCCATATGCTTGTAAATAATCTATATATTTATTACCATCCACATCGTATAAATAAGCGCCTTTACCTGAACGCATCATTACAGGTGCGCCACCACCTACTGCTTTATAAGAACGCGATGGAGAGTTAACGCCACCCAAAATGTATTCATCAGATAATTTCTGAAGTTTTTCACTTTCAGTAAATTTCATTATTATCAACCTCTTTTAATTTAATATTTTCGCTTATTATCGTATCATAAAATTAATCATAAAAAGAAATAGGGTGAGTTATATGTTGAAAAAAGGAGATCAATTTCCTTTATTTGAATTAGAAAATCAAAATGGTGAGCTAATCACGAATGAGACGATTAAAGGTAAAAAGGCAGTTTTGTATTTTTATCCAAGAGATAATACACCAACATGTACTACAGAAGCGTGCGATTTTAGAGATAATATCGCTTTATTTAATGAACTTAATGCCAGTGTCTATGGCATTAGTGGTGACAGTAAAAAGAAACATCAGAATTTTAGTGACAAATTAGATCTAAATTTTGACTTACTTGTAGATACAGATTATAAATTATCTGAAGCGGTTGGTGTATATCAACTGAAAAAATCATTTGGAAAAGAATCCATGGGTATAGTGAGAACAACCTTTGTAATAGATGAAACTGGTCAAATTATTGATATAATTGAAAAAGTTAAAGTGAAAACGCAAATAGATGAATTAAAACAAATCTTGGGGTGAGCATAAATGAAAGCAGTCAGTCTAATGAAATTGGGCGATTTAGAAAATGAATTGAAAGCACGCTTTCCAAATGTAGACTTTGTGTTTAGCAATGGTCTCTCAGATATAGATGACAAGGACAGAGAAACTTTAGAAATATTATTTGGTTATGATGGTAAATTGGATGAATCGTTTTTAAAACAATGTCCTAATTTAAATTGGATTGCTTGGTATGCCACAGGTGTAAACAACTTGCCTTTAGAATACATAAGCAAGCATAATATTAAACTAACGAACGCTAAAGGTGTACATGCAAAACAGATGTCGGAGTTTATATTTGCGTACATATTAGATGATTATAAAAAGATGAGAACTTCCTACATAAATCAAAAAAATAAATATTATGATTCTTCGTTAACTGGATCAAGATTAAGTGGAGAAAAGATATTGTTTATAGGAACAGGAAGCATAGCTCAACAAACAGCGAGAATTGCAAATGTTATGGGCATGACAGTGATGGGTGTTAATACAACTGGACATACTATTGAAGGGTTTAGTAAGATATATCCAATCAATGAATTGAAAGAAGCGTTGCAGGAAGCGAATATTGTAATAAACACTTTGCCAGAAACCAAAGATACAATTCATCTACTTGAAAGAGAGCATTTTGAATGTATGGACCATAATTGTCTTTTTATCAATGTAGGCAGAGGCACAGTAGTTAAAGAAGAAATTTTAATAGAAGCTTTAAAAGAAAAATTAATTAGACATGCATACTTAGATGTATTTGAAAATGAACCATTGCAACCGAGTAATGAGCTATATCAATTGAATAATGTAACGATTACAGCGCATATTACAGGTAATGGTAATGAAAATAAAAGTGAAGTGACAGGTATATTTGAGAAAAATTTAAAATCCATTCTCAATAACAATGAACTAATTGAGAATGTCGTAAATCCTTTGAATGGCTATTGATGTGTTTATAGCTTTGTTTATTGACATTTCCCCACGTGAACAGTTATATTAATATTAAGTAATAATAATTCTTAAATAGAAAGATGGTGAGGGGAATGAGTGCAGAGTTGGAAACGATAGAGCATCAATTAGAGGATTCGATTACTTCATTGAGAAATAATGGTGTAAGAATCACTCCACAGAGACAGGCAATTCTTAAATTTTTAATTGCTTCACATACTCATCCGACAGCAGATGAAATTTATCAAGCACTTTCACCTGATTTTCCAAATATAAGTGTTGCTACTATATATAATAATTTACGTGTATTTAAAGATATTGGTATCGTTAAAGAACTTCCTTATGGAGATTCTTCGAGTCGTTTTGATTTTAGTACACACAATCACTATCACGTTATATGTGAACAATGTGGTAAAATCGTTGACTTCCATTATCCACAACTAGATGAAGTGGAACAGTTAGCACAACACGTAACAGACTTTAATGTAACGCATCACCGTATGGAAATATATGGGTTATGCAAAGATTGCCAAGATAAATAAACTTGATGATGAGAAATAATTAAGCAAAGCTATTTTTAAAATCAATTTTAATCATGAAGAAGGGACTTACTGAATAGTAAGTCCCTTCTTTCACTTTTAGTTATTATAGAAGTAAGTGATTTAATAAAGTGCATTTTTAAAAAGGTGAATTTAATTTTTCAACATTAACTAATATGAATTTAACTTAATGATAATAAGAAAAGGTAATAAAGTAATCAAAATGTGAAATTGGTTATACAATCTATTTACACAAAATAAAATTTAAATACATTTAAACGATATTTGGTAATATCCGTAGTAAAATTAAACTAAAAAGATCTGTATTTTTTATTGACGGTTATAAATAATCTTGATATTATGTAAAAGTCGTCAAAACACGACGTACTGCAATATAAATCGAATCAACAGAAATTATCAAAAGTGTAAATTTGACACTTGTTAATATAGTTGAAAGATAATACAATATTAAATGTTGAGTTAAAAAACGCAACAAACTTAATAAAAAATAACAAAAATTTATTGTTGACTTAACAAAAACTTAATGTTATAATAAATTCTTGTAACGCATTAATGAACATTGAAAACTGAATTGCAATATGTCAACGTTAATTCCGAACACAACATTAAATTGTTGGTTCAAAACAAGTGTTAGAAATAACACAAATTAGTATTTTATGAGCTAATCAAACATCATAATTCATTTATGGAGAGTTTGATCCTGGCTCAGGATGAACGCTGGCGGCGTGCCTAATACATGCAAGTCGAGCGAACAGATAAGGAGCTTGCTCCTTTGACGTTAGCGGCGGACGGGTGAGTAACACGTGGGTAACCTACCTATAAGACTGGGATAACTTCGGGAAACCGGAGCTAATACCGGATAACATTTGGAACCGCATGGTTCTAAAGTGAAAGATGGTTTTGCTATCACTTATAGATGGACCCGCGCCGTATTAGCTAGTTGGTAAGGTAACGGCTTACCAAGGCAACGATACGTAGCCGACCTGAGAGGGTGATCGGCCACACTGGAACTGAGACACGGTCCAGACTCCTACGGGAGGCAGCAGTAGGGAATCTTCCGCAATGGGCGAAAGCCTGACGGAGCAACGCCGCGTGAGTGATGAAGGGTTTCGGCTCGTAAAACTCTGTTATTAGGGAAGAACAAACGTGTAAGTAACTGTGCACGTCTTGACGGTACCTAATCAGAAAGCCACGGCTAACTACGTGCCAGCAGCCGCGGTAATACGTAGGTGGCAAGCGTTATCCGGAATTATTGGGCGTAAAGCGCGCGTAGGCGGTTTCTTAAGTCTGATGTGAAAGCCCACGGCTCAACCGTGGAGGGTCATTGGAAACTGGGAAACTTGAGTGCAGAAGAGGAAAGTGGAATTCCATGTGTAGCGGTGAAATGCGCAGAGATATGGAGGAACACCAGTGGCGAAGGCGACTTTCTGGTCTGTAACTGACGCTGATGTGCGAAAGCGTGGGGATCAAACAGGATTAGATACCCTGGTAGTCCACGCCGTAAACGATGAGTGCTAAGTGTTAGGGGGTTTCCGCCCCTTAGTGCTGCAGCTAACGCATTAAGCACTCCGCCTGGGGAGTACGACCGCAAGGTTGAAACTCAAAGGAATTGACGGGGACCCGCACAAGCGGTGGAGCATGTGGTTTAATTCGAAGCAACGCGAAGAACCTTACCAAATCTTGACATCCTTTGAAAACTCTAGAGATAGAGCCTTCCCCTTCGGGGGACAAAGTGACAGGTGGTGCATGGTTGTCGTCAGCTCGTGTCGTGAGATGTTGGGTTAAGTCCCGCAACGAGCGCAACCCTTAAGCTTAGTTGCCATCATTAAGTTGGGCACTCTAGGTTGACTGCCGGTGACAAACCGGAGGAAGGTGGGGATGACGTCAAATCATCATGCCCCTTATGATTTGGGCTACACACGTGCTACAATGGACAATACAAAGGGCAGCTAAACCGCGAGGTCATGCAAATCCCATAAAGTTGTTCTCAGTTCGGATTGTAGTCTGCAACTCGACTACATGAAGCTGGAATCGCTAGTAATCGTAGATCAGCATGCTACGGTGAATACGTTCCCGGGTCTTGTACACACCGCCCGTCACACCACGAGAGTTTGTAACACCCGAAGCCGGTGGAGTAACCATTTATGGAGCTAGCCGTCGAAGGTGGGACAAATGATTGGGGTGAAGTCGTAACAAGGTAGCCGTATCGGAAGGTGCGGCTGGATCACCTCCTTTCTAAGGATATATTCGGAACATCTTCTTACGAAGATGCAGGAATAACATTGACATATTGTATTCAGTTTTGAATGCTCATTGGAGTATTCACATCGTGAATGGGCCTATAGCTCAGCTGGTTAGAGCGCACGCCTGATAAGCGTGAGGTCGGTGGTTCGAGTCCACTTAGGCCCACCATTGATTTTAATAAGTTTTTATGGGGGCTTAGCTCAGATGGGAGAGCGCCTGCTTTGCACGCAGGAGGTCAGCGGTTCGATCCCGCTAGTCTCCACCATGAAAAATTTTGTACATTGAAAACTAGATAAGTAAGTAAAATTTATGATTTTACCAAGCAAAACCGAGTGAATTAGAGTTTTTTAACAAGCTTTGAATTCAAAAAGAAATAATCGCTAGTGTTCGAAAGAACACTCACAGATTAATAACATTTTGGGTTTTCAACCGACTTGTTCGTGTTGAAAGTCAAAAAAGATTAAGTTATTAAGGGCGCACGGTGGATGCCTTGGCACTAGAAGCCGACGAAGGACGTTACTAACGACGATATGCTTTGGGGAGCTGTAAGTAAGCTTTGATCCAGAGATTTCCGAATGGGGAAACCCAGCACGAGTTATGTCGTGTTATCGATATGTGAATACATAGCATATCTGAAGGCAGACGCGGAGAACTGAAACATCTTAGTACCCGCAGGAAGAGAAAGAAAAATCGATTCCCTGAGTAGCGGCGAGCGAAACGGGAAGAGCCCAAACCAACGAGCTTGCTTGTTGGGGTTGTAGGACACTCTATACGGAGTTACAAAAGAACAGACTAGACGAATCATCTGGAAAGATGAATCAAAGAAGGTAATAATCCTGTAGTCGAAAGTTTGTTCACTCTTGAGTGGATCCTGAGTACGACGGAACACGAGAAATTCCGTCGGAATCTGGGAGGACCATCTCCCAAGGCTAAATACTCTCTAGTGACCGATAGTGAACCAGTACCGTGAGGGAAAGGTGAAAAGTACCCCGGAAGGGGAGTGAAATAGAACTTGAAACCGTGTGCTTACAAGTAGTCAGAGCCCGTTAATGGGTGATGGCGTGCCTTTTGTAGAATGAACCGGCGAGTTACGATTTGATGCAAGGTTAAGCAGTGAATGTGGAGCCGTAGCGAAAGCGAGTCTGAATAGGGCGTTGAGTATTTGGTCGTAGACCCGAAACCAGGTGATCTACCCATGACCAGGTTGAAGTTCAGGTAACACTGAATGGAGGACCGAACCGACTTACGTTGAAAAGTGAGCGGATGAGTTGTGGGTAGCGGAGAAATTCCAATCGAACCTGGAGATAGCTGGTTCTCTCCGAAATAGCTTTAGGGCTAGCCTCAAGTGATGATTATTGGAGGTAGAGCACTGTTTGGACGAGGGGCCCTTATCGGGTTACCGAATTCAGACAAACTCCGAATGCCAATCAATTTAACTTGGGAGTCAGAACGCGGGTGATAAGGTCCGTGTTCGAAAGGGAAACAGCCCAGACCACCAGCTAAGGTCCCAAAATATATGTTAAGTGGAAAAGGATGTGGCGTTGCCCAGACAACTAGGATGTTGGCTTAGAAGCAGCCATCATTTAAAGAGTGCGTAATAGCTCACTAGTCGAGTGACACTGCGCCGAAAATGTACCGGGGCTAAACATATTACCGAAGCTGTGGATTGTCCGTAAGGACAATGGTAGGAGAGCGTTCTAAGGGCGTTGAAGCATGATCGCAAGGACATGTGGAGCGCTTAGAAGTGAGAATGCCGGTGTGAGTAGCGAAAGACGGGTGAGAATCCCGTCCACCGATTGACTAAGGTTTCCAGAGGAAGGCTCGTCCGCTCTGGGTTAGTCGGGTCCTAAGCTGAGGCCGATAGGCGTAGGCGATGGATAACAGGTTGATATTCCTGTACCACCATTATTCGTTTTAAGCGATGGGGGGACGCAGTAGGATAGGCGAAGCGTACGATTGGATTGTACGTCCAAGCAGTGAGATTGAGTGTTAGGCAAATCCGGCATTCTTAAGATTGAGCTGTGATGGGGAGAGGAAATTGTTTCCTCGAGTCGTTGATTTCACACTGTCAAGAAAAGCCTCTAGCTAGAATTGTGGTGCCCGTACCGCAAACCGACACAGGTAGTCAAGATGAGAATTCTAAGGTGAGCGAGCGAACTCTCGTTAAGGAACTCGGCAAAATGACCCCGTAACTTCGGGAGAAGGGGTGCTCTTTAGGGTTAACGCCCAGGAGAGCCGCAGTGAATAGGCCCAAGCGACTGTTTATCAAAAACACAGGTCTCTGCTAAACCGTAAGGTGATGTATAGGGGCTGACGCCTGCCCGGTGCTGGAAGGTTAAGAGGAGTGGTTAGCTTCTGCGAAGCTACGAATCGAAGCCCCAGTAAACGGCGGCCGTAACTATAACGGTCCTAAGGTAGCGAAATTCCTTGTCGGGTAAGTTCCGACCCGCACGAAAGGCGTAACGATTTGGGCACTGTCTCAACGAGAGACTCGGTGAAATCATAGTACCTGTGAAGATGCAGGTTACCCGCGACAGGACGGAAAGACCCCGTGGAGCTTTACTGTAGTCTGATATTGAAATTCGGCACAGCTTGTACAGGATAGGTAGGAGCCTGAGATACGTGAGCGCTAGCTTACGTGGAGGCGTTGGTGGGATACTACCCTCGCTGTGTTGGATTTCTAACCCGCACCATTTATCATGGTGGGAGACAGTGTCAGATGGGCAGTTTGACTGGGGCGGTCGCCTCCTAAAGAGTAACGGAGGCGCTCAAAGGTTTCCTCAGAATGGTTGGAAATCATTCATAGAGTGTAAAGGCATAAGGAAGCTTGACTGCGAGACTTACAAGTCGAGCAGGGTCGAAAGACGGACTTAGTGATCCGGTGGTTCCGCATGGAAGGGCCATCGCTCAACGGATAAAAGCTACCCCGGGGATAACAGGCTTATCTCCCCCAAGAGTTCACATCGACGGGGAGGTTTGGCACCTCGATGTCGGCTCATCGCATCCTGGGGCTGTAGTCGGTCCCAAGGGTTGGGCTGTTCGCCCATTAAAGCGGTACGCGAGCTGGGTTCAGAACGTCGTGAGACAGTTCGGTCCCTATCCGTCGTGGGCGTAGGAAATTTGAGAGGAGCTGTCCTTAGTACGAGAGGACCGGGATGGACATACCTCTGGTGTACCAGTTGTCGTGCCAACGGCATCGCTGGGTAGCTATGTATGGACGGGATAAGTGCTGAAAGCATCTAAGCATGAAGCCCCCCTCAAGATGAGATTTCCCAACTTCGGTTATAAGATCCCTCAAAGATGATGAGGTTAATAGGTTCGAGGTGGAAGCATAGCGATATGTGCAGCTGACGAATACTAATCGATCGAAGACTTAATCAAATTTTAAATGTTTTGTTTGGTTGAATCATATTTTACTTACTATCTAGTTTTGAATGTATAATTTCATACATTTCATTGTCTGGTGACAATGGCAAGGAGGTCACACCTGTTCCCATGCCGAACACAGAAGTTAAGCTCCTTAGCGCCGATGGTAGTCGGACTTACGTTCCGCAAGAGTAGGACGTTGCCAGGCAATTTATATGGAGGATTAGCTCAGCTGGGAGAGCATCTGCCTTACAAGCAGAGGGTCGGCGGTTCGAACCCGTCATCCTCCACCATTTATTTAATTTAGCCGGCCTAGCTCAACTGGTAGAGCAACTGACTTGTAATCAGTAGGTTGGGGGTTCAAGTCCTCTGGCCGGCACCATTTTGATGAGCCATTAGCTCAGTTGGTAGAGCATCTGACTTTTAATCAGAGGGTCAGTGGTTCGAGCCCACTATGGCTCACCATTATCATTTTAATATCGCGGGTGTGGCGGAATTGGCAGACGCACTAGACTTAGGATCTAGCGCCTTACGGCGTGGGGGTTCGACTCCCTTCACCCGCATATGCAGAAGTAGTTCAGCGGTAGAATACGACCTTGCCAAGGTCGGGGTCGCGGGTTCGAATCCCGTCTTCTGCTCCATTATTTTGCCGGGGTGGCGGAACTGGCAGACGCACAGGACTTAAAATCCTGCGATAAGTGATTATCGTACCGGTTCGATTCCGGTCCTCGGCATCATCCTATAAAAATTATGCGCCCATAGCTCAACTGGATAGAGTACTTGACTACGAATCAAGAGGTTATAGGTTCGACCCCTATTGGGCGCACTAATTTACGGGAAGTAGCTCAGCTTGGTAGAGCACTTGGTTTGGGACCAAGGGGTCGCAGGTTCGAATCCTGTCTTCCCGATTCCCTGAAAATTTATATATGGGGGCTTAGCTCAGATGGGAGAGCGCCTGCTTTGCACGCAGGAGGTCAGCGGTTCGATCCCGCTAGTCTCCACCATATTTAATACAAACTAAAATACAACGGCGGTGTAGCTCAGCTGGCTAGAGCGTACGGTTCATACCCGTGAGGTCGGGGGTTCGATCCCCTCCACCGCCACTAATTATTAGTTGTAAATTATATTTAGGACCTTTAGCTCAGTTGGTTAGAGCTAACGGCTCATAACCGTTCGGTCGCAGGTTCGAGTCCTGCAAGGTCCATATAATTTTGGAGGAATACCCAAGTCCGGCTGAAGGGATCGGTCTTGAAAACCGACAGGGGCTTAACGGCCCGCGGGGGTTCGAATCCCTCTTCCTCCGCCATCTTTATAATAATTGAATATAATTTATTTTTAGCTAATATTTGTGGAGGAATACCCAAGTCCGGCTGAAGGGATCGGTCTTGAAAACCGACAGGAGCTTAACGGCTCGCGGGGGTTCGAATCCCTCTTCCTCCGCCATTTATATTATTAACGCGGGATGGAGCAGTTCGGTAGCTCGTCGGGCTCATAACCCGAAGGTCGGTGGTTCAAATCCGCCTCCCGCAATTTTTAAAAGGTCCCGTAGTGTAGCGGTTAACACGCCTGCCTGTCACGCAGGAGATCGTGGGTTCGAATCCCATCGGGACCGCCATTTATTATGGTTCAGTAGCTCAGTTGGTAGAGCAATGGATTGAAGCTCCATGTGTCGGCAGTTCGATTCTGTCCTGAACCATTTTTAATGCAAGCCGGCCTAGCTCAACTGGTAGAGCAACTGACTTGTAATCAGTAGGTTGGGGGTTCAAGTCCTCTGGCCGGCACCATCTTTTTTGGAGGGGTAGCGAAGTGGCTAAACGCGGCGGACTGTAAATCCGCTCCTTCGGGTTCGGCAGTTCGAATCTGCCCCCCTCCACCATTTATTTAATTTAATAGGGGCATATTTCAACGGTAGAATAGAGGTCTCCAAAACCTTTGATGTGGGTTCGATTCCTACTGCCCCTGCCATGGCGGTTGTGGCGAAGTGGTTAACGCATCGGATTGTGGTTCCGACACTCGTGGGTTCGATTCCCATCATCCGCCCTTAGTATTATTGGGCTATAGCCAAGCGGTAAGGCAATGGACTTTGACTCCATCACGCGCTGGTTCGAATCCAGCTAGCCCAGTTTTTTATTGGCGGCATAGCCAAGTGGTAAGGCAGAGGTCTGCAAAACCTTTATCACCGGTTCAAATCCGGTTGCCGCCTTCAACAATATGCGGGAGTAGTTCAACTTTTAGAACACGTTCCTTCCCGGAATGAGGTATAGGTGTAAGTCCTATCTTCCGCTCCATATTAAATTATTATATCCCATGCGGGGGTAGTTCAACTCTTAGAACACGTTCCTTCCCGGAACGAGGTGTAGGTGTAAGTCCTATCCTCCGCTCCATATTATTTTGCGGGAGTAGTTCAACTTTTAGAACACATTCCTTCCCGGAATGAGGTATAGGTGTAAGTCCTATCTTCCGCTCCATTTATTCTTCCATTGAGGAAGTTTTTTTTTACACTTTTTTAAGTATATAAATTTAATAATCACTTTGGATTGTTGTTTATTTATATTGAGGTAAATATTATTTTAACGTCTTAATCAATGTGGTATTATTAAGTGGTTATGTTATATGAAGTAATAATTAATACTTGATTTATGTATAATTAAAAATTTGAACTATAGGAGCTATAATTTCTATGATACGTACAATGATGAATGGAAAAATTCACAGAGCAAGAGTAACAGAATCTAATTTAAACTATGTAGGTAGTATTACGATTGATAAAGATATATTGGAAGCAGTAGATATATTACCCAATGAGAAAGTGGCAATTGTAAATAATAATAATGGTGCACGTTTTGAAACCTATGTTATTGAAGGAGAACGTGGAAGTGGTAAGATATGCTTAAATGGAGCTGCTTCTAGTTAGTAGAAGTAGACGATGTTGTGATTATTATGACATATGTTCAATTAAATGAAACTGAGCTTATAAATCACGTACCTAAAGTAGCTGTAATGAATGAATTTAACCAAATAACACAAATGATTGGTGAAAAGGAAAATGAAATAATTTTAGATTGATTTTTAAGTAAATAGTTAATTTGATCTGTACTTAATAATTTGCTTCTAATTAAAAATGATGAATTTATTTAAATTAAGACGTGGTAATTAGTTTAATTTATTTATAAGGCAAATATATTATGAATAGTGACAATTTATACTTTTTTAGTAAGGTGTTTTTCTTTCAAAAGCTAGTGATTACGCTCTTTATTAAGAAATCTATTGACGACAAAAGTTCTAAGTTATATAATGTATTTATGCTGTTTCGAACATAAACGGTTACTTTTTGTAAAATAAGTGATCGCTCAATTTTTTATTGAGCCGGTGTGGCGGAATTGGCAGACGCGCGGGACTCAAAATCCCGTTCCTTCTTGGAGTGTCGGTTCGATCCCGACCACCGGTATAACTATAGTAATAAACAGACTCTGTTTGTTTTTGAACCTCGTATCTACGAGGTTCTTTTTTTATGTCAAATATACGTTTTGTTTTAAATTTAAAAAAAGAATATAAATCATTGATATTATATTTACCATTATAACTTTATATTGTGGTTTTTAAGAAAGTATAATATTATGAGTCTAATGCTTTATTTGGAGGAAAATGAATGTCTAAGAGTAAAACTAAAAATAATAGTAGTAAACAATTTTTTAGCAACATACTTCAAGCTGTGGGTGCTGGTGTTGTAATTGCATTAATACCGAATGCAATGTTAGGAGAGTTATTAAAATTCTTCAAAGAAGATAATCAATTATTAGAATCAGTGTATCAATTGGTTGTATTAATTCAATCATTTATGGCTTTTATTATTGGAGTATTAGCAGCGCATCAATTTAAATTTAGTGGTGCTGGTGCAACGATGGTTGGCGTTTCTGCAATGCTTGGTAGTGGGGCAGTAAAAATAACATCAAACGGTTTTATGTTAAATGGTATTGGAGATATTATAAATACGATATTAGTAGTCATGGTAGCCTGTTTTTTATATTTAATACTTCAAAACAAATTAGGATCGCTTGAAATGATTATTTTACCGGTAGTGATTCCGGTTGTAAGTGGCATTATAGGTATTTATACACTAGGGTATGTATCGAATGTGACGAAAGGAATTGGACATTTAGTGAGTTCTTTTACAGAACTGAATCCTATGTTGATGTCTATCCTTATCTGTGTTACATATTCTTTATTAATGGTTACACCCATATCTGTGGTAGCAATTGCCACTGCAATTGGTTTGTCTGGTTTAGGAAGTGGTGCAGCTAATATGGGTATTGTAGCAGCTTGTGTAACATTTTTATTCGGTTCAATACGAGTGAATGGTGCAGGTGTCAATCTTGTATTAATTATTGGTGCAGCTAAAATGATGATTCCAGTATACTTTAAACATTTAATCATCGCGGTGCCTTTAGTTATTAATGGTATCATAGGAGGGTTAATTGCTTATTTCATAGGAATTCAAGGGACACCAATGTCTGCTGGTTTTGGTTATACAGGTTTAGTAGGGCCAATAAACGCATTTAATCGGATGGATGGTGATCCAGTAATAAATATTATCCTTTTAATTTTTGGTTATCTTATTATTCCATTTGTAGCAGCATTTTTTGTACATGAATTATGTAAAAAATTCATAGGCAATTATTCAGATGACATATATAGATTTGAAATACCAAAACAATAAAGTGTTTTGAATTTGTGTATGGCAGTTGGTTATCTAAGAAAATGAATATCTATACATTTTCAAGGTATTGTATAGGTGTAGTTAAGTCTAAAAATCTAAAACTTTAAGTTTATTATAGTGTCAATATTATTTTCTATGTCTATATATTTTACTTTAAGGTATGGAGTATAAATTAATGTATATTAACAAGCATGACAGCAACCTGTAATTGATTATGAAGCATAGGGCAGAAATTAAATTTTCTAGTGGGTCTTTTGTAGTTCCACCTATGTAATCAAGGCAGAGATAACTATGATAAAGGTCTGCCTGAGCTAACGTGCATGTATAAGTTTCACTATAATTATATATAAGATTTAGCCTATGCATAAGAACTACTCGTTTCCATAAGAATAGGAAAAATAGTTTCTTTAAAATAAGTAGGCTATACATTTTCAATTTAGTCATTTAGTGCCTAATTGAACAAGAGTCTGAGACATCTAGTTTTGTCCCAGGCTCTCTTTTTTATACTCAAGGGACAGAATTTGAGGTAATTAGCTGTTTATATAAGTTTAAATAGATTCCTAAAATTATATTGAATATTATTTCGTAATTATGTATAATAATGAATTATATAGAAAGGGGTTAGAAAATGAAACACATGATTAAATTGATTATGACTGTTATTTTAATTAGTAGCGGTATATTAACTTACATTAGCCCTGTTGCACATGGAGCGGAACAGGATCAATGGGATAAAATAAAAGCGCGTGGTGAATTACGCGTAGGTTTATCTGCAGATTATGCACCATATGAATTTGAGCATAATGTAAATGGTAAATCGGAATATGCAGGTATCGATATTGACTTAGCTAAAAAATAGCTAAAGATAATCATCTGAAATTAAAAATTGTAAATATGCAATTTGACAGTTTATTGGGAGCAATTAAGACTGGGAAAGTCGATTTAATTATTTCTGGTATGACACCAACACCAGAGCGTGAAAAAGAAGTAGATTTTTCTAACCCATATATGACAGTCCAACAAAAAATGATAATAAAAAAATCAGATGCAGATAATTTAAAAGATATTGATGATTTTGCAAATAAAAAAATAGGTGTTCAAAAACAAACACAACAAGAAAAAATTGCTCAGAGTGAAATTGATAATGCACAGGTACAATCTTTGACTAGAGTTCCAGAAGTAATCATGTCATTAAAGAGTGGTAAGGTAAAAGGAATGGTCATCGAAGGACCAGTAGCTGAAGCTTATTTGAAACAAAATAAAGATTTAACATTTGCTGAAAATGTTAAATTTAATGAAGGTACAAAAAGTACAGCAATAGCTGCTCCGAAACATTCTCCAAAATTAATGGAAAAATTGAATGCATCTATCAAAGATGTTAAAGATAATAATTTAATTAAGGATTATAAAGCTTCTGCGGCAGAAGCAATGAAAAAAGATGACGGTAATTTTTTCACTAAGTATGGTAATTTCTTCTTAAAAGGTATTCAGAACACGATATTAATTTCCATTGTTGGTGTTCTATTAGGGACAGTGTTTGGTGCTGGTATTGCTTTACTTAAGTTAAGCAAAATTAAATTATTAAGTTGGCTTGCTTCAGCTTATATTGAATTCCTAAGAGGGACACCGCTTTTAGTTCAAGTATTCCTTGTTTACTTTGGAACAACAGCAGTTCTTGGATTAAATATATCAGCGCTTATATGCGGTATGATTGCTTTAGTAATTAATTGTTCAGCATATATTGCCGAAATAATAAGAGCAGGTATTAATGCTGTTGATAGTGGACAAACTGAAGCAGCACGTAGTTTAGGTTTAACTTATGGTCAGACAATGAAGTCAGTTATTTTACCGCAAGCTATTAAAAATATTTTACCGGCTTTAGGTAATGAATTTGTAACGGTAATTAAAGAATCGTCAATTGTTTCAGTCATTGGTGTTAGTGAAATAATGTTCAATGCACAAGTTGTACAAGGTGCGTCATTTGATCCATTTACACCATTAATCGTTGCTGCAATACTATACTTTATTCTTACATTCACATTATCTAGAGTGATGTATTACTTTGAAGGGAGAATGAAAGTTAGTGATTAATATTAAAAATTTATATAAATCTTTTGGTAAAAATGAAGTGCTCAAAGGAATTGATTTAACGGTTAATCAAGGTGAAGTCGTCGCAATCATTGGTCCTTCTGGTAGTGGGAAAAGTACATTACTTCGTTGCATGAATTTGTTAGAAACACCGACTAGTGGGGAAGTTATTTTTAAAGAACAACATTTAACTCATAACAGCACTGAGTTAGAAACCTTACGTCAACAAATGGGGATGGTATTTCAAAATTTTAATTTGTTTCCTCATAAAAAGGTCATAGATAATGTTATATTAGCGCCAAGTTTATTGAAAAAAGATAATATCGCTAATTTAAAACAACAGGCGAAATCATTACTTGAAAAGGTTGGATTAGCAGATAAAGCAGACGCTTATCCCTCTCAATTATCTGGTGGACAAAAGCAGAGGGTTGCAATTGCTAGAGCATTGGCAATGAATCCTGAAGTGTTATTATTTGATGAACCAACGTCAGCACTTGATCCTGAAGTTGTTGGTGATGTGCTTAAGGTAATGAAAGATCTAGCAAAAGAAGGTATGACAATGGTCGTTGTCACACATGAAATGAACTTTGCAAGGGATGTAAGTGATAAAGTGGTCTTTATGGCAGATGGCGTGATTGTTGAATCTGGATCGCCAACAGATATTTTTGATCATCAACAACATGAAAGAACTAAAAACTTCTTGAGTAGAGTACTATAAGCTGTTGAAACCAAGCATTTAAAGTTAGATTAATTAATAATCGTAACTTTAGATACTTGGTTTTTAATTTTGTCATGAAAAACTAAAATACGTCATACGCTAAACACTTCGGAATGTGTTAAACTATGGAATGTATGTTTTTAATGTGGGGTGTAATTAAATGGATTTAAACCAATTGAAACAAGATGTCATAGATTATGCTCATACAATTGGTATCGATAGTATTGGTTTTACTACAGCTGATCCTTTTGATGAGTTGAAACAAAAGTTAGCTGACTATCATGCGAAAGGCTATGCATCTGGTTTCGAAGAATCGGATATCGAATTGAGAACTGAACCGAAGTTATCGCTGCCGACAGCTAGATCAATCATTGCAATTGCAGTGGGTTATCCTAATAAATTGAAAGGCGCTCCTAAAAGTGTTCGTGGTGATCGCCGTGGTATGTTTGCACGAGCATCGTGGGGACAAGACTATCATTCGATTATGAGGAAACGCCTAGATAAATTAGGTGCGTATTTAGAAGAAAAAGTACCTGGTGTAGAAATACAATCAATGGTAGATACTGGTGTACTTTCAGATCGCGCAGTTGCTGAACGCGCGGGCTTAGGTTACGTAGGTAGAAACGGTTTTGTTATTAATCCAGAATTAGGTACATGGACATATCTAGGTGAAATGCTTGTAAGTATACCTTTTCCACCAGATGATCCGTTAATCGATAGTTGTGGTGATTGTACCATTTGTGTTGATCGTTGCCCAACTGGAGCACTTGTTGGTGATGGACAATTAAATAGTCAAAAATGTATCAGCTTTTTAACGCAAACTAAAGGGTATTTAGCTGATGAATATCGTTATAAAATTGGTAATCGTTTATATGGTTGTGATACATGTCAGCAAGTTTGTCCAAGAAATAAAGGAATCAATACTCAACATGATGATATCGTATTAGAACCAGAAATTTTGAAACCTAGATTGGTGCCTTTGTTGCAAATGAGTAATAAGGAATTTAAAAACACTTATGGTCATTTAGCAGGTGCATGGAGAGGGAAGAAACCGATACAGCGGAATGCTATCGTCGCATTAGCGCATTTTAAAGATGAAACTGCAATATCAGAATTACAAGAAGTAGCTTTGAATGATCCTAGACCCATGATTCGTGGTACTGCATATTGGGCAATAGGTCAAATTCAAGGTGAAGCGGCAAGGCCTTTTATAGAACAACATTATAATGATGAAATAGAAGAAGTCCAAGTAGAAATGATAAAAGGACTTGAAATGAGGAGCGAATAAAAGCATGACAAACCATATAGTATTATTTCAGCCACAAATACCTGGTAATACAGGCAGTATTGCTAGAACATGCGCTGGTACATATACACATTTACATTTAATTAAGCCATTAGGTTTTAGTACAGATGATAAAATGTTAAAACGTGCAGGCTTAGATTATTGGGAATCTGTGAACATTACCTATTATGAAAACATTGAATCATTTTTTGAAAACACAGATGGTACATACTATTTGTTGACTAAATTTGGTAAAAAGACGTATTCAGATTTTGATTTCACAGATACAGAACATGACCACTTTTTCATATTTGGACGAGAAACAACTGGATTACCTGATTGGGTAAAAGATGCTTATGCTGAAACTGCCTTAAGAATACCAATGAATGATAATATTAGATCATTAAATCTATCTAATACAGCTTCATTACTTATATACGAAGCTTTAAGACAACAAAGTTTCCCTGGGTTACATTAATTGTTTAAAATGAATGAAATTATAGTTAAAGCTTTGTATAATGAAGTTAAGCCTAAATATAATTTAAATCAGAAGAATCATAAGTTAAATTAAGTAAATAGTTTATGGTTACTGTAACAAGGGTAATAATAAAAATAATGCTAGAACGCGTCTTAATAGACAAAGAGGAGTGTAATTACTATGGCAATGAACTTTAAAGTTTTAGAAAATGAACAAGTTGTAGCGGAATATGCTGCAGATATCTTAAGAAAACAATTTAACAACAATCCAACAACAATTGCTGGCGTACACCTTTCAAGTGACAATGCACCAGTATTGGATGAATTAAAGAAAAATGTTGATAAACATGCAGTAGATTTTAGTCAAATTAATATTCTGGATTATGATAACAATAAATCATACTTTGAAGCACTTGGTGTTCCAGAAGGCCAAATCTTCAATGTTTCATTTGGTGAAGATACGGAATCATTTATTAAAGATAAAATCAAAACTAAAGAAAATAAAGGGAAATTGATTACACAAGTACTTTCTATTGATACAAATGGTAAATTAGATGTAAGTGTGAATCAAGGTTTATTCTCGGCACGTGAAGTTATTTTAATTATTACAGGTAGCGATAAAAAAGAAGTCGTTCATAAACTTTATGAAGAAAATGGTAAAACAAGTTTTGAACCTTCAGATTTAAAAGCGCACCGTATGGTTAATGTTATTTTAGATGAAGCGGCTGCTGAAGGTTTACCAGAAGATGTTAGACATTATTTCACTGCACGTTTTGCATAATTTATATGTGAGGTGATTGCAATGAGTTTAGATAAAAATCAAAATAATCTACATCGTGATGAATTAGAGTCAGAAAACGCGATGGTTGATGATTTAGAGGATGTCGTAGAATTAGGAAAAGAAATGGAACAAATCTCTGAAGAAAATGATGAAGATAAATTAGATAAATCACATGACCCAGCAGTACGTTCCGATTTAAATGAATAGTTTAAGCCACCTTTGTGAATTATTATGGTTCACAAAGGTTTTTTGTGTAATTGTGATGACGATTATTTTCGAAGTCATGTGGTAAAAAAAGAAATGCCATGTTAAATGTGAATGTGTTATTATTAAAGCATTATTGATTTAAGGAGAATTATATAAATGTTAAGCAAATATTGGAAATATATCATGATAAGTGCTGTTATTGTAAATTTAATTTCTATAAAAGGTTTTCCAATGGCAATTGGAGCGCTTTATTTACCAGTATTATTCAAAATTATTAAATTACAAATTAATTTATCACAAGGTTTAGTAGATCAAGTGAATGCATCAACTTTTGTAAAAAGTAATCAAACAGGCGTCATTATTAGTGTGTTATGTTGTATTGTTATAACTGTATTATTATTTAAGCCTTTAGGTAGCTTTTATGATAATTTAGATGGTTTCCTAGGATTATTAATAACAATTAGTCCAGTTACATTAGTGATAGGTGCGATCTTATTAATTTTAACTGCAGTTGGCGTGATTCAAGCGGCAAAAAATCAATTTAAAAGTGTTAATATCACTAAAGAGCGTTAAGACAATTTTTAATAATAGAGCTTTTAAGATTAATAAAATGTACGTCACTATGTTCATTCATCTAATATAAAAATTTTAATTGTATTTCCAATTATCGCGTCTGAGACAAAGTAGATGTCTCAGACGCTTTTTTTCATTTAGGCAGTAGATGACTGAATTGAAAAGGTAAAATCTCACTTATTTAAACAAACGATTAAAAAATTTGATTACTCTCCTGCTACCTTTTCATATAAAAGAAAAAATATCAATGTGTTGTTGTTTATGTATTTTAAAATTATCAATTGAATTATGAAAACGCTATATAATACGATTGCTCCTATAAAATGTTTAATGCTATACTAATAGCGAACAATGAATAATGAAGGGGAGAATTATAAATGTCAGTAAGAATAGAACATGATACATTCGGTGAAATTGAAGTACCTGCAGATAAATACTGGGGTGCACAAACAGAAAGAAGTAAACGTAATTTTCCAGTGGGTAAAGAACGTATGCCAATTGAAGTTGTATACGGATTTGCGCAATTAAAAAGAGGGGCAGCATTAGCTAATCATGCATTAGGTAAATTATCAGATGCCAAAAAAGATGCGATTGTCTATGCATGTGACCGCGTATTAAATAAAGAATTAGATGAACATTTCCCACTTGTTGTTTGGCAAACAGGGAGTGGTACACAAAGTAATATGAATGTAAACGAAGTTGTAAGTTATGTTGCCAATACTTACTTAAAAGAGCAAGGTATCGATGAGTCTATTCATCCTAATGATGATGTAAATAAATCTCAAAGTTCTAATGATACATTCCCAACAGCAATGCATGTTGCATTATACAATGAAGTTGAAACAAAATTAGAACCTGCATTAAAAACACTGAGAGATACGTTTAAACAAAAAGAAGAACAATATCACGATATTATTAAAATTGGGCGTACGCATCTACAAGATGCTACACCGATTCGACTAGGTCAAGAAATTAGTGGTTGGCGTTATATGTTAGATAAATGTGAAACGTTGTTAAGTGAATCAAAAGCGCATATTTTAAACTTAGCTATTGGTGGTACTGCAGTAGGTACAGGAATTAATGCACATCCAGAGTTTGGTGACAAAGTAGCTAAATTTATAGCTGAAAATACAGGCTATCCTTTTGTATCATCTGAAAATAAATTCCATGCATTAACAGCACATGACGAAGTTGTACAATTGCATGGTACACTTAAAGCACTTGCAACAGATCTAATGAAAATTGCCAATGATGTAAGATGGTTAGCTTCAGGACCTCGTGCGGGTCTTGCTGAGATTTCCATACCAGAGAATGAACCTGGTTCATCTATCATGCCTGGTAAGGTTAATCCAACGCAATGTGAAATGTTAACTATGGTTGCAGTTCAAGTAATGGGTAATGATACAGCAGTTGGTATTGCAAGTTCACAAGGTAACTTTGAACTCAATGTATACAAACCAGTTATTTTATTAAATACCTTGCAGTCAATTTATTTATTAGCAGATGGTATGGACACATTTAATAATAACTGTGCAGTTGGTATTGAGCCAATTCCAGAGAATATTGATAATTATTTAAACCAATCATTAATGCTCGTAACTGCTTTGAATCCACACATTGGATATGAAAAAGCAGCTAGTATCGCTAAAAAAGCTCACCGTGAAGGGCTTACTTTAAAAGAATCAGCAATTGATTCAGGGTATGTTACAGAAGAACAATTCGAACAATGGATTAAACCAGAAGATATGGTTGAACCTAAATAAAACTCCATAGAGCACTGAAAATACAAATATTTAAATTAAGAGAGCTAATCCTATCATATGGATTAGCTCTTTTTGTTTTATACTTTAATGCGTTGAACGTTAGCAATTGACTACAGAATAATCAAATGCAACAGTTTTTTTACACTTAATAGTATGCTAGCTTATTTTAATAGAGATAAGGTATTGCAATTATTTTATATGATTAAACTTCATCGTCTAAACTTACAGTTATACTTTCTTGTGTGAGTGGATGAATAAATTCTATTTTGTGACTATTTAATTCTAATTTTCTTAACGTAGAGTTACCATATAATGGATCACCAATAACTGGGTGACCAATTTCTGCTAAGTGTACACGAATTTGATGCGTTCTACCGGTATCTAATTTTATTTCTAATTCACAGACGTCTTCTTTAATCATTTTTGAATTTAAAATATGTGTGATTGCAGATTGACCTGTAGAAGAGACACGACGTTTATTAGAATGAAATTTATCTTTACCAATAGGCATATCGATAGTCTGAGGTTTGATAGGTAATAAACTATGTACATTTGCTTTATATATACGGTCTATTTTATTTTCCTCTAGCATACGGTCTAAGATTTTTTTCATTAGTGGGTTTTTTGCGACGATTAATAAACCAACTGTTTCTTGGTCTAATCGGTGAATAGGTTCTACATAATCACTTTTTATTGTATAAATGACATGGTTCATTAATGTATTACTTTCTTTTAAATCATTTGGATGTGTTTTCACACCTTTTGGTTTCATGACAATTGCTATGTCATCATCTTCATAATAAATTTGAGCGAAGCGGTAACTAGGTAAGTAATTACTCACTTCATCTGGTGTTGGAATATAAACATTATCGCCAGTATTTACTTTAGTCGTGAGCGTTCCAGGCGATTCGTTAATGGTAATTGCTTTCGACATATTTAAAGTGTGTAAATCTTTTTTTGGTAAGTGCAATTGTTGAAAAATTTCTCTTAATGTTAATTGATTATATTTATTAGGGATTTCAAATTTCATAGTATCCTCCTTGATTATCAACTATTATCATACCATAAAGAAAGTATTAAAAATATTAGTCAAATGAATTCTATATTTAAAATTTAAATGAATGCATTTATTAATGTTGTAGAAGCAACATTTTAAAATTTAACATGAAGAAGGTATAATATATATTAAAGTAGTAACGGAATGGAATGGTTAAATGGAAAAACCGACAAGACTTGCATTACTTAAAGAAATAGCTGAATTTTTAAATGAAGAAACAGAAACATACAGCATGATGGATGGCGCGTTGAGATATCTTATAGAAGGAACGGATTTTACTACTGGATGGATTTTCTTTATAGATGATGTAGGGCAACATGAATTAGTCTCGCATTTTGAGCTTCCAGGAGCGTTAGCCAAAGACAATTGTAAATACATGTGTGAAGGCACGTGTTGGTGTGTTCAAGCATATCAAAATAAAAAGTTAACTAAGGCATCAAATATTATAAATTGCTCTCGCATTAATTTAGCTAATCGTGCACATCATGCTGAAACAAATGGTATTACACATCATGCAACGGTGCCATTACGTTCAGGAGAAGAACAGTTTGGATTATTAAATGTGGCGACACCTTATAAAACAAGCTACAGTGAAGAGGACTTAGAATTACTAGAGTCAGTTGCTTTTCAAATAGGTTCTGCTATCAAACGAATTATTCTCACAAATAAAGAAAAAGAAGCTGCTCGTATCAGTGAAAGAAATCGATTAGCTCGAGATTTACATGATTCAGTGAATCAATTATTATTTTCTGTGAAACTGACTGCACATGCTGCCCAGGGTATTACGAAAGAGGAAGTATCACGGAATGCTTTTAATGTAATAGAAGATACAAGTCAACAAGCCGTGAATGAGATGCGGTCATTGATCTGGCAACTTAAACCTGTTGGATTAGAACAAGGATTAGTAAATGCATTAAATAACTATAGTGATATTTTACAAATTGAGTTAAGTGTAAAAGTTGAAGGTTTGATTAATTTACCAAGCTTAATAGAAGAAAATGTCTACCGTATTATCCAAGAAGCTATGAATAATACTAAGAAACATGCGAATACAAATGAGATTAATGTGAAATTGACGCAAAATCATCAATCTTTAATCGTGGAAATTAAAGATTTTGGTAAAGGTTTTAATATGAATCAATCAAATTTTAATTATTCACATGGAATCAATAATATGAGACAACGTGCGAAAGCGATAAATGGTAATTTAGATATTGAATCAATTGAAAACAAGGGTACTAAAATATATATAAGCGTGCCGTTGTCGTTATAGGAAGGAAGAAAGTTATGAGTCGAATTATACTTGTAGATGATCATCATATTGTTAGGCAAGGATTAGAATTTTTATTATCAACGGTAGAAGATTTAGAGGTTATAGGTGGATTTTCAGATGGTCAAACCTTTTTAGATTATCTAGAAAACAACACGTTACCCGATATTGTATTATTAGATTTAGTAATGCCAGAAATGAATGGTATTGAAATTACAGAATGGATGAAGAAAAAATATCCAAATGTAAAAATATTAGTGTTAACAAGTTATATTGATGATGAACATGTTATTTCTGCAATTGATAAAGGTGCAGATGGTTATGAGATGAAAGATGTAGAGCCTGAGCAATTAATAAAAACAATAAAACATGTTCTTGCAGGAGAAAAAATTATTCATCCTCAAGCACAACATGTCATTGAAACAGTAAGTAAAAAGCCACATTATGCAAACAAGCTTTCAAAAAGGGAATCAGAAGTACTTACGGAAATGGCAAAAGGTAAAACAAATAAAGAAATTGCAGAAACACTTTTTGTATCAGAGAAAACAATTAAAACGCATGTTAGCCATATATTTAGTAAACTTCAAGTAACGGATCGTACACAGGCGGCAATTTATGCTATGCAAAACAATTTAATATAGTGTGTAATAAAACGATCATAAATAATGTCATGGCATGGTAATATATCTATTTTGGTGAATTCTTACTTTAATTTATATAAAAATACTATATAATAAATAGTAATAACTAAAAGGGGGATATTGCTATGAAAACGAAGCATCTTTCATTAAAGATCGTCATAGCGTTAGTATTAGGTATTGCAATTGGTTCTATCTTTAATGTATTTTCGAATACAGCTTTTGTAGAAAACGTAGATAAATACCTATTTAATGTTATCGGACAAATCTTTCTGAATTTAATCTTTATGTTAGTAGTGCCAGTTGTTTTTGTTTCCATCGTCTTAGGGGTAGTCGGTGTAGGTGATCCAAAATTATTAGGGGGCATAGGTATAAAAACGATTACCTTCTTTTTAACAACGACAGCGATTGCAATTATCATTGGTATTACATTGGCTTTAGTATTACAACCCGGTGCTGGAAAATCAGAACTATTAAATAGTGATGATGTATCCAGTTATCAACAAACATTAGAGAAAGAAGACAGTTCACAAGATTCAGCCGCCAAACAAACATTTGATCAAACTTTAATTAATTTATTTCCTAAAAATCCATTGCAAGCCATGACGGATGAAAATATGTTGCAAATTATTTCATTTGCTATTTTCATTGGTGTAGGTATTATCATGGTGGGTTCAAAGGCACAAATGGTTCATAAATTTTTAGAACAAACCAATGATGTACTCATGTATATTGTAACAATGATTATGAGTGTCTTTGCACCAATTGGTACATTTGGTCTTGTAGCACATGCCTTTACTGGTGCTGGATTTGGGGCAATCCAGCAATTAGGTATGTATTTCTTTATTGTCTTACTGGGGTTAGGGATTCATTTCTTTGTGGTATATGGTGCTGCCGTTAAATTTATGGCAAAATCAAGTCCATTAAAGTTTTTCAAAGACTTTATTCCAGCTATCACATTAGGTTTTAGTGCTTCAAGTTCTACGGCTACTTTACCTGTATCATTAGAATGCACGAAAAAAATGGGGGTTAGACGGGAAATTGCTTCATTTGTTCAACCCTTAGGCGCAACGATTAACATGGATGGTACTGCCATAATGCAAGGTGTTGCAACGATATTTATCGCTCAAATTTCTGGCGTGACTTTATCTGTTTCGCAAATTATAACAGTTGTCGTTATAGCAGTTGTGGCATCTATTGGTACAGCTGGGGTTCCTGGCGTAGGATTGATTATGCTCGCAATGGTATTAAATGCAGTAGGACTAGATCCAGCAGCCATCGGTATTATTTTAGGAATTGATAGATTACTTGATATGACAAGAACATCAGGCAATATAACAGGCGACGCAGCATGTGCTTTAGTTATTTCAAATGCTGAAGAAAGAAAGTTAGCAAAAGAACGTACACTTAATGAATAAATATAGATTAATAAAGGGTAGGGCATAGAAATCAAATTTTCTAATATAGATTACGTCGTCCTACCTATGCAATCAAGGCAAAGATGACTAGAATAAAGCTTTACCTGAGCTAACGTGCATACATAAGTCTCACTAGCATTTTTATGTGGCATATCTAAGCTTTAGCTTATGCAAAAGAACGATTTGTTTCTATAAAAATGGAAAAATAGTTTTTATAAATAAGTGAGTCTTTATATTTTCAACTCAATCATCTACTGCCTAATTGAAAAAGTCTGAGACATCTATTTTGTCTCAGACTTTTTAATGCGTACTGATATGCTTTAATAGGTTCGTATTTTTAATAATCATAAACACTGAAACACGGATATCATCAAATTAGAAGTGATTTGCATCATATGTTATCTTGTGATTGAACTAAATTTGAAGGAGAACTATGCATATGAATAAAAATAAATTATATGTACTGATTGTCTTAGCAATTTGTTTAATAATAACGGTGATATGCACATACTTTTTATAAAGAGAGGTCATTATTCAGTATTCATAACATTATCTATACCTTTAATCATTTTAATTATTGATTATTTCTTTGGCAGAAAAGATGATAAAGATAAGTAGTGACAGCCGATTAAATTAGATGCAATATATGTGCAATAACATAAGTAAGTTGCACGTTTGATAGGCAAATTTAATTGATAATCAGTTGTCTGTTACAAACATTTTTTTAGTAACTTATATTAAAAATGATGAAGGCTAAATGGGTATTATGTAATAGCATGATACAGTTCTACAAATTTTTTTGCATCTTTACGATGGACTTGATCAAATATCCATGTTTCACCATCATGGTCCATTATTGTAATTCTAAAAGGTGAAAGTGAGAAACCTGTCTTCAAGCTTTTGATATCTGTAAATAAAAATGTCTCCTTAATATTTCCAATTTGCATTGTCTCTAGAGATTTAAAGATGATACGATCATCTAGCAAAATGAGTTGCCCTGAAACAGTTTGTAATTGAAAAAATTTTAACGAAGCACTTATAGCAATGACGGGATGATTGATATCTACTTGCATAATTAATTCCCCAATCTAAAGTTTATTTGTCATATATTGACAAAACATTTACTTATAAATTATTTTAATTGAGTATAACATGAGAATAGTCTATTACAAATTACATATATGAAATGTCGGATAATGGTGGAGTTTCAATAATGATTACATCGTTTAGCTAAGGGCGGTTAAATTGAGAAGTGGAAAATAATGTACATTTAAGCTAATGCACATGTATAAAGCCGCGGATACACTTTATATAGAATACAAAAGCTAGAGCTTATGTATAGGAATGCCTTATTTTCATAAAATGAAAAAGTAGTTCTATCAATGTAAGGGGGCTTTATTATGATAAATTACATAAAATCAGCAAAATGATCTCTATAACGCATGTGCACGACAGCTCCTACGATAAAAAGAAACAAGACAAGTACAAAATTATAAACAGTTAAATGCCAATGATTAATAAAATACCATTCTTTGTGCAATAGGGCGGCTCGGTATCCTTCAGCTAAAAAATAAATCGGGTTTAATTTCATGACTGTTACCACAATTTCATTTTTAGGTGCGTATAATATGGAAGATACAAAAAATATGATTCTCATTAACGATTGAATAACCATTTGCGTATCACGAACCAATACGGCCAAAGTTGATGTTAATATTGAGATAATAGTCGTTAATATTAAGGCATAAGGTACATAAATTAATAATTGTAATGAATAAATAGAAGGGTGATATCCACCCGAAAAGCAAATGATTAACACAATCAACAATAAGCCGAGATGTCCATAAAATCTACTAAATACAATGTAACTAGGTGTGACAGATAATGGAAATTTCATTTTTGCAACTTGATTGTATTTTGATACAATCGCTTTTGTACCCTCTAAAACACCTTGATTTACAAAAAACCACATACTTATACCTACAATAAGCCAATAAATAAAAGGTATCCCATCATGAGTAGCATTATTCCGTAAACCTAGACCAAATACAAACCAATATACTGCAATTTGTAATGCTGGATTAATGATTTCCCAAGCTACACCTAAATAGTTGTTATGGTTAGAAATTCGTAATTGGAAATCTGCTAGTCTTTTAATTAAATACAGGTTCGTCAACTGTTCCTTTAATATAAACCATACTGAATTCATTTGAACATATCACGCTTTCATATTTAGTTTTTATTAATATTAGTGAAAATAATTATACATTATATTTGGAATGTAAGTAAATGAATTATCATGTGATACATAGAATATTTTGAGTCATATGATAGGGAGAATAAAAATAGATTATTGAATAGTGCGATTAGATCATTGCTTTCCAATATACTGGTATTTCGAGTCTATTAAATTTAAAAAAATTAATGAAATCGCATAATCATTTTATAATCGTCAGATTCTGTTGTATAACAGAATTGAACGATATATAAGTAAATTAAAGAAGTATATTACAGGAGTAAGTGGAACTATATATAAATAATAAAGTTATCTGAAGTCAATACAATGAGTTTCAGATAACTTTAAATGTATCTATTTATAATAGTATGTTTTAGAAAATATATAATTCTTAAAAATTTTGTTTTTTATCTCTGAAACAGTGATTAGTACACAAAAAATATTTGTTAATTAAAGACAATCGTCTTATTTCCATCATTTACAATAATTTTATGTTGTACGTGATATTCGACTGCTTGTGCTAGCACGGTTGATTCAACGTGACGTCCTATTTTTCTTAAATCTTGAACACTGTAGCGATGATTTATGCGTGTGACATCCTGTTCGATAATTGGGCCTTCATCTAAATCCGACGTAACATAATGACTTGTAGCGCCTACAAGTTTAACACCGCGTTCCCAAGCTTGTTTATAAGGATTTGCACCGATAAATGATGGCAAGAATGAATGATGAATATTTATAATTTGGTTTGGATAATGACTTACAAAATGATCAGTTAAAATTTGCATATATTTTGCTAGTACAATGAGATCGATTTCGTGATGGCTACAAATATTAAGTATCTCTTGCTCTACTTCTTGTTTCTCTTTATTATTTGGCACATAATAAAATGGAATAGACAAAGATTCAGCAAAATGTCTGTTTGTTTCATGGTTACTTACGACACATACAATTTCTGCAGGCAATTCACCTCGTTGTACTCTTAATAGCACTTCGTTAAATGCGTGATCTTCTTTAGAAACAAATAATGCGATTTTCGTTTTATCATTATTATCGAAAAGTTCAAATTTTATATCGTATTGATTTAAAGTCGATTCTAATGCTTCTTTAAGTTCTGTAACTTGTTCAAATTCTAAGCGTAAAAATAATTTACCATTTTCAGATTGGTTGCTTTCATACTCTGTAAAATGATCTAAATGTAAAATATTAGATCCATGATCCGCAATAATCGTTGTAATTAATGACGTTAAACCTACGCTGTCTGTACATCTAGCTAGTAATATATATGTATTTTTCATATTAAGCACCTCAAAATTTTAAAAGTAACTCAGATTATAATGAAAATTTTGAATAATGTAAACAAAAGCTATCATTTAAATTAATTTAGAGAAATTTGTAGTTTATCTATGCGTAAACAAGAAAAATGGTCTATAATAATAAATAGTGTTTTTATCTTAAAAGAGTAATAAGTAATTTGAGTTGATAACACATTTCACAATAATAATACGCTTACAAACAAAGTGATTTTTGTTTTTAAAATATTATAAGATATAAGATTGATTATTTTGATAATTGCGCCAATGATAATTAACAATGAAAATTTCATTTCACTCTTTTATTTTCCTAAAAATTGTATTATGATGTAATTTGTGTTTCAAGAAGCGTGTATTATTGCAATTTCTTGTGTCCGGATAAAATATTCTTTTATGAAAGGTAGATTAAAGTAATGGATAGACAGAGTTTCACAGATTTAATTCAAACAAAATTTAAAATGGTACGTATTGAAGCAGGTTATACGCAAGATACGATGGCCCAAACAATAGGTCTTTCTAAAAAGACATTGGTACAAATAGAAAAAGAGAGAGTATTACCTAACTGGACAACATGTGTGTCAATTTGTGCATTATTTAGAGATTCAGATGTGTTAAATAGTACATTTGGATGTGATCCTCTAGAAATGGTACAAACGATTTCTCGTAATCATTGTGCATATCCTAACCATTCTACAACAAGTGATATCTATTGGAACACTGTTGATAGTCGTAATGGCTTCATCTTACAAAGTAACAAAGTGAGTGATATCTATCGTGTGCTAAATCAAGAGACACAGCCGATATTTGGTACTTCAAAATTAAGAGAAGCTGAAACTTATTTTGGTAGAATTTCTAAAGAAGAATTAATGCACGTATAATATTAATTCAATTAGTGATAGAAGAATCATTATTTATATAATTATCAGTCATGGGAAGTGATATTATATATGAATGATTTAGTCACTCTACCTCTACTTGACCTAAACATAGATTTAGGTCTTTTTTTATTTTATAAGTAAAATGTTGGAATGTTTTTCTACACAATGAATCGTTATATGTTATACAATGTAAAAATGATTATAAGAAAATTTGAAATTTATTTAAGCAAACAAAGGAGTCATACACATGCAGACATTTTTAGTTATCATCTTTATGATGGTTATAGGCGCACTGATTGGTGGGGTAACCAATGTCATTGCTGTTAAAATGTTGTTTCACCCGTTTAAAACATATTATATTTTCAAAAAGAGAGTGCCTTTCACTCCTGGATTAATACCTAATAGAAGAAAAGAAATTGCGGATAAAATTGGTCAAGTCGTTGAAGAACACTTACTTACAGAAGAAGTTATTCAAGCTAAGTTAAATGCACCAACTTCTAGAGATGCAATTGAAGAGATTATATTTAAGCAAATCGCTAAATTGAAAGAGAATCATACGACAATACAATCATTAGCAGACATTGTAGATATTGATTTTTCTAAAACAGCAAATCAAAAATTAGATGAATTAATTTCAGATAAAATGGATAACTTTTATTTAGATTATCAAAATACGCCAATCCAGCAACTTATTCCTAATGACATTGAAAGTAGTATAGATGATAAAGTTGCGCTACTTCCTGAGTTGTTATTTGATAGAGCACGCGTATACTTGAAATCAGAAAAAGGTGGGGCAGATATTGCTTCTATGTTAGATACATTCTTCAACGAAAAAGGAAAAATTGTTGGTATGTTACAAATGTTCATGACAAAAGAAAGCATTGCAGAGCGAATACAGCATGAACTCATTAGATTAACGAGTCATCCTAAAGCAAAAGCAATTGCTACGCAGATTATTGAAAATGAATATGCAACAATGAAATCGAAACAGTTGAATGAATTGATAAATGAAACGCAATATCAAGCTTTTAAAACATCAGTGACAGAATTAGCATTAAGATATGTGGACTTAGAACAAACTTCACATAAACCATTGCATACCATTATGCCACGCTTTATTTCATTCTTAGAAACAAAAGTATCTAAGACGTTAACCGATGTAATTATTGATAATGCGTCAAAACATCTATCTCCAATTATGAAAAAAATAAACTTGAGACAAATGGTAGAAGAACAAATTAATACATTTGATTTAGCTTATATTGAAAAATTAATCATTGATATCGCTAATAAAGAATTGAAATTAATCATGTTTTTGGGATTTTTACTCGGTGGCATAATCGGTTTATTCCAAGGTGTAATTGCAATTTTTGTATAACATATTAAATTATGTTATTGTAATATCGATGTGGTTTTCACACATATACAAAAAAGGAGTGAAGCATAGTGGCAGTAAATTTATACGATCATGCAAATCAATTAGAACAAGCATTAAGAGAAAGTGATGAATATCAAGCTATTCAAAATGCTTATGCAAAAGTTAAAGAAAATCAAGAATCAAAAGATTTATTTGATGAATTCCGTGAAACACAATTAAGTTTCCAACAAAAACAAATGCAAGGTGAAGAAATCGGTGAAGAAGAGCTACAAAAAGCACAAGAACAAGCTCAAAAAATCGAGAATGATTCAAACATTTCTGAATTAATGGCTGCTGAACAAAATATGAGCCAAGTATTCCAAGAAATCAACCAAATCATTGTTAAACCTTTAGATGAAATTTACGCTGACTAATTTTTAGTTGAATGTAAATGAATATTATTTAAATAATATAGTCGGTTAAAGAATAAAACAGTAATCCTATCTTTTATAAATTTGATTTTGTAGTAGTTCAATACCGATGCGACCTATATGGTTAAATAGATCGAGACATATATTTGTCTTGGTCTATTTTTTTGTGAATATATAGATTGATTATATTTTGGCTACTGATTGAAAGGGATTTTTACTAATAAGGTAGATATTAGAGAAACAAAGTGATTGCTCGCTTAGTTTTATCGACTGGTGAATAAACAATATGGTAAAATATAGAGATAAAAGGGATTGTTATGCATACAATTTAACAAGTGACAGAAATAACTTAGATGTTAATTAATTGTGGTATATGCATAAGTACAAATAAACCTTTCAATAAAGGAGAACTATACTGTATGGTGAAATTTATTCATTGCGCTGACTTACACTTAGATAGTCCTTTTAAATCTAGAAGTTATCTTAGTCAGTCTATTTTTGATGATATGCAAAAAAGTGCTTACGAAAGTTTTAAAAAAATAGTAGATTTAGCATTAAATGAAGAAATAGATTTTATGATTATTTCTGGTGATTTATTTGATCAACATAACCGCACGCTACGTGCAGAGGTGTTCTTAAAGGAACAGTTTGAACGATTAAAGAGAGAACAAATATTTGTTTATTTATGTCACGGGAATCATGATCCATTATCAGCAAGTATTGGCACAGTATGGCCAGATAATGTTTCCGTTTTCTCTGAAAATGTTGAAACTTATCAAACAATCACTAAAAATGGCGAAGAGATTTATTTGCATGGTTTTAGTTATCAAAATGATGCAAGTTATGAAAATAAATTAGATGCATATCCTTCAAGTCAAGGTCAAAAAGGCATACATATTGGTATCTTGCATGGTACATATAGCAAATCAAATACCAATGATCGATATACTGAATTCAGACTAGAAGACTTAAATAATAAGTTATATCACTATTGGGCTTTAGGCCACATTCATGAGCGTCAACAACTGAGTGATATGCCACAAATTCATTATCCTGGTAACATTCAAGGCAGACATTTTAAAGAGCTGGGTGAAAAAGGATGCTTGTTAGTTGAAGGGGACGATTTAAAACTCAACGCGCAATTTGTTCCTACTCAATTTATAAGATTTGAAAAAGCAACTATAGAATCGGATAAAACATCGAAGCAAGGTCTTTTTGATGACATTCAATCTTTTAAATCACAAGTGAGAAAAAATGGAAAAGCCATCTATCAATTGAAAGTTGTTGTAAATTCAGATCAATTGATATCTGAACAAGATATTTTGCAAGTACATGAAATGATAAGTGATTTTGAAGAAAATGAGCATGATTTTGTATTTGTAGAACAACTCTCAATTAAAAACAAATATGAAGATCAAAATACATTAGTTAAAGAATTCTCGCCTGAATTAATAGATGATACAACTGTTTATGACGGTGCTATGAATGATTTGTATTTAAATCCCAAAGCGTCTAAATATCTAGAAAATTATAGTGATTTCGATAGAAGAGCATTAATTGAACATGCTGAAGAATTATTGAAGTCAGATATGAGGGGTGAATAATATGAAAATCAAATCATTAGAGATTTATGGATACGGTAGATTTATTGAAAGAAAAATTGAATTTGACGAATCATTTACTCAGATTTATGGTGAAAATGAAACGGGTAAATCTACAATACAAGCATTTATTCATTCAATTCTCTTTGGATTTCCTACAAAAAAAGAGAACGAACCACGTTTAGAACCAAGATTAGGTAATCAATACGGTGGTAAATTAACATTAATTCAAGATGACGGCTCGCTTGTCGAAGTAGAACGTATTAAAGGCAGTGCGACTGGTGATGTGAAAGTTTATTTGCCTAATGGTAGCATTAAAGATGAAAGTTGGTTAAAAAAAGAACTGAATTTTATCTCGAAACGTACGTATCAAGGGATTTTTTCATTCGATGTTTTAGGTTTGCAAGATATTCATAAAAATATGGATGAAACACAATTACAAAATTATCTTTTACAAGCTGGTGCTTTAGGCTCTACTGAATTTACGACTATGCGTG
Source organism: Staphylococcus saprophyticus subsp. saprophyticus ATCC 15305 = NCTC 7292 (assembly GCF_000010125.1). Classification (NCBI taxonomy): domain Bacteria; kingdom Bacillati; phylum Bacillota; class Bacilli; order Caryophanales; family Staphylococcaceae; genus Staphylococcus; species Staphylococcus saprophyticus. The sequence continues at coordinate 989,856 of NC_007350.1, forward strand.
AGGTATTAAATACTAAAAAGGAAGAACTTTATAAAAAAAATGGTCGCAATCCAATTATCAATCAACAAATAGAACAACTGAAAGAATTAGAAGGCCAAATTCGTGAAGAAGAAGCAAAATTAACTTCTTATAAGCGATTAGTAGATGATAAAGATAAAGCAGAAAGACGACTTAATAATTTAAAACAAAATTTAGCACAGCTATCTAAAATGCATGAACGTAAACAAAAAGAACTCGCTTTACTTGAACAGACTCAAGAGTGGAAACAATTGGAAACCCAATTGAATATAGAGCCTGTTGTTTTTCCAGAACAAGGTATAGATCGTTATGAATCGGCAAAGTTACAAACTCAAAATTTAAAGCGTGATATCAGTTTAAGAACAGAACGATTAGCACATCTTAAAGCCGAAAATGAAAAAATAACAGTACCAAGGCAAAGTGACATTGATGCATTTAATCATTTACATCAACAAGAAAATGAAATAAAACAAAAAGAATATGAAGTTAAGGCGTTAGATAAAGAAATACAAGATAAAGAACGTGAAAAAGAAGGCTTGAAGTCAAACATTGGATGGCAAACTGTTCATCATGAAGTCGATGGTTCAGAAGCTATGAAGAGTCATGTCAGTAATCAAATAAAAGATAAACAAGAACAAATGGCTTATATCCAACAACTCGAACGTAATATTGAAGAAAATAAAATTGATAATGATACAAATCACGCAGAAATGAATGCGCTTGAAGCAGATATTGTTCCAGAAGAGAACTTTGAAAAGAAAAAACAATATAATAGACAAGTGTTTGAGCTTCAAGAGAAAAACAATCTTTATCAAAAAATGAAAGAAACATTTGATAAAGAGCAAAGAGAGAATGAGAAGAAACAAAATTTAATGCGAATAAGTTTAATTATATTGGCTATTATTGGCATTGGACTGACAGTCTTCTCATTTGTATCTGCGAATATCATTTTCGGGATTATATTTGCTATTCTATCAGTCGTATTTATTGTCGGTATATTCTTTGTTAAAACGAAAGAGGTCGGACATAGTGAATCTTTCTCTAAAGAAATTGAAGATTTGCAACAGCAAGTAACACAACTTGAAGATAACTATGATCTTGACTTCGACTTGGATGATCAGTACAGAGTACGAGAACAGCTACAAACAACAATCAAAACAAAAGAAGCAATAGATAAGAAGGCTGAATACTTAACCAATACTTTAACTCAGGCAAAGGAACAATATCAAAATGCGCAACAAAACATTGATAAAGTGAAAGCTGATTTATATTTATCTGATAAAATGTCAGATGAATTAATCGTAGATAGTATTGGAACAATGAATAAAATTAAAACACATGAAAAGCATATCGATGATTTGCAAACGCAGGTACAAGCCTTAAAACAACAATTAAATGATTTTTACGAACATGCGCAAGAAGTAACTAAAAACCAATTTACGTATTTTAATGAATTATCGCTATTCCACGATATAAGACAATGGCTTAAAGAAGAAACAAGTAATTTGGAAAAATGGACACGTAATGATGAACAAATCAAATTAATTGAAAGTGAAGTTTCACAACTGAATAGTAGATTAAATGAAAATAGCCGTGTGATTGACCAATTATTCAATTTTGTTAATGTTAACGATGAAGAATCATATTATCAACATCATGTTCAATATCAAAATTATCATCAAAATATGTCGAGATTTAATGACTTATCAAAATATCTGGAAAATCAAAATTATAATTATGATACAAGTTCAAGTTTAAGTGCGAAAACATCTGCACAACTTACAAACGAAGATGAAGTATTAGCACGTCAAGTTGATGAGTATAATGATCAGTATTTAGAAATGCAATCTGAAGTAAGTGACTTAAATGCCAAAATCACAGATATGGAAACAGATAAGACTTTAGCTGATTTAAGACATAGATTCCACATATTGAAAAATAAAGTGAATGCTGAAGCGAAAGATTGGGCAAGTTTAAGTTATTTACAAGCATTGGTAGAAGGACATATTAAACAAATTAAAGATAAACGTTTACCACAAGTGATAAATGAAGCAACAGATATCTTTGCGCATTTAACAAATGGTCATTATGTTCAAGTTACGTATGCAAATGATAATTTAATGGTTAAACAAGTTAATGGTCAAATGTATGAACCCGTAGAATTAAGCCAATCAACAAAAGAAATCTTATACATTGCATTGCGTTTAAGTTTAATTAAAACATTAAAGCCATATTATCCGTTCCCAATTATCATAGACGATGCGTTTGTTCATTTTGATAAGCAAAGAAAAGAAATCATGATGAATTATTTGAGACAAATGCCTAACAGTTATCAAATCCTATACTTTACATGTGTGAAAGATAATAGTGTGCATTCAAAACAAATTATTACTTTAGATAAAATTCAGGAAGGCGGTAAATAATGAGAAATGTAGAAAAATTAAATCCAGGTGATTCAGTAGATCATTTTTTCTTAATCCATAAAGCGACACAAGGTGTTACTGCTCAAGGTAAGGACTATATGACACTATACTTACAAGATAAAAGTGGCGATATAGAAGCCAAATTGTGGACTGTGAGTAAAGAAGATATGAAAATATTAGAACCTGAGAAAATCGTACATGTTACTGGTGATGTAATTAATTATCGTGGTCGTAAGCAAATGAAGATAAACAAGATAAAATTAGCTACACCAGATGATAATATGAAAACGCAAGATTTTGTTGATGGGGCGCCGCTTACTCCAGATGAAATTCAAGAGGAAATATCGCATTATATGTTGGACATTGAAAATGCAACGTTACAACGTATTACGAGACATTTGATACGTAAGCATCAAGAAGCGTTTTTTACTTTTCCAGCAGCTAGTACACATCATCATAATTTTGCGAGTGGTTTAAGCTATCATGTGTTAACAATGCTACGTGTTGCAAAATCAATTTGTGATATTTATCCATTGTTAAATCGCAGTTTGTTATATAGCGCAATTATTTTGCATGATTTAGGCAAAGTTAGAGAATTAAGTGGTCCAGTAGCTACTTCCTATACTGTCGAAGGTAATTTATTAGGGCATATTTCAATTGCTAGTGATGAAGTCGCAGAAGCGGCAAGAGAGCTGAATCTTGAAGGTGAAGAAGTGTTATTGCTACGCCACATGATTTTAGCGCATCATGGTAAAATGGAATTTGGTTCGCCGAAATTACCTCATATGAAAGAGGCAGAAATATTATTCTTCATTGATAATATAGATGCGAAAATGAATATGTTTGAAAAAGCTTATAAGAAAACTGATAAAGGTCAATTTACAGAACGTATTTTTGGATTAGATGGTAGACAATTTTACAATCCTAAATCGCTAGATTAATAATGAAGGTCTTTTAGGTTGGATATATAATATTAAAAGGTTCGAGAAATTTGTGGATGTTCTCGAACCTTTTTCATTTTCGAAAAAAGTGGTATAGAAATCTAATTGAATAGGTTTCTATACCACTTGATTCATTTATGAAATTATTGTCCAGTTGACATGCCAGCACCACTTTGTTGCATAGATTGTTGTTGCTGTTGTTGTTGCTGCTGTTGTTTGATTTTTTCTGGATCTAATATTGAGTCTTCAATCGCTTTTTTAATATCTCTATCTTTATAATCAACTTTATATTCATCTAATAATTCTTTATAAGCGTCAGTTAAAAGCTTAGGATCTTTTTGAATTTTAGTTTGAATTAATTGTGCTTTTAATTTGCCTTTTTCTTTATCAAAGTCATTTTCTTTATCTGCTTTGATAATATGGTAACCGTAATCTGTTTTAACTACGTCAGATACTTTACCTTCTTTAAGTTTGAATAATGCTTTTTCAAATTTGTCTTCCATTTGACCTTTGACGACATAACCTAAGCTACCATCTTTTTTAGCAGAGGCTTTATCCATTGATTCTTTTTTAGCAATTTCTCCAAATTTATCTGGGTGTTTTTCAACTTCTTTTTGGATTTTTTCAGCTTTTGCTTTAGCTTCTTTATCAGATAAGCCTTCTTTATCATCTTTATTTTCTTTAACTTTAATTAGAATGTGAGAGCCTTTTTTGGTATTTTCTTTAATTTCTTTGTCAGACATACTCACTTTATCATTAAGTAGTTCTTTTTGATAAGCTTGTAATTTTTTCTGTTCTTTATAATCGCCTATAGACATTTTTTGTTGTTTTAACATACTTTCAAATTGATCTTTGCCACCATATTGTTTTTGTTCTTTTTCAACTTCTTTATCAATATCTTTTGTATTTACATCGTCTTTATATTTATCAGCAAGCAATTTGTTTAACATGATTGAGAATGATGTATTAGCAATTTGCTCATCACCCATCTTGTTCATAACATCTTCGACTTTAACGTCGCCAGCTTTTGAAGAAATAATTGTATCTTCTTTTGAATCTGTTGCACTGTTACCACATGCGCCTAATAACAATGCACTAGCTGTAACAGGAAGTAAAACTTTTTTAAATGTTTTCATAGTTGGAAACTCCTTTTGTAAGAATAACAACGTAAATATAACATATTATTGATTATTCACCAATTAGAAACATAATTTCTACAACTATAGTATTAGTGTTTTGTGACTTTTGATATAACTTAATCAAAAAAGAGGTGACATCGTAACCTATTGTTAGATTACTTATGTTCACCTCTGTAATATTTATCTATGCATACAAGTAAATCGTTATGAAACAAGACTATACTTTTTTCTCATAATGCGTATTAACTTTATTTAATATATTAATACCTGTTTGATGTTCTTCTATATAATCACCTTCATTTGAAAATAAAATGATTTTTAAATATAGAAAATCCATAACTGAATAACCCATATTTAAAGCAATTAAAAACATCAGATAATGACCGTATTGTGGAAACAATGTACTGAAATAAGCACAAATTACAGTGATGATTATAACTGGTGTTATTAAATCAAAACAAAAATAATACTTATTTACTGGTGTGTTCACATACGTATTATAAAATGGTATTTTTTTATGCCGTAACAATTTATATTTTTTAAACGATTTATAATATGGAATAAAAAATATGAGGTGAATGGCTTTGTGGATAGGGTACAAAATAACCACGAGTAGTAAAAAGATTAAAAAATATTGATCAGTTAGTTTTGTGTTAGAAAAAAAATAGAGTATTTCATAAGCAAGGAGAAATGTAATAATGGTTGTAACTAAACTTAGAAATGCAATCCTTGGTAATCCAAATCGAGCATTGATATCGATTTGTCTTGTACAGAGATACATTGTTTATTCACTCCTCTTAAACTAAAGTCATATGATATATGCTTATGTATTATCTATCTTAATATGTGAAACGTCAAGATATATTCCATCATTTGAGTAGTTAAGTTTATAGCATGCATAAAAGTATTTTCAATTAAAAAACTGTTATCTAGCATTAGTTTAAATGTTAGATAACAGTTCAATAATTGATACTTTAATTAGTGGTTATTTTTCATCTTTATCAAATGCTTTTGAAATTTCTTCACCACGGTTTTGAAGGTTTTCAATATGTGATTGCAAATTCTCAATATTTGGATTGATATCAGATTTGAAATCACCAATCATCGTTTTTACTTCGTCACCGATAGAACTACCGAATTCAGTACTTTCAGTTTTGATTTGTGAAATATAGTTGGCTATGTCATTCACACTTTGCTTAATTGTGTTTATTTCTCTATCTACTTCTGATTCAGCACCAGTTGGTCTTTTAGCACGTGCAGTATTTAGGCTAGAATCTTTTTTATCACGATTCATTAAAGCTACACCGAGGCCAGTTGCAACGCCAGCGCCTAGGCCTAATAATATTTGAGCTGTTTTCATAAAAATTCTCCTCATTTCTAGTAGTATCTCATCCGTTAATATTTTTTATATACCCCATATGTAATAAGGTAAGCATGATTAATCGAATTGAGCGGCTATTTCTTGTGCAATTTCAGCCTTTTGTTCATCGTCGATACTTTCTTCGTGTGTTTCCCATTTATAGCCAAAACCATCGACATCATTTTCATATCTTGGTAGTAAATGGAAATGAAGATGAAAGACAGATTGATCGGCAAATTCACCATTATTCTGTATAATATTGAGTCCATCTGGGTTAAAAGCTGTTTTAATAGCGTTAGCAACTTTTGGCAGTGCGACACCAATATGTTTCATTGTTTCACTGTCAGTTTCAAAAATATTAGCAGATGCTTTTTTAGGGATTAAAAGTGTATGACCCTTGGTAACTTGTGATATATCTAAAAATGCATAGACATATTCATCTTCATATACTTTATGACTTGGTATTTCACCATCTATAATTTTACTAAAGATTGTTTCTGACATAAAATCTTCACTCCTTGTAAGATTGTTATTGCCTATTATAGCATTACTGTATTATTTACGTCAGTTTTTGCAGTAAATTTATGACTAATTAAAGATTTTTGATACAATATATTTTGTGGAGGTGCTATATGACAGTAAAAGTAGAACATTTAACAGGTGGTTATGGAAAACGACCTGTAATTAAAAATATAAATTTTGAATTAACACAAGGTGAAATTGTGGGACTTATAGGATTAAATGGGGCAGGTAAGAGTACAACGATTAAGCATATGCTTGGATTGTTAACACCTATGGAAGGTAACTTGTCTATTTCTGATATAAATATAAAGCAAGATGTTGAAACATATAGAAGAAAGTTATCGTATATACCAGAATCACCAGTTATTTATGAAGAACTAACTTTACAAGAACATATTTATATGACAGCAATGGCATATAATATTAGCAGAGAAGTTGCTATGGAACGTGCGCGTCCATTATTAAAAACGTTTCGTTTAGAAGATGAATTAAATATTTTTCCAAGTCACTTTTCTAAAGGTATGAAACAAAAAGTGATGATTATATGCGCATTTATAGTTAATCCTGAACTATATATTATCGATGAACCATTTCTTGGTTTAGATCCGTTAGGTATTCAATCTATGTTAGATTTGATGGTGGAAAAAAAGCAAGAAGGTCGTACAGTGCTGATGAGTACACATATACTAGCAACTGCAGAGCGTTATTGTGATAGATTTTTAATCATGGATGAAGGAGAAATAGTTGCTTTTGGAAACTTGGAAGAGTTGCGTGCTCAAACAGGGCTAAAAGGTAAGACATTAGATGAAATCTATATCCATGTCACGCAAGGTGGCCAAAATTCATGACACGAGATGCAGAACAATTATTTAAAACTAGAAAACGTGAAATAAGTAAAGAAAAACAATATTATAATAAATTTATTTTTAATGGTCATTTTTCTTTGTTTTTAGTTATTATGTTAGGTGCATTTATATTAGGCTACGGTGATTGGCTTAAATCAATACCGAAACATATTAATTATTCACTTATTGTTAGTATATTCGTTTCAATAACGTCAATGTTTCCATTACGTACGTTGCTTAAAGATGCAGATAAATTATTTTTATTGCCATTCGAAAGCAATATGAATCACTATATTAAGCAAAGTTTGATTTATAGCTATGTTTCACGTATTGGCTTACAAGTTGTTATTATGATTGTATTATTTCCATTGTTTTATGTGATTAATGACCAGACATTTGGCTTTTATATATTATTTGCATTATTAATGTTAATCATGCCATTTGTAGGCTTATTATTAAAATGGCAATGGTACACGTATAAATTGGAAAGTTGGTCATTGCATACATTACTTTTTATTGTATTTGCATCAGGCTATTATGTGACATTAGATGCCAAATCATTTGCAAGTATTACTTCGATATTAATTATTATAGGCTTAACACTACTACTTCAATATCAAAATAAGCATCAATTGTTTCCTTGGGAAAGAATGATTAAGTCAGAGCAACAACATCATATGAATTACTATAAATTTGTAAATATGTTTACAGATGTCAAACACCTTAAAGAAACAGCGGTTCGACGAAGTTATTTGGATCCTATTTTACGAACTCCTAAGTTTAAGAAATTCAATGAGAATTATATGTATTTATATTTATTCGTTAGGAGCTTCGCAAGAGGGAAAGATGTTTTTAATATAATATTAAGGTTAGTTATTATTGCGCTCATTCTTATGTTTTGGTTGCATCAACCCGTAATCACTTTGATCATAGGAAGTTTGTTTATGTATATTATCTTGCTTCAAATGGCACAATTTTATACACAACAGGCATATGGTTTATGGCCACAAGTTTGGCCAACACCAGAATCAAAAGTGATTAAAGGTTATGAACAATTTTTATATAGATTAATGTTTATGATAGGCATTTTATTTATTATCGTATATGCGATATCTTTCCCATTATACAGTTATTTTGGCTTATTATTCTTAATAGTGGGTTGGTTAACAATTAGAAATGTAATTAAAAAATTAAAATATCAAGAAACGTTATTGCGAGATTAAAAAAACACTGTTTATGTCATTTGCTTTGACATAAACAGTGTTTTTAAGTTCATTACATTAAATCAATTATCATCGATAGGGAATAAATATCTTTCGAAATAACTAGAATGTTGGCCACTAGAACCAAAGAATTGACTTAATGCTAATTTATCAAAATTATCTTTGAAAATAGATGATGCTTTAAAGTCTTCATAAGCCGTTCTACTTTCAAAGCCAAAGTAAATCTTATAAGTTAAACCTTGATCAGGTTTTAAGAAACGATAGCTTCGATAACCCGCAAATTGTTTAAAGTCAGCAGTAATATTTTCTAATCTTTTTTCTAGTTGATAAGCATGATCTTCTGATGTAGGTACAAATATGACCGAATAAAAATAATTTTCATTTAAATCTCCCTCAGCTTTAAGTACATCATAGACTAAAGGTTGTTTTAATACAGAAGTTTGGTCAGTTTCTTCAAGAATGACTGAAGAATCAGACGCTGAAAATTGTAATAAGTTATGGTCAGGATTATTTAGCCTAATCTGGTTTAAGTAACCAAACGTTCCATAAGATGCATAAATTTTCATAAGATTGTCCCCCTTGCTTGGTATATGAAAGTATAATTAACTATTTCACTTTACTATAAAAATATCTACTTTTTCAAATAAATATAAAATAGGCTTTGATAACATTATAATTGATTTTTATTATAAAACAATAGTCAAATAATTAAGCTGTTAAAATGAGACTGTTTGTCTTTTTTATGACATTTTAGAACAATAAAACACGCGTAATTAAGCAATATGGTATTATAGACAAGAATGATTATAATCTAGGAGGATTAAAAGGTGCATAATAAAAACAATACGATCCTAAATATGATAAAAGGCGAGTCGGTTTCGCACACACCAGTTTGGTTTATGCGTCAAGCTGGCAGGTCTCAGCCAGAATATAGAAGATTAAAAGAAAAGTATTCATTATTTGAAATTACACACCAAGCAGAACTGTGTGCGTATGTAACACATCTGCCTGTAGATAACTATAATACAGATGCAGCGGTACTTTATAAAGATATCATGACACCTCTACAGCCAATAGGTGTGGATGTAGAAATTAAATCTGGTATAGGTCCAGTGATTCATAATCCAATTAAAACGATACAGGATGTTGAAAAATTAGGACACATTGATCCAAAGAGAGATGTACCTTATGTGTTAGATACGATTAAATTATTAACTGAAGAAAAGTTGAATGTGCCATTGATTGGATTTACTGGTGCGCCATTTACACTTGCAAGTTATATGATTGAAGGTGGTCCTTCTAAGAACTATAACTTTACAAAAGCAATGATGTATAGTGATGAAGCGACATGGTTTGCATTAATGGATCACTTAGTTGAAATGTCTATAACTTATACTTCTGCACAAATAGAGGCAGGTGCACAAATTATCCAAGTATTCGATTCTTGGGTGGGTGCATTGAACGTTCAAGATTATCGCTATTATATTAAACCTGCGATGAATAAATTGATAAGCGGTATTAAGGAGAAGTATAATGTACCTGTTATTCTATTTGGAGTTGGTGCTAGCCATTTAGCAGATGAATGGAACACATTACCTATAGATGTATTGGGATTGGATTGGAGGCTATCAATTAAAGAAGCTAGTTCAATGAACATTGATAAGACATTGCAAGGGAATTTAGATCCATCTCTATTATTGGCACCATGGGATGTAATAGAAGAAAGGCTGAAAGCAATATTAGACCAAGGGATAGCGCATGGCAAACATATTTTCAATTTAGGTCATGGCGTATTTCCAGAGGTGAAGCCCGAAACATTAAAACGTGTGACTACATTTGTACATGACTACACACAGAGATAGTACGACATAAATTTTGACTATCACGAATTACAAATAATTATGGCATATGCATCTAAAAATTATGATACAAAAGGATGATCTTAAAATGACAAAAACAATAGGCTTATTGGTTATGGCTTATGGAACACCATATAAAGAAAGCGATATAGAAGCTTATTATACAGATATTAGACATGGGAAAAAACCTACTGAAGCGGAACTACAAGATTTAAAAGATAGATATCAATTTATTGGTGGTTTATCTCCGTTAGCAGGAACGACAAATAGACAAGCAGAGTCACTTCGTGATGCGCTCAATCAAGCCTATGACGACGTTGAATTTAAACTATATATCGGTTTAAAACACATTCACCCATTTATTGAAGACGCTGTACAATCAATGCATGAAGACGGTATAGATGAAGCTGTTACAGTTGTATTAGCACCACATTATTCTAGCTTTTCAGTTGGCTCTTACAATACACGTGCACAAAAAGAAGCAGATAAATACGGCATCACGTTTAAACATGTTGAACATTACTATCAACAACCTAAATTCATTCAATATTGGACAGAGAAAATCAATGAAACATTAGCAGATATTCCACAAGATGAACATGACAAAACAGTTCTTGTTGTTTCAGCTCATAGTTTGCCAAAAGGCTTAATTGAGAAAAATAACGATCCTTATCCTAATGAGTTACATGAAACTGCTCAGTTATTAGAACAACATTCAAATATTATACATGTAGCTGAAGGATGGCAATCTGAAGGGAATACGGGTACACCTTGGTTAGGACCTGATGTTCAAGATTTAACTCGAGCGTTATACAATGAACATAAATATGAACACTTTATCTATACCCCAGTGGGTTTTGTTTGTGAACATTTAGAAGTACTCTATGATAACGATTATGAATGTAAAGTGATTTGTGATGAATTAGGTGTACATTATCATCGTCCAAAAATGCCAGATACTGATCCGCTATTTATTGGCGCAATTGTTGAAGAGATAAAAAATGTTTATTAAAGGAAGCGTGACTTATTTTGACTAAAAGTATTGCTATTATCGGAGCTGGTATCACAGGTTTATCTAGTGCATATTTTATAAAAAAACAACGACCAGATATAGATGTGACGATATATGAAGCGACTAATCGAACTGGCGGTAAGATTCAAACCTATCGAAAAGATGGTTATACGATTGAATTAGGTCCAGAATCTTATCTAGGACGCAAACAGATTATGACAGACATTGCTAAAGATATTGGATTAGCAGATGAACTTATCACTAATCAAACAGGACAATCTTATATTTATGCTAAAAATAAACTGTTTCCTATTCCAGGGGGATCTATCTTAGGTGTGCCAACTAACCTTAAACCTTTTATTAAAACAAAATTGATTTCGCCTAAAGGTAAATTACGTGCTGGTTTAGATTTATTTAAAAAGCCTATTCAAATAGAACGCGATATTTCTGTTGGGTCATTCTTTCGTGAACGTCTAGGAGATGAAGTCTTAGAAAATTTAATTGAACCTTTAATGGGTGGTATTTATGGTACAAACATTGATGAATTAAGTTTAATGTCTACTTTTCCGGAGTTTAAAGAAAGAGAAGAACAGTTTGGTAGTTTAATTAAAGGTATGCGATACGAAAAAATGCAACGTCAAAAACAACGACAATTATATCCAGGAGCACCAAAAGGCCAATTTAAACAATTTAGGCATGGGCTGACTTCTTTTATTGAAAAATTAACTGATTATGTCGTAAACCAAGGTGTAAAAATCAGATTTAATACACCTATAGATGATATCGTCATCTCACAAACGAATTATGAGCTTGTTGTAGATGATGAAAAAAATATCTACGACAGTGTCCTTGTTACCACACCACATCAAACCTTTATGAAATGGTTTGGTAATGATCCAGCCCTTGATTATTTCAAAACAATGCCATCTACAACCGTTGCAACTGTTGTACTAGCATTTGATGAACAGCATATTGAAAATACCTATGACGGTACGGGTTTCGTGATTGCAAGAACGAGCCAAACCGATATCACAGCATGTACATGGACAAGTAAAAAATGGCCTTTTACTACACCAGAAGGTAAGGTGCTGATACGTGCTTATGTTGGTAAACCAGGTGATACGGTTGTGAAAGATCATTCAGATGAAGAACTTGTAGATATTGTTAAACGAGATTTAACACAAATGATGACTTTTAAAGGCGCACCAGATTTCAGTATTGTGAATCGTTTACCTAATAGTATGCCGCAATATCGTGTGGATCATATGGATAACATATCTGCGATTCAAGCGCATATTAAACATAATTATCCTAGGTTAAGAATAGCCGGTGCTTCATTTGAAGCGGTTGGCCTGCCAGACTGTATTTTACAAGGTAAAAATGCAGTATCAGAATTATTAAATGAATTATAGAGTATATGCGAGTAAAGATACGGAGCGAGGATTTGAAATCAAATACAATTTTGGTTTCTGCCTCGTTTTTTAATTGATATTATTTATGTAGCATTAAAAACGATGACATGCTATATAAATGATAAAATGATATATATATATATTAGAAAGTTATTTTTAATGGGGGATTTATATGACGGATATAATTATAGTACATTCAAAACAAGGTGATGCATCAAATCATTGGTATGAATGGTTAGCCAGTAACCTCATGCTAGAAGGTTATAATGTAACTTTATTTAACTTGCCGGTTGATGAAAATGATCATATTGATACTTGGATGAGTAACATGAAAAATCAAATTTGTGTTACTAAGTATGAAACGTTTTTTGTAACGCATGGTTTTGGAACACTCGCAGCTTTAAAGTTTATAGAGAAATCACAAATTAATACTATACAAGGATTATTTAGTATTTCTGGATTCATGGAGGATGTCATACCATTTGTTGAAACCAATCAAATTGAAGACTTTCATATAGATTACGAAAACGTTAAACAAAAAGTAGAGGCATTTTATGGTCTATGTGCCAAAAATGATTCCTATGTGTCTTACAAAGAAACAAAAAGATTAATGGATACGCTTGGAGGGACATGTAAAGTAACTGAATTTGGCGGTCATTTTATGGAAGATGATGGTTTCACGACATTTACACAGCTACAAAGTAAAATGCAAGGCATTATGAGTGAGTAATCGAAATTATTATTGTTATAGATTTATAGTGGAGAAATGGGAGGATAAATTAATTAGTAAAAAGCTTTGTTTGATGTATCAATCATAAAGGGTGATAGGTTTTTGTATAAATAAGAAACAAAATATAAAATATTATAGTTATATTCCATTTTTACACAAAATAATTTCTGGAATCCATTGACTATCATGTGAAAAATTTATATACTGAGTAAGTCCTAATTGATACGAGATGTGCAAACATCAATTATCGCATTTGAATTTTAATTTCGAATTAAGTTAATGTTAATTAATTTTAAAAAACGTTGACATTAAGTAAATGTTTATGATATGCTGATTGGGTAGGAGTCATAAATATTATTATCGCGGGATGGAGCAGTTCGGTAGCTCGTCGGGCTCATAACCCGAAGGTCGGTGGTTCAAATCCGCCTCCCGCAACTTTTTAAATAGGTCCCGTAGTGTAGCGGTTAACACGCCTGCCTGTCACGCAGGAGATCGTGGGTTCGAATCCCATCGGGACCGCCATTTTTATTATGGTTCAGTAGCTCAGTTGGTAGAGCAATGGATTGAAGCTCCATGTGTCGGCAGTTCGACTCTGTCCTGAACCATTCTTTTAAAGTTTATACTTTGGCGGTTGTGGCGAAGTGGTTAACGCATCGGATTGTGGTTCCGACACTCGTGGGTTCGATTCCCATCATCCGCCCCATAATCGTTAAAGTGCGGGTGTAGTTTAATGGCAAAACCTCAGCCTTCCAAGCTGATGTTGTGGGTTCGATTCCCATCACCCGCTCCATTTTAATTATTCCACAGTAGCTCAGTGGTAGAGCTATCGGCTGTTAACCGATCGGTCGTAGGTTCGAGTCCTACCTGTGGAGCCATGGCCCCGTGGTCAAGCGGTTAAGACACCGCCCTTTCACGGCGGTAACACGGGTTCGAGTCCCGTCGGGGTCATATAAACAGAAGTGAATTATCGCTTCTGTTTTTTTATATGGAGAGTTGTCCGAGTTGGCCGAAGGAGCACGCCTGGAAAGTGTGTAGGCGCCACAAGCGTCTCGAGGGTTCGAATCCCTCACTCTCCGCTAATAATAGATGCCTCGTTATTCTAAACTTATTAAAGTGTTGAATAACGAGGTTTTTTATTAGTTTAAATAATGAGTTGAACGAAAATAAAATTAGGGTCTGATTTACAAATCTTGTATATTTATAGCAGATATCCAAAATAAGTTTGTCAACGCTTTAATAGTGGTAAAATATCAACGATTGCAAGTATTATTTTTTATTTTTAATTAATTTAAAGATAAATCACTTCGTTTAAAAAGATATGGAGGTTCATTCATGGATAATCGAATAGACTATTATGAAATCGCAAAAGAAGAACTTGGGTTAATTATGGATTTAGAGAAACAATTGAAAAAACATCGATAGATAGAAAACTACGTGAATTGATTAAAATACGCGTCTCACAAATCAATGGTTGTGCATTTTGTATTGGCATGCATACTGCAGATGCTAGAAAAATGAAGGTTTCAGAAGAAGAAATATATTTATTAAATGCTTGGGATGATACGAATGTTTTTTCTGAAAAAGCAAAGTTAGCATTTAAATTAGCAGAAGCAATTACACATATCTCTAAAAATGGTGTGCCAGATAAACTGTATGATGAGGTACGTACATCATTCTCTGAAGAAGAATATACAGATTTAGTATTAATTATTAATCAAATTAATATGTGGAATAGACTATCCATTTCTATGGGTGATCAACACCTTATATAGTAAGTCTTAGGATTAAAGGCATCCAGGCAATTTATGGATGCTTTTTTATTTTGTGGTCATTGTGGTAATGTTAACGTGTTTACCTTTAATTATAACATTTGAGTTTAATAGATTATTTGTTGTTGATGTGCAGACACTGTTAAATAAGACTAAACACGTTATAATGAGTATGAGATGGAGGAATGATGAAGTGGATTTTTGGTTAAAACAACAGGCGCAACAAAAGGGTGAACATATATTTATTGATGATGGTGAAACGCAAGTCACGTTTGCGACAATGTACGACAGAGCTTCAAAACTTGCTTGTACTTTACATCAGTTAAATAAAAAGAGAATAGGCTTTTATATTGATAATACTATTGAATCTGTTTTGCTTATTAATGCTGCTTGGCTGGCAGGGATTGAAGCAGCTATGATAAATACTCGGTTAACTCGAAATGAGATGATAGCACAGATGGATTCAATAAATGTTGATACAGTAATTTCCATGCATGATCTTGAATTAGAACATATTCAAGTTGTGCCTTTTAATGAGCTTATTTCAGTTAATAATGATAAGTATTTTGAAGAGATATTTTCATTAACGCGTATAGCATCTATTATGTTTACATCCGGTACTACAGGGCCACAAAAAGCAGTGCCGCAAACATTCAATAATCATTTGGCGAGTGCTCTTGGATGTCGAGAAAGCTTGGGTTTTAATGAGAAAACAAAATGGTTATCTGTGTTACCGATATATCATAT
Organism: Staphylococcus saprophyticus subsp. saprophyticus ATCC 15305 = NCTC 7292; assembly: GCF_000010125.1. NCBI lineage: Bacteria > Bacillati > Bacillota > Bacilli > Caryophanales > Staphylococcaceae > Staphylococcus > Staphylococcus saprophyticus. Next base: position 1,005,856 of record NC_007350.1, read on the forward strand.
TTCAGGATTAAGTGTCGTATTACGTTCATTAATTGAAGGCTTCACATTACGGTTAGAATCAAAATTTAATACGGAGCAAATGTTAAATATCATAAAAAATGAAGCGCCAACGCATGTATCGCTGGTGCCACAAACATTAAAATGGTTAATGGATGCTGGATTACACCGTCCATTCTATATTGAGAAAATACTGTTAGGTGGGGCTAAGCTTTCTCGTAACTTAATTGAACAAGCTTTAAGCTATGATTTACCAATATATAATTCGTTTGGCATGACAGAGACATGCTCGCAATTTTTAACGGCGACACCTGAAATGCTTGAACATCGATTTGATACTGTTGGCAAACCGAGTAATGATGTTGAAGTTAAAATTAAATCACCTAATATAGATGGACATGGAGAACTATTGATTAAAGGTAAAAATGTAATGGATGGTTATCTTTTTCCTAAAGTAAAAATGGATACATTCGAAGACGGTTATTTTAAAACTGGTGATATAGCGGAAATAGATGAGGAAGGCTACGTCATGATATACGATCGTAGAAAAGATTTAATTATTAGCGGTGGTGAAAACATATACCCATTTGAAATAGAATCTGTAGCCAAACAATTCCCTAATATCGAAGATGCTATGTGTATCGGTGTTGAGGACGATACTTGGGGTTCAGTACCTTATCTATATTATGTTGCAAATAAAGATATCGCAGAAGAACAATTAACTGTGTTTTTTAAAGAAAAACTTGCAAAATATAAAGTACCTAAACAATTTCAACGAGTATCTCGTTTACCTTACACGTCAACTGGTAAACTTCAAAGAACGCGTTTATAATCTTAACTAAGGAGTACATATGAAAATAGTTAACATGCATTTGTATGATTATAATGCAAAATTTAAAACACCTGTCATTACCCCTAAAGTTAAAATGAATACGCGCAAAGCGCTTTTCGTTGAATTAATAACAGATAAAGGTAAATCATATTTTGGTGAAAGCAATGCGTTTGAAACGAATTGGTATGCAAATGAAACAATAGAGGATGTAAAACATTTTTCAAAACTATGGTTTCAACAGGTTCAGGGTAAAACGTTTCATTCTTTTTTAGAAATTCAAGATGCATTAACGCAATTATCTAATTATCCTGCAACACGTAGCATGTTGGTGATGGCTTGTTATCAAATGTTTCATGTTTTAGAATCATTGAATGTGCCTTATGGCGCGACAGTTAATGGCATGACTTCAAGAAATTTTCAACAACTTGTTCAAACGCAACCGCAACGCGTAAAGCTTAAATGGAATGCTGATATCTTAGATGATGTGGAAAAGGTGTCACAATTAGCTTTTCGACCTGATATAGCCATCGATGCGAATGAATCATTAAGCAAAGTAGATTATGATAAATTAAAAACACTAAGTGAAGCGCAAATATTATATATTGAGGAACCTTTTAAGTCACTACAACATTTAACACATTTTGAAAAAAATGAACTACCACCCGTTGCGATTGACGAGAAAGCGACATCTAAATCACTTATTTCACAAGCTATTAATGATTTTGGCATTGAGGTCGTTGTGTTAAAACCATTTAGATTGGGTGGCATAGATAAAGTGATGGATTTGATAAAAATGCTCAATACTCTAGATGTGAAAATCGTGATAGGTGGTATGTATGAATATGGCCTAAGTAGGTATTTTACAGCGATGTTAGCACAATATGCTGATTATCCTAGTGATATTACACCAGAAGGTTATTACTACAAGGTAGATATGATTAATCAGGCAGGTATATTAAAAGGAGGCTCAATTTATTTTGAGCCTCCAGTGGTAAATCATAAGATATTGAATTTTATTTGTTAATGTTTTTATCTTTTTTATGCTTTGTTTTCTTTAGCGGTACGGGATCAAAGCCACCTTTATGAAGCGGGTGACATTTTGAAATTCTTTTAATACCTAACCATGTGCCTTTGAAGGGACCATACACTACTATGGCTTCTCTAGTATATTCAGAACAGGTTGGATAAAAACGACAAGTTGCAGGGGTTAATGGTGATATAAAGCGTTGATATATATGGATAAGTCCTAGAAATATAGTTTTCATAATTTTGCCTCCAACAAAAATCTTAGCATAGCTAGTTTAACATAATAAGGGGAAGAGTGATGTATGTGAAGTTTAAAGACAAAGAAAATGACGATGTGTACCTAACATTTAAAAAGAAAGTAGATTATGCCAACGGTAATCATGTACTTATAATCCCTAAATATAAGGGTAGCTTGTTATTCACAAAACATAAAATACGTGGTATTGAATTTCCGGGTGGTAAAAGAGAAAAAGGTGAGGCGAGTGAAACTGCTGCAGCACGAGAAGTCTTTGAAGAAACTGGCGCAACGATTAAATACTGTGAATACATAGCGCAATATAAGGTTGATCGTCAAATTGGAATGTCCTTTACTAAAGATGTCTTTATGGTGGAGATAGAAGCTATCACTGAGCAACCAGATTATTTTGAAACGGATGGACCACTATTGTATAAATCATTATCTGAGATTCCAGAAGATAAAAAAAGTTACTTATTGAAAGATCCAGCAATATTACAATGTTTAGAGAGAGTGATTGAACTTGGATTTTATTCATAAAAAGAGAATGCCGGTTGAATCAAATAGCCATATATTTGATGAAGTAATCTATAGAGTAGATCATTTAAATGTTAAGGGGCTGCTGATGACACCTCATGCAAAAGTGCAGAGAATTGTTCTATATTTACGAGGTGGTAAAGGGCAAGTAGGTAAGGTGAGAACGGGAAGATTGATGCAATTTGCGGATGAACATACATTGGTCTTTGGACCTTATTATAGAGGTAATAATGGTAGCGAAGGCAAAGATGAGTTTTATGGTTCGGATCTGCATGACGTTACAGTTGCGATACGTTTGTTACATCAAAAGTATCCTGGTATTCCCATTCACATGATTGGTTTTTCTAGAGGTGGACTTCAAGGTTTATTAACATTTCAAGATTTACCGGTGACGAGTTATATTATTTGGGGCGGTGTCTCAGACATAAATCTGATGTATGAAGAACGCATTGATTTAAGGGGAATGCTTAAACGTATGATTGGACATCCTAAAAAGAATATAGAAGCTTATAAACGACGTGATGCTATCGCTCAAATTAAAAACACAAGCCCGCCCATATTTATAGTTCATGGGGGTAAGGATAAACAAGTAGGTATTCATAATGCTTACTATTTAGTGGAACAACTTGAAAAGATTGGTGCGACATTTCGTACTTATTACCAAATGTCGGAGGGACACGTACCAAGACCATTTGCGCTCAAAGATACGCTACTGGAAATTAAACAGTGGATGGATGATGTTGAACAGAACAAGCTTAAAGACCAATATGATAGATAAGATGTTATAGATATAAAGTATTTACAAATAAAAAGTAGCCATGTAGTTTTCTATTGTAATAGACGACTACATGGCTACTTTTCTAATATTTTAAATTATTCAAATCCGCCATTGACGGCTAATTCGTCAACATCTTCTCCAAATTTTTCAAAATTAGATTTAAAACGATTAATTAAATCTTGAGCTTGTGTTCTGTATGCTTCTGGCTTACTCCAAGCATTGATAGGATTGAGCAATGTTTGAGGGACATCTTCTACTTCAACAGGAATATCTAATCCGAACATATCATCTTTCACATATTCTGCATCTCTCAATTTACCTGTAATGGCTTGATTAACCATTTGTCTTGTATAATTTAGGCTAATACGACGTCCAACGCCATACTTTCCGCCAGTCCAACCCGTGTTAACTAAGTAAACATCAACGCCATGTTTATCTATTAAGTTACCTAATAAATCAGCATAAACTTTAGCGTTTAATGGTAAGAATGGGGAACCAAAACAAGTAGAGAATGATGGTTCAGGCTCAGTAACGCCTCGTTCTGTTCCAGCTAATTTAGCAGTGAAACCACTTAAAAAATGATACATCGCTTGGTCTTTGGTTAATTTTGAAATAGGTGGTAATACACCAAATGCATCTGCAGTTAAGAAAATAATTGTATTAGGATGCGCTGCTTTAGATGGTGTCACAATATTATCAATGTGGTGAATAGGGTATGCAGCTCTAGTATTTTCCGTGTATTGATTGTCGTCAAAATCAACATCGCCTTCTTCATCAACAACAACGTTTTCTAGAATTGTTCCGTATTTAATAGCATCATAAATTTGTGGTTCTTTTTTCTGTGATAGATTAATTGCTTTTGCGTAACAGCCACCTTCGATGTTGAAGATACCGTTATTATTCCATCCATGCTCATCATCACCGATGAGTTTACGTGTAGGGTCAGCAGAAAGTGTTGTCTTTCCAGTACCTGATAAACCAAAGAATAGAGCTACGTCGCCTTTTTCGCCAACATTTGCTGAACAATGCATACTCATAATGTCGTCTTTAGGTAGTAAGTAGTTTATTACGGAGAAGATTCCTTTTTTCATTTCACCAGCATATTCAGTTCCACCTATTAGGATTACTTTATGTTTAAATGATGTGATAATGAAGGTTTCTGAATTTGTACCATCTATGGATGGGTCTGCTTTGAAGTGAGGTGCAGAAATAATAGTGAAGTTTGGTTTGATTTCTTGAGCTTCTTCATTTGTACTTGGACGGATGAACATGTTTTGAGCGAACAAATTATGCCAAGCCAATTCATTAACAACAGTGAGTTTTAACTGTGAATCTTCATCGCTACCTGCATAACCGTTAAAAACATAAAGCTCATCTTTCTTATCAAGATAGTTTAATACTTTATCATATAAATTTAGAAATTTTTCTTCTTCGATAGGTTGGTTTATGTTGCCCCAATCGATGTCATCTCTATAAGATGGCTCAGTGACAATAAACTTATCTTTTGGTGAACGACCAGTATATTTACCAGTTTTTGCATTGATGGCGCCTAATTCCGTTAGTTCGCCTTCATTATTTTCTAAAATTTTATTATACAACTGAGTTGTAGATAATTGAAATAATGAAGATTGCTTGTCTAAAATGCTTTCAATTTTGCTTGTATAAGTGTATGTATCTACCGCCATACTTGATCCCTCCACGCTATTTAGTTGATGTAAGCCTTTACAATTACAGAGTATAACATATATAGATTAATAGTCCACACCAATTTCAAAGGAATTTTAAATAAATATTAATAAATGTAAAATTGACATTATATGTTAGATTAGGTACTATATAAATTAACGGATTCTCTTATCCTGAGTGGCGGAGGGACATGGACCCAATGAAGCCCAGCAACCTCTTCTTAATTGAAGAAAGGTGCCAAACCGTTTGCAGACAAATAGCGTCTGAACGATAAGAGCGAATGGACGTATAAAGGGCCTTCTCTCTATTTACTATAGTGTAGAAGGCCTTTTTTAATGAGCTCAACAGAGAGAGAATTTTCGTAATTTAAAACTAAAGGAGCAAATTATGACATATAATAAAAGATTGTTTACTTCAGAATCTGTAACAGAAGGGCATCCGGACAAGATTGCTGATCAAGTATCGGATGCGATTTTAGATGAAATTTTAAAAGATGACCCAAATGCACGTGTGGCTTGTGAAACGACTGTAACCACAGGTATGGCTTTAATTTCAGGAGAAATTTCAACAACAACTTATGTTGATATACCAAAAGTAGTTAGAGAAACAATTAAAGAAATAGGTTACACACGTGCGAAATTCGGTTACGACAGCCAAACGATGGCTGTATTAACAGCAATTGACGAACAATCTCCTGACATCGCACAAGGTGTAGATACAGCTTTAGAATATCGCGACGAAGCTTCTGAAGCGGAAATTGAAGCTACGGGTGCAGGAGATCAAGGCTTGATGTTTGGTTATGCAACTAATGAAACAGATACGTATATGCCGTTACCCATTTTCTTATCACATCAGTTAGCTAAACGTTTATCTGACGTACGTAAAGATGAAATTTTAAAATACTTGCGTCCTGATGGAAAAGTTCAAGTGACAGTTGAATATGATGAACAAGATAAACCAGTTCGAATAGATACTATTGTTTTATCTACACAACATGCTGAAGATATTGAATTGGATCAAATTAAAGATGATATTAAAACACACGTTATTTATCCAACAGTGCCAGAGTCATTATTAGATGAACAGACGAAATTTTATATTAACCCAACTGGTAGATTTGTAATCGGCGGTCCTCAAGGAGATGCAGGACTAACAGGTCGTAAAATCATCGTGGACACATATGGTGGATATGCACGTCATGGTGGTGGATGCTTCAGTGGTAAGGATCCAACTAAAGTTGACCGCTCAGCTGCATATGCTGCACGTTATGTAGCTAAAAATATTGTTGCAGCTCAATTGGCTGAAAAATGTGAAGTACAATTAGCGTATGCGATTGGTGTTGCTGAACCGGTTTCAATTTCAATAGATACATTTGGTACTGGTAAAGTCAGTGAATATGAATTAGTAGAAGCTGTAAGAAAACATTTTGATTTAAGACCTGCCGGAATTATTAAAATGCTTGATTTAAAACATCCAATTTATAAACAAACAGCTGCATATGGTCATTTTGGACGTACTGATGTGCTATTACCATGGGAAAAATTAGATAAAGTTAACTTATTAAAAGATAGTGTCAAAGCTTAAACTGAGACAAAATGTTTAAATTTTAAACTTTACTATCGAATACGATGCGCATATCTATTATAATTAAGTTACTGAACACATAAAGGAGCGTTTTTGTTATGAATTCATTTGGACCAATAGAGATTGGTTTAATCGTGGCAATTGTCGTAGCAGTCATTTGTTTGATTTTATTTATTGTTGCTTTAAAAAGTAAGAAAAAAGCGCAAGAAAAAGTTGAAGCGCAATATAAATCAAGAGAGCAACAACTGAGCGATGAGCATGAAGAAGAGCTAGAAAAAGAAAGAATTGAAAATAAAAAAACGGTAACAAAACAAAAAGAAGAATATACGGCTGTGGTTAATTCTAAAGATAGAGAAATTGATGCATTAAAATTATTCTCTAAAAATCAAAGTGAATATGTAACTGATATGAGATTAATAGGTATTCGCGAACGACTTGTAAATGAGAAAAGAATTCGTCCAGAAGATATGCATATTATGGCAAATATTTTTTTACCAAGGAATGAGTTTGGTGATGTGCAACGTATCAGTCACTTAGTCCTAACACGTACAGGTTTATATATCATTGATTCACAATTGCTTAAAGGTCATGTGTATAATGGCGTAAGTGCTGCACAATTTAAAGAACAGCCGATGATGGAACAAGTATTTAATACATTAGATCTTGATGGTCAAGTTCCACAAACACTTGTCTTAGATCAAAATGAAGATAAAGATGCTTTATCATTTGTTAATTACACGACGCATTTAGATGAAATTGAAAGACTTGCTGGTGATATCCAAACAGAATTAAATTTAAAATTTACACCAACAACTATCTTATACTTCAACCCTAAAAATGATGGCGATGTTACGATTACAAATTATGCACAAAGTTCAAATTCAAAAGTTTTAGTAGGACCAGAACAATTAGACGAATTCTTTAATAAATTTGTCTTTCATGGTCGCATTCAATACAATGTTGAAGACTTACAACGTGTAATGGATGAAATCGAATCATTTAATTAGAATATTATGAGATATAAAAAAGCTACAGACAAAGTCAGTTCACTTTTGTCTGTAGCTTTTTGTCATATATAATAATATTTCGACTTTTTAAATTTATAAGCATTATTATTTATATTTTTGGTAATATTCATTAATATAAACATTAACTTAACTAAAAGGGGACTTTAACTTGGAAAATATTAGTTTTTATAATGGCAATGAAATGCCTATAGTAGGTTTAGGAACGTTCCGTGTTGAAAATAACGATGAGTGTAAAGCGTCGGTTAAACATGCGATTGAGAGTGGTTATACACATATCGATACAGCCATGATTTATGAAAATGAACACAAAGTTGGCGAAGGTATTGCGGAAGGTCTTGCTTCTACAGGACTGAAAAGAAGTGATTTGTTTATTACATCAAAATTGTGGTTAGATGATTATGGTCGCAAAAATGTTGAAACTGCATATGAAACGAGTCTAAAAAAACTTAACTTAGATTATCTTGATTTGTATTTAATGCATTGGCCAGGTACTGATGAAGCTTTAATGATTGACACTTGGCAAGGGATGGAAGATTTATATAAAGATAATAAAGTGAAAAATATTGGTGTGAGTAACTTTAATGTTGAACATTTAGAAGCATTATTGGCACAGGTTTCTATAAAACCAGTCATTAATCAAGTTGAATTTCACCCATACTTGTTACAAGAATCACTAAGAAGATATTTAGAAGTACAAAATATTCATATGGAATCGTGGTCACCATTAATGAATGCACAAATCTTAGAGGATGCAACCGTTAAATCAGTAGCAGAAGAAGTTGGAAAATCACCAGCACAAGTCATTATAAGATGGAATATTGAACACGGTGTAGTAGTGATACCAAAATCAGTTACACCGTCTAGAATTGAAGAAAATTTGAATGTCTTTGATTTTAATTTAACACCAACTCAAATTGAAAAATTAGATAGCCTGAATGAAGATAAAAGGATTGGACCAGATCCAATAGGGTACAATGGTCACTAAGTCGATGAAATAAAAAAATAAGGTGGAAACCGATTTTTTAATAAAGATGACTTAGCTCCACTAAACATGGATTGTAGTATAGAGGGCTACTTTGACTGAAGTTTAGGTATAAGTCCTGCTACTTTAATTGGAATACATGAATCGATGTTTAAGTATAAAGTGTGTTGCTTTATACTTACATCATAATCAAAAACAGTCTGAGACATCATTAAAGGTCTCAGACTGTTTTATTTATGGATGGAAGATTATCTAGTATGTTGCTAAGAAGATTTAAAAAAGATAGTAACCCAACAAGCAGGCTACGAATGAAACGCCATATTGTAAAATAGAATAAAGTATAAATAAATTGATTTGTTTCGGTGTTGTCAATAATTTAACGAGTTCGGAAGACAAAGTTGAAAATGTAGTTAATCCACCCAGTATGCCTACGATAATAAAAGGATTAATCCAATTTATATTTAAACACATACCCATAAGTAGTCCGATACAAAAACTGCCTACTACATTTATTAAAAGTGTAGGTATAGGAAGGGAAGTATTAAATTTCTGATTAAATACATCTGTGACGAATCCTCTAATTACCGCACCAATGCCGCCGCCTAGCATAACTAATATACATTGAATCATGAAATTTTAGCCCCCAATCTAACACCCAAGAAGCATAGTAAGATACCAAAGATGTAACTCGTTAATGCATATACAATGAGTAAAATAAAAGAGCCGCTTTCAAAAAATTGTACAAGTTCAAATTGAAACGTCGAGAAGGTAGTCAGTGATCCTATAAAGCCTGTTGTGATACCTTTTTTGAGCATTGGGCTATTATTAAAGTATTGGATAGCTAGAGTGCCAAGAAACCCCATCAAAAATGCACCGCATAAATTTGCAATAAATGTGCCAATAGGCATTTCAAAAGATGTATTTATAAATGAAAGTAAATATCTTAGTAATGCACCGACAGCACCACCTAGAAAAATAAATAAATATTGCATATTAATGTATGTCCTTCCTTAAATTTAAAAACTGGAACATAATTAAAAAATGCCCCAGTTTCGTCAATCATATTGGTAGAAGTTGATAAAAATTAATGTTTACGTGTTAAAACATATAATATGGTTTTATATTTCACTATTACTAAAGTTGGTAGATGAAATTTTTGAGTAAAATTTAAAATACATTCTACATCTCATCCTTACTATAAACTAGAAAATAATACCAAACGTTGATAGGGAAGCAATGATATGAATGATTAATACCACCAAAATAATGTATGGCAAGATTTTGCTGGCTATTCTAATCCAATCTGAATCATTATGTAAATGTTTGATAGCTTTATCTGCAAATATAATTGAAATAATTAAAATAATAGCGTTAATGATACTACACACAAATATTAATTTAATCATTGAACTAAAATGTGTGCTTAGTAGAGGATTTCTAGTATTAAAATAAAGACTTATAATTACTAATAAACTAGATAAATAAAAATAAAGTTTTGAACGTGCCATATTTACCTCCTAGTGCAATTCATTTTACAATGATACCATAAATATAAGAATATTTAATGAAATTTACTATTTTATATTATTTTCTGATATTTGAGTTTTAAAAAGTGCGTCAAATTAAATCGTTGACTGATGTGAATTGATTATGAAGATGTATTGAATGATAAGATTTTAAGCAAAAAATTAGAATTTTTCTAATATTGATGGTATAAATAAACTGTATGGTTAATAACCGTTAGAAAATAATTCTTAATTGAATTATTTATTTAAGTCAGGAGGAATTAGTAATGGCAAATTTAAATGTTGAAGTGTTTGCAGATGGTGCAGATATTGAAGAAATGAAAGCAGCTTATAAAAACAAACAGGTTGATGGTTTCACAACTAACCCTAGTTTAATGGCAAAAGCGGGTGTAACAGACTATAAAGCTTTTGCTGAAGAAGCTGTACGTGAAATTCCTGATGCTTCTATTTCATTTGAAGTATTCGCAGATGATTTAGAAACTATGGCAAAAGAGGCTGAAATTTTAAAACAATATGGTGACAATGTATTCGTTAAAATTCCAGTTGTAAACACTAAAGGTGAATCAACAATTTCTCTAATTAAAAAATTATCAGCAGAAAACGTTCGTTTAAATGTAACTGCTGTTTATACTTTAGACCAAGTTAAAGAAATTACTGATGCTGTAACAGAAGGTGTACCAACTTATGTATCAGTTTTCGCTGGTCGTATTGCTGACACAGGTGTAGATCCTATTCCATTGATGAAAGAAGCAGCAGAAGTAACGCATAGTAAAGAAGGCGTTAAATTACTATGGGCAAGCTGTCGTGAAGTGATTAATGTCATTCAAGCAGACGAAGTCGGTGCAGATATTATCACATGTCCAGCAGATGTTGTTAAAAAAGTAAATAATAATCTTGGTCGTGATATTGGTGAATTATCAGTAGACACTGTACAAGGATTTGCTAAAGACATCCAAAGTTCTGGTTTATCTATTCTATAAAACTTTAGAATAAATTTAATTATGAGTGGGATAACAAACGAATTTTACAATAAAGATTACGTACGCCCACTTTTTTATGGATGGGATGATAGAGGTTTACCTGAGCTAAAACTTATTCATAGTGACGACAAGTTCATGTAAAATATGAATGTAGTTTTATATTGAAAATGGTACCTTACGTCTACTATTCAATTGAAAAAGAGTCTGAGACATCAATAGATGTTTCAGACTCAATTTTTTTGTTAAAAAATAGTTAAGTCATTAGCAAGCCCATTATACTTATACATAAATGTTGAATTATATATTAAGTCATGTACAGAGCACCTACGTATTTGCTAATATATAGTGAAATAGATTGATTGAACAGGAGATACAATAATGAAACTCCAACAGCCCAAAATAAATGTTAGTTTAGATTATAAAATACTTACTGATGTTTTTGATGATGAAGACGATATTTTAGAGTAAGCAGCTATTAATCATTCAAATTTGGTTGATCAAACTTTAGATAGGTTATTGATATATGGTTCACGCATCACAAATTGCAACTTTACTAATTCTGATTTAGGACGTGTAGATTTTACAGACGTGATTTTTGAAAATTGTGATTTTTCTAATGTTAAAATGGAACATGGTAGTTTACATAGAGTGATATTTAAAAATTGTCGTATGACAGGGACTTATTTAAAACAAATGAGATTGGGTCATACTTCATTTTGTGAAGTTAAAGCTAATTTTGTTAGTTTTATAGACTCTAAAATGGATAAGTTACTATTTGATACGTGTCAACTTGAACATGGTGCTTTTTATGAATCAACATTAAAACAAATTACATTCGATGAAACAAACATGAACCACGTAACAATACATCAAACGCCATTAAAAGGTTGTGATTTAAGCACATCACAATTTGAAACAATTGTCGTCAATAAAGAAGATTTAGTTAGGTGTAAGGTATCTAAAGAACAAGCAATTCAATTCGCTACATTAATGGGACTAGGTGTCGTTGATGCATAATTTGTAAAAAAGGTGTTCAATTATAATTGATTCATTGAGATAATTCCATTACTATTTGAAAGAGATGTATGGCGAAATTGCTAAAGGAGTACATATTAAATGAAAGCAAATATTTTTAAGCAAAAAGTTAAAAAGCAGTTATGGTTTTTAAATAAAAAAGAAAAAAGTAAATTGGATTCTGTTTTGGAAAGCGTAGTTGAAAAGCATGATAATGAACATTTAAATCGACCTATTGCATTTTCTAATCAATTTTTAAAAGAATATGTTTTTAAAGAAAAAGTAGTATCGTCTACGCAGTTATTTGCTTTATTATTAGGTATTTTATTTACATATATTATGTTATTAGGTATTTTCTTGTTTGGTTTTATTACAAGTTTAACTGCTGTACAATATTTTATAAAACCAGAAGTACAGTTATCGACACTGACAGTCATATTAACATTTATTGGAGCATTATTACTTGTTATTGTTAGTTTGTATTTAATTAGGTTGGTCACTGGTTACTTTACGAAAAAATTATTAGAATATAAGCATAACAAAGCATTGTAATAAAATACTAACTATCTATTAGGTGAGAAAGTGTTAAACTTTCTTGCCATTTTTTATGTACAACGATATATGCTACATCAACTATGATAAAAGTTGCATTATCAAAATAAATAACTGTTTGTGCACCTTGTGATTTTAAGCCATTAATTGCTAATGCATTGATAAAATATTGTATTGGGGAGCGCTTTGCTTTAATTGGGAAGACGATCGTATGGTTATTAATATAGATGGGGATGAGTTTTCGTATTTTAAGTATGTCCTTAGCTTGCTTAATTTGTATGGGTAAAGAAAGATTGTTGGTTTCAAGGATATATTTTAATGTTTGATTAATGGAAGAAGGATACGTAAATTGATGTGTTGTATATTGACAAATGGTAAGTAATTCGGGACCGATAACGGTTTTGAAATATAATAGTTTAGCAAGGTTATTCATTAAATTCACCTCATTAAAATTTATAGTATTTAGAATATTTTACTTGAACACGTTGCTGTATATTTTTTATAGTTGATATTGAACACTTTAGGTGTTGTGCAATCTCTTTTTGTTTATAACCATATAATTTTAATTGTAACCACTGTTGTTCTTGTGTTGTAAGCGTTGTTAAGAAATGATGAGCCTCTATTTTACTATCAAGGTAGATGCTAGGAATTTGATGAAAACTTACTTTATCAAATGGTTCGCATATTTCATAAGTGTTGTGTTGCTTACGAAATAAATCAATTAAATAGAAATTTAACCGTGTATATAAATAAGATTGAAATGAAGAAGATTTTTGGGCATTATACTTTCTGGATAGTTCCCATAATTTAATCGTGAGTAATTGTACAAATTCATCATTATTGTACTTAATATTGTATTTTTTTAGAAGAACATATATGATGTGTTTTGATTTATTATAAATTTTACTAAAGTGCATTTGGTGCCTCCTATTGCTGTATATACAACTTGTAATTCCGGATAAATTCATTTTATAAAGACAAATAATAAATTTCATTTGCTAAATATACATAATAGGTGTTAAATAGATAACATAAGAGTAATAAATTTTAGTTTTTATAACATGAACGCGTATTCAACTTAGAGATATAACACTAAAAGATGTATTATTATCTTCGGACAATTATCAGGAGGTTTGTATGGATTACGCACATTTAAATTTAGAGCATTTTTTTGCTAAACATAATGATTTAGATATGATTAAAGATAAATCAGATTTTGTAATGATAAATAACTTAACAAATGAAATGATGTATCGTGATGGAGAAATTGAAGGTACGATTGATTTGAATCGTTATTATTATAAAAATAGATCACAAGCATCGAGCTTTATCTTAATGGAATATCGTAAAAGTCAAGAGTAATGAAATTAAAATTTCATTACTTTTTTTATGAATATGTAACAACACTTAGATAAAATTGTGCGTTTAACTATTTAGTGTTAGAATTTATTATCAGATAGTCTCAAGCGCATTGATACATAAATGATAGAGACTTCTCATTTCTAATTATTACCTAAGAGGTGTGGAACATGACGAAGCATAAAAAAGGCTCAATTTTATCAATTATAGGTTTATTGGTAATCTTAGGTGTAGCTGCAATTATTGTATTTTCAATGATTTCAGATCAAATCTTTTTTAAAGAAGTAGATGAACAAGAAAAAGTTGATAATTTAAAAGTAACTTTAGATAAAGCATCTAAAAAGCAAATAGATAACTACACAAGCCAACAAGTTTCAAGTAAAGATAACAAAACATGGAGAGACGCATCATCAACTGAAATAAAAGCTGCGATGGATAGTAGTAAGTTTATTGAGAGTGATACGCAAAAATACCAATTTTTAGAATTAGATAAATATCAAGGTATTGACCATAACAGAATCAAACGTATGTTAATTGATAACCCAACATTACTTAAGCATTCTGATGAATTTATAAAGGCTGCTAAAGACAAACATGTAAATGAGGTCTACTTAATTTCACACGCATTGCTTGAAACAGGTTCTGCTAAAAGTGAACTTTCAAGTGGCGTAGAGATTGATGGTAAAAAATACTATAATTTCTTCGGTGTAGGTGCTTTAGATGAAGATCCTATTAAAACAGGGTCTGAATATGCCAAGAAACATGGATGGGATACACCACAAAAAGCAATTAGTGGCGGTGCTAACTTTATTCATGGACATTTTTTATCAAATAAAGATCAAAATACACTATATAGTATGAGATGGAATCCGAAAAATCCAGGTGAACATCAATATGCTACTGACATAAAATGGGCAGAAAGTAACGCTTCATTAATGGCACACTTTTATGAAGATATGAAAACAGAAGGTAAGTATTATAAATATTTTGTTTATAAAGATGATAATAAACATAAACAATAATTAAAAGAGCCTAAGACATAATGAATTGCACCCCGTCAAGTAGACAAATAAATAATTAAATTATCGGTTAATCTCGGTTTATACGAGATTAGCCATTTTTAATGTAATTCTTTCATTATTAAAGAATGTTATATACTCATTGATAACTTGAAACGCTTGTTCTATAGTTTCAAATTTAAAGTTTTTATAACCCCTATAAATTTCAGATTTAATAATTCCCCAAACACCTTCCATAGGTCCATTATCAATGCAGCTTCCAACTCGAGACATACTTTGTATCATATTATGTTGATTTAACTTATTTTTAAATAATCTGGATGTATACTGAAAACCACGATCGCTATGAAATATAATACCTTCGGTATCAGTTACAGTATTAACTGCCTTATCAAATGTTTCAAATACGAGTTGATTGTTATTTGAGCTTCCTAATACATGACTTACAATTTTACCTGATCCCAAATCATATATCGCACTAAGATATATTTTATTTCCAATTTTAAGTTGTAATTCAGTTACATCTGTTAGCCATTTTTTATTAGCCTTACTTTCTTGAAATTTACGATTTAATTCGTTTTCGGCTATGGTTTGTGGGTTGCTAGGTTTATAGCGCTTACGTTTTCGGCGAATAACTGCTTTTAAATTCAGTTGATTCATCAACCGATAAACACGTTTATGGTTTACTTCTTTCTGTAAATATAGGCGAATATAAATATAAATCCTCCTATATCCATAAATACCTTTATATTTTTTATAAATATGTTTTATTTCTTCTAACAATACTTGGTTTTCAATTTCTTTTTGTGTGGGATTACGATGTAACCATTTATAAAAACTTGCACGGGAAATCTTTAAAATTTGGCATAAATGCTTAATAGGAAATTCATTTTTTAGCGTTTCAATCGTTTCGTATGCGACGATTTGCTTGTTTTTTGGTTTATCATCTCTCTTTCTATTTCTTGATATTTTTTTAGTACTTTATTTTCCATTTCTAGTATTTTATTCCGATCTTTTAGAGCTTGAATTTCAGCTTCTTTCTGTTCTTCTGGTGTTAATATAGATTTAGGTTTGCCTTTGCCTCGACCATCTTGAAGGCCATCGCGGCCATGTACTTTATATTTTGTACCCATTGGTACAATTGACCATAACTGATACCGTATTTTTCAGCACAGTCTTTATAATTAATTTCATTATCTAAATAGTATTCTACAATTTTAAGACGTTCTTGGAATGTTGTTTTTTTACCCTTCATCGTATACACCTCATTTTTAGGAGAAGAATTGATATTCTCTTTTCTTCCAGTATAACGATTTACCCATCTACGTACAGTTTCATGAGCAGAAATATTATATTTAATGGCTAAATTTTTATATGATATGCCACCATTCAAATACTCTTGAACCACATTCTTTTTAAATTGAAGTGTATACTTATTATTTTGTGAATTGCGTATAAAAGATTGTATACCGTTGGTTAAATATTTGTTGTACGTGTATCGGAGATGGCCTGGAGAGATATCAATATCAACTACATCTACAATATTTTCGAAACTCATACCATTTTCATATTTAGCAAAAATCAATTCTAATAAATCAAGATCAACGATTTTTTTAGACATAGAAAAACTCCCTTCAAAGTTTTCATTTTTTAAATGTCTACTTTGAAGGGAGCATATCATAAATAGATGTCTTAGGCTCTTTTTAGATGCGTTTGTGTTTTACTGTGCTTTATTTTTTTGTCCAATAAGCAAAAACAATAACAAAGCAGATATGAAAACTTTGAATATAAATTTCATTATTTCACTTCCTAATTCATATTTGAATGTACCTAAGATAATAGGTGAATTGAAAATAACAAAGCATATAGAGGTAGAAATCAATACTATTTTTTATCAAAATAATGATGTTGTTTTAAAAATTCTTTCGCAACAATGGCAGGTTCTTTACCTTGACCATCAGCTTCATAATTTAATTTTTGCATTTGTTCTGTACTGATTTGACCTTCTAATTTTTTTATTGCTTTTTTTAGTTCTGGTTGTTGAGCTAAAAGTTTATTTGGCGCTACTGCACTGGCATCATAAGGCGGAAAGAAGTTTTTATCGTCTTTGAGAACCACTAAATCGTATGCTGCAATTCTACCATCTGTAGTATAGCCAAGTGCAACATCTAGTTTTTGGTTTTTTAATGCATCATAAACAAGTCCGATTTGCATAGGTTTTATAGAATTGAAAGCAAAACCGTAATGTTCTTGGAATGGGGCATAACCGTCGCCACCGCGTTTAATCCACGTGGTATCTGTGCCAACATTTACTTTGTCTTTTACTTTTTCTAAATCTGAAACAGTATGTAAGTTGTATTTTTTGGCTGTTTCTTTTGTGACCATAAAGGCAAACGTGTTTTCAAAACCATATGAATTAAAAAACGTTTGATCAAATTTTTGATTAAATAATTTTTTTGTAACATGCATAGCTTTGGTAGAATCGGTGATTGGTTTCTGTTCAAGTGCACCTACTAAATCAGTACCAGTATATCGTGTGCTTGATACATCAGCATCACCATTCATTAATGCATTATGTTGAATGGTTGCGGAACCTAAATTATTAATGATTGATCCTTTTACTTTCCCATCAGTATCGTGCTCCATTAACTCTTTTAACATATAGGCCATAATCTGGGATTCACTTGTGGCTAATGCAGATATTCTTACAGTGCTTTTTGATTGTCCACCACCAAGGCCAGGTAATTCACAACTTGCTAAAAAAATTGTGCTAAATAAAACCAAAATGACAAATCGTTTTAAAAATTTCATTATTATACTCCTTATTTAAAATACAAAAAAATAAATTTCTCAATATATTTAGAATAACATATTTAATAAAACATTATAACTTAACGGATGAAACAACTGTAAACCATTAATGTGTAAAGTAAGATAAATCATTGGTATAATAAAGCTTAAATAAGTTTAGTTAGGATGTGAACTATGAGGATTGCAATCATAGGAATGGGTACGGCAGGTGTGAGTTTGCTAAAGGAATTAGTCAAACAGGAACGTTTTTCTGAATTAGCTATCGATGTATATGATAACCCTAAAAACATGGGGCAAGGTGTGCCGTTTCAAAACGATAGTGACCAATTATTAATTAATTTACCTGCCGAAGAGATGTCATTGAATTTAGAAAATGAACGGGAATTTTATGAATGGTATGAAAATCAATCAACATTTAAGTTTTCAAATCCGAAGTATTTGCCGAGGTTTATTTTTGGACATTATATGAAAGATTATTTGCAACAATTTATCAATCAGTATGATAATATTCACCAAATTTGTGAAGAAGTTTCTGAAGTCTTTATTGACTCAGATATAGGTCAAACAGATATACAATATAATGTTTGTACTGCAAATAATATAGAAAATCGAAAGCAGTATGATGTAGTATTCTTAGCTATAGGCACGTTGTCTTATCATGATCCATACAAATTGAAAGGCACGAAAGGATATATACAAACACCGTATCCTACATATAATACGTTAGATAATGTTAAAGATACAGATAGAATTTCTATTATTGGTACTGGACTAGCAAGTCTTGATGTGATTCGCTATGTAACAGCGCATCATCCTAATTTACCAATTATGGTTACAAGTCGTAAGGGTCACTTACCGAGTGTTAGAGGTGAGATGCCTGATATTGAATTTAAATATTTAACTCCTGAAAATTTTAATGAAATTAAAGAGAAACATTTTGGAAATGTGCCATTAGATGAGGCAATGCGGTTATTTATGAAAGACTGTGCACATTATGAAATTCCGGTAGAAACACTTGTGCATCGAAGAACAAATGATCCGATTATAGATTTAACTTACGATTTAGAACATGCAGAGGAGTTAGGTAAATTCCAAAGTATACTTGAGCTTGCCAAAGAAAATTTAAATTGGATATGGAATAGTTTGAGTCGTACTGACCAAAAACATTTTTTATCAAATTATCATGGTATTTTAAAAGAAAATTCTAATCCAATGCCTCCACAGACTGCACAATTACTCATTGAACACATTAATAATGGCTTAATTAAAATTGAGAAGGGCTTAGAATCTGTTAAACATAGTCAACATAGATTTCAATTAGAATTTCAAGACGGTTCGGTAGAAAATAGTGATGTAGTCATTAATGCGACAGGTTCGAAAACACAACTTTCAGATCTTGATAGTGATGATCAACTTGTGTTGAATTTAGAAAATAGACAAGTAGTACAAGCGCATCCACTTGGTGGTATACAAATTGTAGCTGAAACAAATCAAATTATAAGTCCAAGGTATGGCACGCTTAAAAATATGTATGCATTAGGTCAGTTAACAAATGGTATTAATCAATCGAGAAATGGCGTCATGATGATTGTAAGGCAAGCGGTAAGTGTAATAAATCATTTATTTGAATCAAATAAATGATTTAAAGTATCACTAATGGTTTGTTGCTTTAAACATCTGTGAGCGTTTAACGTATTATTTAATAAATGGGATTAGACGCTTTAAATAGTTCGTTTTTTGACTCATTTCTCCATGTAATTGTATTAATTATCAGAAAAATAAAGCCGACTTAGGCAATAAGAATTGTCATTTCTCAAAAAATGTAGTACGATGATTTTGTAACTAAGTTTCAGTTACATGACTCAATCATCAATTAACAATTTCATAGATATTCTTTCGGGGCAGGGTGAAATTCCCAACCGGCAGTAAATTAAGCCTGCGACCTGCATTTATGTGTATAAATGTGGCTGATCTAGTGAGATTCTAGAGCCGACAGTAAAGTCTGGATGGGAGAAAGAATGAAGTATAACAAAACAACACTTTTTAAGTGTTTATTTGGCATACCATAAATTTAAAATTTATGTATAAGTGTGTCTAATTTTTGCTAATAATGTTATATCAATAGATCCCACACCTGAAATGTTCATTTCAGGTGTTTTTTTTATTATTTAGAGGTGATGAGATGAGTCAATATTTAAACTATGCTATACAACTTGCACAAATGGTTGAGGGACAAACAGGTTTAAACCCTCCAGTTGGTGCAGTAGTAGTGAATCGAGGACGTATCGTAGGTATAGGTGCACACTTAAAAAAAGGTGACAAACATGCAGAAGTGCAGGCGCTAGATATGGCAAAAGACAATGCGAAAGGTGGAACCATTTATATTTCATTAGAACCCTGTACACACTTTGGTTCTACACCACCTTGCGTCAATAAAATTATTGAGGCAGGCATTAATCGTGTTGTTTATGCAGTTAAAGATACTACATTACCTTCCAATGGTGACAGTATTTTACAAGAAGCAGGGATAGATGTTGAATTTCGACATCAACCTGATGCTGAAAACTTATATAAAGATTTCTTTATTACAAAACGACAATCTGTACCAATGGTAACAGTAAAGGTTTCTTGTAGTTTAGATGGCAAACAAGCGACAGATACTGGTGAAAGTAAATGGATTACCAATAAACTTGTGAAAAAAGATGTTTTTAAATTAAGACATCATCACGATGCGGTACTAACTGGTAGTGGCACGTTAAATGCAGATAATCCACAATATACGACTCGAATTGAAGAGGGTAAAAACCCAATTAAAGTGATACTAGCCCAAAACGGTAACATAGATTTTAATTTAGACATTTTTAAAAATACGAATACGCCGATTTGGATTTATACACAAAATGAAGCTTTAGTAACGGACATTGAACATGTTGAAATTATTCAACTTACAAATTGTTCAGTAGAAAATATTATGAAAAATTTATATGAAAAAGGTATAGGCAGATTGTTAGTAGAAGCAGGTCCCACAGTTACTTCTGAATTTCTTCAATCCAATTATACAAATAAACTAATTATATATTATGCCCCGAAAATAATTGGTGGTTCAGGCAAATATCAATTTTTCCATACGGATAAAATCATCGATTTGTCAGAAGTCCCACAGTTTGAAATTGTTGATTCACAAATGCTTGAGCAAAATCTTAAATTAGAATTACGAAAGAAGTGATTAAACATGTTTACTGGAATTGTTGAAGAAATAGGTACAATTAAAAAAATATCAACACAACAGTCTGTAGTTAACTTGAAAATTGAATGTCAAACGATTTTAACTGACATGCATATTGGTGATTCAATCAGTGTTAACGGAGCATGTTTAACAGTAATAGAATTTGATAATCACACTTTTTCAGTACAAGTTATAAAAGGTACAGAAAATAAAACGTATTTAAATCAATTAAGTCAATCTTCTGAAGTGAATTTAGAAAGAGCAATGAGTGGTCAAGGTCGATTTGGTGGACATTTTGTACTTGGTCATGTAGATGAAGTAGCGAAAATTAAACGCATTCAGTCATCGGATAATTCTAAAATTGTAACAATACAACCGTCAACGTCATTGATAAAACAAATGGTTAGTCAAGGTTCAATTACAGTTGATGGTGTGAGTTTAACGATATTTCAATTAAAGCAATCAGATTTCGATATACATCTCATTCCTGAGACAAGAAAATCAACGATATTAAATCAAAAGCGTGTTGGTGATCCAGTTCATTTAGAAACGGATATGTTATTTAAATACGTTGAAAAAATTATTGAAAATGATAATGCTAAATTAACTTCAGATAAACTTAAAGCATTTGGATTTTAAGGAGGGCTCATATGCAATTAGATAGTATCGATACAGCGTTGCAAGCACTAAAAAAAGGTGAAAGTATCATAGTCGTAGATGATGAAAATAGAGAAAATGAAGGTGACTTAGTAGCTGTTACGGAATGGATGAATGACAACACTGTTAATTTTATGGCGACCTATGGTAAAGGATTAATTTGTGCACCAATCAGTAATGCAATTGCTGAAAAGTTGGATCTAAATCCTATGGTCACGCATAATTCTGATGTTTATGGCACACAGTTTACGGTAAGTGTTGATCACATACAAACAACAACTGGCATTAGTGCAGACGAAAGAACAATGACAGCGAGAGCATTGATCGATGAGCAAGCTACTGGATCTGATTTTAATAAACCGGGTCATTTATTCCCTTTAATTGCACAAGATAATGGTGTGCTATCAAGACGTGGTCATACTGAAGCGTCTGTGGATTTAGCTAAATTAACTGGCGCTAAACCAGCAGCATTAATTTGTGAAATTATGGATGAAGATGGGACAATGGCAAAAGGAGCGTCATTAGAAGCATTTAAAGAAACGCATGGTTTAGTTATGATTTCTATTGAAGACTTAGAAAAGTATCGAAAATCTTCAATTTCTAAACTAGATGCAAAAGCAAAAGTTAAGATGCCAACAGAATACGGTAACTTTGATATGTATGGCTTTACTACAGATAATAGCGAAGAAGATATTGTTGTTATCGCTAATGGCGACATTAATAAAACTGAAAATGTTCGAATCCATTCAGCATGTTTAACTGGCGACATTTTTCATAGTCAACGATGTGATTGTGGTGAACAATTAGCAGCATCGATGAAATATATAGCAGAGCATGGTGGCATGATACTGTATCTTCCTCAAGAGGGTAGAGGCATAGGCTTAATTAATAAGTTGAAAGCTTACGAATTAATCGAACAGGGTTATGATACAGTTTCTGCAAATATTGCATTAGGATTTGAAGAAGATTTAAGAGATTATCAAAATGCTGCCCAAATATTAAAATATTTTGGTGTGGACAGTGTAAATTTATTAAGTAATAATCCGAAAAAATTTGAAAGTTTAGAATCATATGGCATTCATATTGCGAAGAGAATTGAACTCATCGTACCAACCAATGCATACAATCAGGATTATATGGATACAAAAAAAGAAAAAATGGGTCACTTAATATAGGAGGTAATGAACAATGAATTTTGAAGGTAAATTAGTAGGTTCAGATTTAAAAGTAGCGATTGTTGTAAGTAGATTTAATGATTTTATTACTAATCGATTATTAGATGGTGCAAAAGATACATTAATTAGACATGAAGTACCGGAAGCTAATATCGATGTAGCATACGTACCAGGAGCATTTGAAATTCCTTTAGTAGCTAAAAAATTAGCTAAGAAAAATGATTATGATGCAGTTATCACTCTAGGTTGTGTTATTAGAGGATCAACGTCTCATTACGATTACGTTTGTAACGAAGTAGCCAAGGGTGTTTCAAAAGCGAATGATGTTACTGATACGCCAGTCATATTTGGTATTTTAACTACAGAAAATATTGAACAAGCAGTAGAACGTGCAGGTACGAAAGCAGGTAATAAAGGTGCAGAAGCAGCAGTAAGTGCGATAGAAATGGCTAATTTATTAAGAGAAATATAAAGTTAAACTTGTCTAATGCTTATCAATTTTAAATATCGTATCGTTTTTCAATTATATTAAATTAGTAGAACGCCAAAGACATGACAGCTTTGGCGTTCTTTGTTTTTATAATAAATTCAATGACTATCTAAATTAGAATTCGGATATGTAAATCTTTTTAAACATCATTGAACTTAAAATTTGTGCTCGTATGATTACTTAGATGTAGTGTTTAAAAAGTGAATTGTTTTAAAATAATTATTTATATATTGAACATTGAATTGATTATTTTTTAAGTACTCTATATAGTATTGAACCTGTAGCTACAACGCCAGCAAATATGCCAGCAATAGTGCCTACTTTTTTCAATATATCTGGTTTTAACAATTCTTTAAACATTAAATTCAAATTTTGTGGTCTTTCAGCTAATCTTCTCATAAAGTAACTGAACCAATCATCTCCATATGGCACATAAATGCAGAAATTGTTGCCTTCGCCGGCAATTTGTTCTGCTAAATCAGAGCGAAAGCCGTATAACATTTGAAATTCATAACGATCTTTATCAATTTTATTATCTTTAATAAATTGTTTGATTTGTGTAATGATTTTATCATCGTGTGTAGCGATAGAAGTAACGTTTTTAGCACTTAACAATCTTTTTTTAATTAAACGTATGTAGTTTTCGTCGATTTCTTCTTTTGTTTGAAAAGCGATAACTTCATTTTCTTTATATGCACCTTTAACCATGCGTAATCTTAGTTCAGGATATTTATCTATGAGCGCATCGGCTTTATATAAATATGCTTGAATGACTGTACCAACATTTTTAAATTCACCTTTTAATCGATCTAATACTTGAGTGATATCAAACAAGCTATCATACTTTTCAGTATCGATATTAATATGCATATTATCAAATTCATTTGCTTTCAATAATATTTCTCGTAAATTACGGTAAGCAAGATCTATATCAAACTCTGAACCTAGTTGGCTTAATTTCACAGACATATGTCCAGCTAAACTATGATTATAAATGGCATACATGACTTCCAAAATTTGATCTTTAGCTTGGATAGCTTCACCTTCAGTTACGACAAACTCTCCAAGACAATCAACAGTCACTGTAATTCCCTTGTTGTTTAAACGTTCAATTGTGTCTATCAAGTATTTAATCGTATTACCCGCAACGACTTTATTCGCCCCAAACATGGGTCCTACTTCCTTGGCAGTCTTATTTAAAAACGAATTATTTGATAATCCGATAAAGAAATCTTTCACAATTGGCATATTAATTCCTCCCATTCCGCTTATAGCTATGTTTCAATAATAGTGTAGCATGAATCTAATAGTAATGAAATCGTTTACAATAAAATATGTTACACTTTAAATTTCAATATACACTCATGAGATATGTATTGAACAGAAATAAGAAATTTATTGTGGGAAATAAATTTAGTTTTATGTTTATTTAATATGTTTAAAATGGAAAAAGCATAGCGTATTTTGATACAATAAGCGTAATGAATTTAAATGTAGAAGGGGAAGTATGGATTATGTGGAAATGGGAAACCGAAAATGAAGCAAAAGGTGTCGTAGTAATTGCACATAACATGCTTGAACATACTGGAAGATATGCATATGTGATTACGATGCTTCGCCGAAATGGATATCATGTTATTATGGGCGATTTGCCAGGACAAGGGCAAACATCACGTTCAAATAAAGGTCAAATTGATAATTTTGATGCATATCATGAGCATATACTTGAATGGATTAGAATCGCAAATGAATATAAAATTCCAACTTATGTCCTAGGTATAGGTCTTGGTGGTTTGATTGTCTTAAATTTATTAGAAAAAACAGAAGTGCCGATTGAAGGCCTGATGTTGCTTTCACCACTTTTAGAATTTAAGAAAAGTAATAAATCTAGAAAAGATAAAATTATTTCTAATATAGGTAAAATTGCGAAAGATACTCGATTTAAAGTTGGTATTACAGTTGAAGATTTAACAAGAAACGAAGAAGTTATAGAAGAGACGAATAAAGATCAATTGATGTTAAATAAAGTAACTTACTACTGGTATAAACAGATTATTGAAATTATGAAAGAGACAGTCAACCATTTAAAAGATGTAAAATCATTGCCGTTATTATTAATGTACGGTACAGAAGATAGAGTTGCAGATATAAGCGCAATGGATTTAATAAAAGATAAAATAATGACAGAAGAACTTTATTTTAAAGCGTGGGAAGGATTATATCATGAAATTCATAACGAGCCTGAACGTGATGAAGTCATGCGATATATTTTAGCGTTTTTAAATAATAGTGCAAGTAACAATGGATTTATAGTACATGATGAAAATGAAGTTTCATAGTACCTGAATACAATGATAATACAGTATGTGGCAAAAGCGGTGGATTTGTATCCTAATTTTAAAAAGATATGATTTCACCGTTTTTTATATTTGATTTTTATTGTAACTTATAATTAATATTTTTGTGAAATAAATCACAAATAACTATTGCAAACGCTCGGAGGAAATGATATATTTATATTGTGAAATAAATCACAATATAAATTATTAATATTCATGTGAGGAGCGTTCTGTGATGGAATATATAAAAAGTAATAAAGTTGTTTTAATTGGTGATGGTGCAGTTGGATCAAGTTATGCATTTGCATTAGTAGCTCAAGGTGTGGCAGATGAACTCGTTATTATAGATTTAGATGAAGACAAAGTGAAAGGTGATGTAATGGACTTAAACCATGCGGCACCGTATGGAGGTTCACCTGTTAAAATTAAAGCTGGTTCATATAAAGCATGTCACAATGCTGATTTAGTGGTGATTACTGCTGGAGCAGCTCAAAAACCAGGAGAAACGAGATTAGATTTAATTGAAAAGAATACAAAAATATTTAAATCGATTGTTTCTGAAGTTATGGCATCTGGATTTAATGGGATTTTCTTAGTAGCCACTAACCCTGTTGATGTACTTACCTATGTAACGCAACAAGTTTCTGGATTACCTAAAGAAAAAGTAATTGGATCAGGTACGATTTTAGATACGGCACGATTCAAATATGAATTAGCTGAAGAATTTGGCGTTTCTGATAGAAGTGTTCATGGACAAATCATTGGGGAACATGGAGACTCTGAACTAGCTGTTTGGTCACAAGCAAATATTGCAGGACAGCCATTATACCAATTGTTAATAGATGATCCTGAAAAACAACATAGAATAGAAGAAATATTTGTTAATACACGAGATGCAGCCTATGACATTATTCAAGCTAAAGGTGCAACATATTATGGCATTGCTATGGGATTAGTGCATATAACTAAAGCGATTTTAAATAATCAAAATGTAGTGCTTACCGTATCCAGTCGTTTAGAAGGTGAATATGGTCAAGAAGATGTCTATATAGGTGTCCCTACAAAAATTAACAGACAAGGTGCGGTAGAAGTTTTTGAAATACCGTTAAACGATGAAGAAAAAACTTTATTTACCCGTTCTGTTGGTATTTTGAAAGAAATGCAAAATAAAATATCTCATTTAATTGCATAATTCATAGTTTAAATTTAAACTGTATATAAGATTAATTTTATTAAAAATTCTAATATTTATTCAGTGTAGAATTTATTTTACAGTTATTGATGATTTTTTTGAAATTAATTTTACATGTTTAAACTTTATACTATGATTGGGGGATTACACTATGGGGAAGACATTTACTGAAAAAGTGGATGGCGTTTTGCAATTAGAATCTGTGTTGAAAGATATCGAGGATATTTTTGACAAAGTTCAAAAGCAATATAAAATGTCAAAAGAAGAAATTTTAATCCTTTTGACACTTTGGAAAGAAGGGTCAATGACTTTAAAAGAAATGGATGATTTTGTTCATATTAAATCATACAAACGTACACGTACGTACAATGATTTAGTTGAAAAAGCGTGGATTATTAAAGAAAGACCACAAAACGACGAACGTACAGTTATTATCCATTTTAATGAAGATTTAAAAGATCAAAGGGAAAGTCTTTTAAACTTTTTTAAAGAAGAAATTGATTCTAACTCATCTACTATTCAAAACAGTCTTAAATCTATCTTAAATCTATAGGAATTATGAATTTTACAGTGTAATTTACACAAAAAAGCTGCCAACAAAGTTTAAATACTTTTATTGGCAGCTTTTTTATTTTTAAAGCGTGTGCTTTAGGAAAACTAAATGATAGAATTTATCTTTTTTCTATCGCACAAATAAATGGTGGATTATTTTGTTGATTGATAAATTGATATTTTAGAATATGTGCTTTATTTTGATCGAATTGTTCCAAATAATCTAGAATAGCATCTCGCTCCAATTTGCCTTCATCATGGCCATGATAAATAACAAGAATAATGATGCCTTCTATGGATAAAATATTAAATATTGCATTTATGGCAGCAATTGTACTTTCGGCTTGTGTAACAATGGATTTATCTCCTTTTGGTAAATAACCTAAGTTAAAAATCGCTGCGTCAATTTTACCTTGTTGATAATTTGGAATATATGATTGGATATTTGCATGGCTATCTTGAACGATAGTGACATTGTTAAAATCATGAATCTTAAGTTGTGTCTGCTTAATAGCTTCATCTTGTATATCAAAAGCATAGACATTACCGTTAGGAACTTGTTGGGCAAGAAAATGTGTATCATTACCGTTACCGCATGTAGCATCGATCACGATACTGTCATCTGATACGTGTTGTTGAATTAATGTTCTAGCAAAAGGGAGAATGCGTTCAAGTTTCATGACTTAACTGTGCTTTCAAAATATTTCCCTTGGTATGAATCTCGGTGAGCAAGTTCATTATCAATTTCATTGAGAACTTCCCATTTGTTAACACTCCACATAGGACCTACCATTAAATCGATTGGACCATCACCGGTAATTCTATGAACGATCATTTCTTTTGGTATGATTTCTAACTGATCACACACTAATTTAGTGTATTCATCTTGTGACATAAATTCTAGCATGCCTTTATCATATTGCTTAACCATTGGCGTTCCTTTTAATAGGTGAAGTAAATGTATTTTTATACCTTGTACATCCATTTGAGCGACTTCTCGTGCAGTTTCCATCATCATATTATAATCTTCACCAGGTAAACCATTTATAATATGAGTACAAATGTTTATATTATGTTTGCGTAGTTTGGCAATACCTTCATAATAAGTTTTCATATCATGTGCGCGATTGATTAAATCAGATGTTTCTTGGTGTATTGTTTGAAGACCTAGTTCAACCCATAAATAAGTACGTTCATTCAATTCTGCTAAATACTCGACTACATCATCAGGTAAACAGTCTGGACGTGTACCTATGGATAAACCAACTACACCAGGCTCTTTCAATGCAGTTTCATATTTTTCACGCAATACCTCTACGGGTGCATGTGTATTTGTAAAAGCTTGGAAGTAGGCGATGTATTGGCCATCGTGCCATTTTTCATGCATTCTATCTTTTATTTCTTTAAATTGTACATCGATTGGATCTACACGATTACCTGCAAAGTCACCGCTACCAGCTGCTGAACAAAATGTACAGCCACCATGTGCAACGGTACCATCTCTATTTGGACAATCAAATCCTCCATCAATTGCAACTTTAAATATTTTTTGTCCAAATTTATTTTTTAAATGATAATTCCATGTATGATATCTTTTATTCTCGAATGCGTAAGGGAAGAATTGTCCCATATAACATTTTCCTTTCTAAATTCATTCTAGTTAAAGATTTTAACATATTTTAATGATATAGTGTTTAAAGTAAAATAAGAAATTTTGATGTAGAAAGGAGCTTAATGTTATGAATATGCCTAAATCAGTGTGGTGGCTAGTAATTGGTATGGCATTAAATATCACAGGCTCAAGTTTCTTATGGCCATTAAATACAATTTATATGAATGAAGAATTAGATAAAAGTCTAACTATCGCCGGATTAGTACTAATGATCAATTCATTTGGCATGGTCATAGGTAACTTATTAGGGGGCATGCTTTTTGATAAATTAGGTGGTTATCGTACTATTATTATAGGAACAGTAATTTGTTTGATGAGTACAACACTGCTTAATTTTTTCCATGGTTGGCCATGGTATGCTGTATGGCTAGTAGCACTAGGATTTGGTGGCGGTATGATTGTTCCAGCAATTTATGCATTGGCTGGCGCCGTGTGGCCACAAGGTGGTCGTCAAACTTTTAATGCAATTTATTTGGCTCAAAATTTAGGTGTAGCCATTGGTGCTGCATCAGGTGGATTTGTAGCAGAATTAAGTTTTAATTATATTTTTATAGCGAACTTATTAATGTATGTCGCATTTGCAATTGTAGCCGTGACACAATTCAAAATTAATTTAGATGTTAAAGTGAAATCAACGGACGCAATGAGTCTTTTATCTAAAGCATATAGACCACAGTTTATAGCGCTAACGCTATTATGCGTTATGTTCAGTATTTGTTGGATTGCTTATATTCAATGGGAAAGTACGATAGCTTCGTTTACTCAAGAAATCAATATTTCAATGAGTCAGTACAGTCTGTTATGGACAGTTAACGGCATTATGATTTTAGTTGCGCAACCTTTAATCTTACCTGTCATTAGATTGTTAAAAGGAAACCTAAAATATCAAATGCTTGTTGGGATTGTCATCTTTATTCTCTCTTTCTTTGTGACAAGTTTTGCTGAACAATTTTCAATTTTCATGGTAGGTATGATTATACTTACTTTAGGAGAAATGTTTGTTTGGCCAGCCGTACCAACAATAGCGAATCAATTAGCGCCTAAAGGGAAAGAAGGTTCATTCCAAGGTTATGTTAATTCTGCTGCAACTGTGGGAAAAGCTTTTGGACCATTAATTGGCGGTGTTGTTGTAGATTCGTTTAATATGCAAGCTATGTTTTTAAGTATGATTGTATTATTACTTATTGCACTGGTATTCCTGTTAATATACGATAAAAAATTACCAAAAGATACGTAAGATATATGATGAGTCTGGGATATAAATAAATATCTTAGGCTCGTTTTCAATTGGCAGTCAATGTATCGTCAGCGCTTTGTACAGAAGTGTGCCTTTTGTATAAGCATGAACCTTAATTATCCTTGCGGGCGTGGGTCTATGAAATCACTGTGAAAAACGTTGGTCTCTGTCTCACTACTTTATATAATAATTTATTTTTTAGTTATACATGCTTATCATATGTAGAAAATAAGTATGTTTCCTGTTAAATCAGGTTTTACTCTTGAAATAAATAGTTATTTCAAATATTATTAGTAATGTATAGGAGTAGTAACTTTAAAACTTTTCTACAGAGAACTAGGGTTGGTGGAACCTAGTGTTAAGTTAAAGTGAACTTACCAGGACTTAAAGATAATTTATGACATCTCTTACTATTAGTTAAAATGAGTGCACATTTAATGTGAATTTGGGTGGTACCGCGGCGAAAGTCGTCCCTTTGTAATTAAATAATAGTTTGGGGTGTTTTTTTATTGAATAGGAGGAAAAGTAGTGAATTACAGTCATAATGAAATTGAAAAGAAATGGCAGGACTATTGGGAAGCAAATAAAACTTTTAAAACGAGCGACAATTTAGGGCAAAAGAAATTTTATGCTTTAGATATGTTCCCTTATCCATCAGGAGCAGGCCTGCATGTTGGTCACCCAGAAGGGTATACTGCTACAGATATCATCTCTCGTTATAAACGTATGTTAGGTTATAACGTATTACACCCAATGGGTTGGGATGCATTTGGCTTACCAGCTGAACAATATGCATTAGATACAGGTAATGATCCACGAGAGTTCACTAAAGAAAATATTCAGACCTTTAAGCGTCAGATAAAAGAACTTGGTTTCAGTTATGACTGGGATAGAGAAGTGAATACGACAGATCCTGAATACTACAAATGGACACAATGGATTTTCATACAATTATATAATAAAGGTTTAGCTTATGTAGATGAAGTGGCTGTGAATTGGTGTCCAGCATTAGGTACGGTATTATCGAATGAAGAAGTTATTGATGGCGTATCAGAACGTGGCGGCCATCCTGTATATAGACGTCCAATGAAGCAATGGGTTCTTAAAATTACCGAATATGCAGACAGATTGTTAGAAGATTTAGATGAATTAGACTGGCCAGAGTCATTGAAAGATATGCAACGTAACTGGATTGGCCGTTCTGAAGGTGCATCAGTGGCATTTGATGTGAAAGATTATAATGAGCAAATTGAAGTATTTACTACTAGACCTGATACAATATACGGTGCGTCATTTTTAGTGCTTAGCCCAGAACACGAGCTTGTAGATTTGATTACTACGGAAGATAATAAAGATGATGTAGAAGCTTATCAAAAAGAAGCGGCTAAGAAATCTGATTTAGAACGTACTGGCTTATCAAAAGAAAAGTCTGGTGTATTCACTGGTGCATATGCTGTTAATCCATTATCAGGGCAACAAGTACCAATATGGATTGCAGATTACGTACTATCCACTTACGGTACTGGTGCGGTCATGGCTGTACCTAGTGGTGATCAGCGTGATTATGAATTCGCTAAAACATTTGACTTACCAATTATAGAAGTCATCGAAGGCGGAGATATGAGCAAGGAAGCCTACACTGGCGACGGACCGCATATTAATTCTGGTGAACTAAACGGATTATACAATGAAGCAGCTATAGAAAAAGCGATTGAATTGTTAGAAAATAAAAATGCCGGTACGCGTAAAGTAAACTACAAACTTAGAGATTGGTTGTTCAGTAGACAAAGATATTGGGGCGAACCTATTCCAGTTATTCACTGGGAAGATGGCTCAATGACGACAGTACCTGAAGATGAACTACCATTACTTTTACCAGAAACTGATGAAATAAAACCGTCAGGGACAGGTGAATCACCGTTAGCGAATATTGATGAATTTGTAAACGTTGTCGATGAAGCCACAGGTATGAAAGGCCGCCGTGAAACAAATACGATGCCACAATGGGCAGGTAGCTGTTGGTATTATCTAAGATATATTGATCCAGACAATGAGCAAATGTTAGCAGATCCTGAAAAATTAAAACATTGGTTGCCTGTAGATTTGTATATTGGTGGCGTAGAACATGCTGTATTACATTTATTGTATGCACGATTTTGGCACAAAGTATTATTTGATTTAGGTGTGGTACCAACAAAAGAACCATTCCAAAAGTTATTCAACCAAGGTATGATTTTGGGTGAAGGTAACGAAAAAATGAGTAAATCTAAAGGTAATGTAATTAATCCAGATGATATTGTAAAATCTCATGGTGCGGATACGTTACGTTTATATGAGATGTTTATGGGACCGCTTGATGCCGCTATCGCTTGGAGCGAAAATGGTTTAGATGGTTCGAGACGTTTCTTAGATAGGATTTGGCGTTTATTAATTACAGAAGATGGTTCAATTTCTAATAAAGTGGTAAACAATCATAGTAAGGCTTTAGATAAGAGTTATCACCAAACAGTGAAAAAAGTTACAGAAGATTACAATTCGCTTAACTTTAACACAGCGATTAGTCAACTTATGGTATTTATTAATGATTGTTATAAAGCGGAAGAAATTTATAAACCATATATCGAAGGCTTTATTAAAATGCTGGCGCCGATTGCACCTCATATATCTGAAGAATTGTGGTCACGTTTAGGCCATGATGAAACAATCACTTATCAACCATGGCCATCCTACGATGAAGCGTTACTTGTTGATGACGAAATTGAGATTGTCGTACAAGTAAATGGTAAAGTGCGTGCTAAAATTAATGTATCGAAAGATATTGCGAAAGAAGAAATGGAGCAAATCGCACTAGATAATGAACATGTTAAATCTGAAATAGAAGGTAAAGATATTAAAAAAGTTATTGCAGTTCCTAAAAAACTTGTTAATATCGTCGCTAAATAAACACAGGAGGAATTAATTATGGAATCTATCACAGTAACTGAACTAAAAGAGAAAATTTTGGATGCTAACCCAGTTAACATTGTGGACGTTAGAACTGATCAAGAAACAGCGATGGGTATCATTCCAGGTGCTGAAACCATTCCAATGAATAGTATTCCAGATAATCTAAACTATTTTAATGATAATGAAACGTATTATATTATCTGTAAAGCCGGTGGCAGAAGTGCGCAAGTCGTTCAATACCTTGAACAAAATGGCGTGAATGCAGTGAATGTTGAAGGTGGTATGGATGAATTTGGTGATGAAGGTTTAGATATTAAAAGTATTTAATTATAAAATAAGTAGTTAATTAAAAGCCGAGACATAAGCATATGTCTCGGCTTTCTTAAGGTAATCAACAGTTTATTTATAATGGTTTATTTGTCCATATAGTAATGGCTTTACAGTGAATGATGCACTGTTACTTTATCAAATGTTAATGAAACTATTGGATTTCAATGTTATCTTTTACTATATATCATCAATTTGGAAAAGGCTTGCATTAGTGCCAGCTACATGACCTGTGACAAGGGCGCTTGTGATATTATATCCACCTGTATAACCGTGGATATCCAGTACTTCACCACATAAAAACAAACCAGGTACAAACTTAGACATCATTGTTTTGGGTTGTATTTCTTTTAATGAAACACCACCTCCTGTAACGAAGGCTTTTTCAATAGAAAGTGTGCCGTTAACCGTAAAGGTAAATCCTTTTAATAATTCTACAAGTTGATTAATTTGTGCGTTGGCAATATGGTGCGCTGTTAAATCATCTGAGATATGGGCTTGCTCAATTAAAAATAACAAATAGCGCTCTTCAATTAAGCCATGCAAACTATTTTTAACAAATTTATCAGGTGTTTCTTCTAACAAACGTCTAATCTTTTGTTCGAGTTCATTTTTGGTAAGTTCAGGAAAGGCATCCAGTTGCATTTGAATATCTTGTTTTTTTTGATTCTTTTGTTCTTTATATACAAATTGACTACACCTTAGTGCAGCGGGTCCACTAATTCCAAAGTGAGTGAATAACATATCCATTTGATGTGTTATTCGTGTTTTACCATTCTTTTTTAAAACGGATAGCGCAACATTTTTTAAACTCAAACCTTTGAGACGTTTGTTTTTGATAAATGTTTCAGAAGAAGTGATGGGTACTTCAGTTGGAAATAATTCAGTAATGGAATGTCCCAAGTGTTCGGCAAATTTATAACCATCACCTGTTGAACCAGTTTGAGGGACGCTTGTGCCACCCGTGGCAATAATTAAACTATTGCTTGAAAATTGTTGCTGATCATTTAATGTTACGGTGAAAGTATGTTGGTCCGTGTATTCAATTGATGATACAGTGGATTCTTCTTTTATTTCTACGTTATTCTGTTGCAAAGTATTGATGAGTGCGTCAACAACATCTTGTGCTTTATTAGAGACGGGGAACATACGACCGTGGTCTTCTTCCTTTAAAAGAACGCCTCTAGATTCGAAAAAATGGATGATAGATTCATTATCAAAAACAGAAAAAGGGCTATATAAAAATTTCCCATTACCGGGTATATTTTTGATGATTTCATCATAAGGTAAGCGATTTGTTACGTTGCAACGTCCGCCTCCAGAAATTTTCAATTTACGACCGAGTCCTTTTTTCTTTTCAATTAATAAAATATTATGATTATTGAGACTTGCCGCAGCAGCTGCCATTAGCCCGCTAGGACCGCCACCGATTATAATTGTTTGATACATTTTATTGCCTCCCATAAGCGTATAGTGTTATTTTATAGTAATATAGTTTTGAAAAAAAGTAGTTATCACGTTATTATTAAGATTACGAGTGTAAAATTTAATTTGAGATAGGACGATCTGAATGAGTGAAAGTAAAGAGTTAGTGAGAGGGACC
Source organism: Staphylococcus saprophyticus subsp. saprophyticus ATCC 15305 = NCTC 7292 (assembly GCF_000010125.1). Classification (NCBI taxonomy): domain Bacteria; kingdom Bacillati; phylum Bacillota; class Bacilli; order Caryophanales; family Staphylococcaceae; genus Staphylococcus; species Staphylococcus saprophyticus. Next base: position 1,041,218 of record NC_007350.1, read on the forward strand.
TTTTTAATTACGCTAAGTATTTTAATTACTAAAGTATTAGGTGTAATTTACATTATTCCATTCTACGCCATAATTGGTGGAGAAGAAAATCTGGCGCCTTTCAACTACGCGTATACCCCATATAATATTGCCATTGCCATCGCAACAGCAGGTGTGCCATTGGCAGCATCAAAATATGTTTCGAAATACAATGCGTTAGGCGCATATAAAATTAGTGAAAAACTATATAAATCTAGTTTTATTGTTATGACCATAACAGGATTTATTGGATTTTTAGTATTATATTTATTAGCTCCAAGCATAGCTGGTATTACATTAGCCAATAAAGGTCATGTAGATGGTGGCTGGACTGTTGATGATATTACTTGGATTATAAGAATTATTAGTATCGTGGTCATTTTTATTCCATTATTAGCGACGTGGCGTGGTGTATTCCAAGGTTATAAATCTATGGGGCCAACTGCGGTATCAGAAGTTATAGAACAAATTGCACGTATTTTATTCATTTTAATAGGAAGCTATTTAGTGCTTAATGTGTTTAATGGTAGTGTACTTGTAGCGAATGGTGTTGCGACGTTTGCAGCGGCAATCGGTGCAATCGCAGCAATCATCGTCTTATGGTATTACTGGAGAAAAAGAAAGAGCAACATAGAACGCATGGTTGCAACGGATCATACAGGTATGGATGTCTCATATGGCAAGATGTATAAAGAGATTATTTCATATAGTATTCCTTTCGTTATTGTAAGTTTGAACTTCCCGCTGTTTAATTTAGTCGATCAGTTTACACATAACAGTGCGTTGAATTTAGCAGGTGTACCAAGCAATTTGCATGATTACTTTTTCTCAATTCTGAATATGACAACTAACAAAATTGTGATGATTCCGACATCTTTATCAGCGGGTTTTGCTGTGAGTTTGATTCCATTCATTACAAAGACTTATGCATCAGGCCAGTTACATGAAATGCACAGACAAATACGCACATCTTTAGGTGTATTAATGTACATAACAGTGCCAGCCAGTTTAGGTATTATGGCATTGTCCTTACCTCTGTATACAGTTTTCTATAGTTATAATATTGACGGTAGCCATTTATTATTTTATTATGCACCCGTTGCAATATTAATCGCGTTATTAAGTGTGACAGCGTCAATGTTACAAGGTATAGATAAACAAAAATTAACAGTATTTGTCATTTTAGCAGCAGTAGTAATAAAAATTATTTTAAACACGCCGCTTATAGTTACTTTCCATACGGCAGGCGCAATTTTAAGTACGGCAATCGCGTTATTATTTGCAGTGTTATGTAATTTTTATATTCTTAAAAAGTATGCGAAATTTAACTTTTCTGAGACTTGGTTACACTTTGGAAAAATATTTATGTATGGATTTATCATGATGATTGGGGTTGAATTGACATTCTTCATATTACAAATGTTTATTTCTCCAGAACATAAAATAGGTTCTCTAATTATTCTTGTTATAAGTGTTGTGTTAGGTATGCTGATTTATGGTAGCATGACAATGAAAACAAGACTTGCTGATCAATTCTTAGGTGAAATTCCAAATAAAATCAGACGCAAATTAGGTATTATTAAATGAGATTAGATAAATTTTTATCAAATATGGGTGTTGGCACTCGAACAGAAGTAAAACAACGCTTAAAAAAGAAGCAAGTCACAATTGATGATAAGGTAGAAACGTCACCTAAGAAGCAAATTAATCCAGAACTAGAAATAGTGAAAGTCAATGACCAAAAGATAGACTTTGTTAACAAAGTCTATCTCATGCTTAATAAACCTAAGGACTATATATCAGCTACAACAGATGAACAGCACAAGACAGTGCTCGATTTAATAGAGGACTATAGATACTTAGATTTGTTTCCAGTCGGCCGATTAGATAAAGATACAGAAGGACTTTTATTGATTACCAATGATGGACAATTTAATCACGAATTAATGAGTCCTGGTAAACATGTCGCTAAAACTTATGAAGTGATTTCTCAAAAAAACATTACAAAAAATGATATAAATGCATTTAAAGTGGGTATTGAATTAAATGAGGGATTGGCGAAACCTGCAAAATTAGTCCAAGGTGATGAATTAAACAAATCGTTTGTCACAATATATGAAGGACGTTACCATCAAGTGAAGCGAATGTTTCATGCTATAGATAATGAAGTCTTAGCTTTGAAACGTATTCGTATTGGCGACTTACAACTTGATTCAACATTAGCATCAGGAGAATATCGTCATTTAACTCAGCAAGATTTTAAACTATTAGGATTAAAATAAAGAAGAGGTGTAAATATTATGTCAAAATTATTTAAAGCAATCGTAGGCATAGGGGGAGCAGCTGCAGCAGTAGTGCTTTCCCAAAAAGAAAATAGAGATAAATTAAAAGATGAGTACAGTAAATACAAATCTAATCCAGAATCATACAAACAAAATGCAAAAGATATCGCTAGTCAAATCAGTTCAAAAGCTGGCGAAACATATAATGAAGTAAAACAGGATCCTAAAGGTTATGCTTCAAAAGTAAAACAAGATCCTAAAGGTTTCATTAATGAACAAAAAGATCGTTTCTCTAATGTGTCTGAACAAGAAGAAGAGCACGTTGAAGAAGCAAGATTTACAGATGAAGGTGCAGCCGATCCTTCAAACAATTTACGAGTTGTAACTGAAGAAGAGTTAAAAAATAATAGCAATAAACATGACGGTAAGTAATACGTTGTCATGATTTTATATCAAACCTAGTTCGCAATTGGAACTAGGTTTTTTATATTAATACAGTTTATATATATAGTAAAAGTAAGCGGTTTAACTGTTTTATTATAAAGCATAACAGTTAATTTTTTTGTTTTATGATTACATCTCACTGTAGTTTCTCTACGACTTCATGTAAAATATTAAGTATATAAGTTATAAGAAGGAAGTTGATTGTATATGTGGAGAGACAAAGTAAAAGAATATGAGGATTTCATACTAGAAGATTTGAAAGGTTTACTTTCAATTGAAAGTGTAAGAGAAGACGATAAAGCTTCTGCTGAAAATCCAGTAGGACCTGGACCTAGACAAGCTTTAGATTACATGTATAAAATCGCAGAACGTGACGGCTTTGGCACACATGATGTTGATCATATCGCGGGACGTATTGAAGCGGGTAAAGGCGATGATGTATTTGGTATTTTATGCCATGTGGATGTTGTACCTGCAGGCGATGGATGGGATTCAGATCCGTTCAATCCAGTAGTAACTGATGATAAAATTATTGCTCGTGGTACGTTAGATGATAAAGGGCCGACCATTGCTGCTTATTATGCAGTTAAAATTTTAAATGAAATGAATGTAAACTGGAAGAAACGTATACATATTATTATTGGTACAGATGAAGAGTCTGATTGGAAATGTACTGAGCGTTATTTCCAAACAGAAGAAATGCCTGAATTAGGGTTCGCTCCAGACGCTGAATTTCCTGCTATTCATGGTGAAAAAGGAATAAGCACGTTTGATGTAATTCAAAATGAAAAAGCAGATGATCAAGATGAGCCTGAATATGAATTGCGTTCATTTGTATCAGGACAAAGATATAACATGGTGCCTGATGAAGCGATTGCCAATGTAGCTGTTAAAGAAAATATGACAGATGTTATCCAAAATTTTGAACAATACTTAAACGAGCATGACGTTGAAGGTGAAAGTGTTGTAGATAGCGGTGTCTTGGTGCTTAAAGTACAAGGTAAAGCGGTTCATGGGATGGATCCATCTATAGGCGTCAATGCAGGATTATATTTACTTAACTTCCTTGCAACATTAAATTTAGATAAAACTGCTGCAAATTTCGTAGCGTTTAGCGAACGATACTTGTTTGAGTCACATTTTGGAGAAAAAATGGGAATGAAATTCCACACAGATGTTATGGGCGACGTGACTACTAATGTTGGAATTATCACTTATGATAATCAAGATGGTGGCAAATTCGGCATTAATTTAAGATATCCAGAAGGTTTTGAATTTGAAGAATCGTTAACAAGATTCAAGGGAGAAATTCAATCACTAGGATTTTCAATTGAGTTAGGTAAAAATCAAACACCACATTATGTAGAAAAAGACGACCCATTCTTACAAAGCTTAGTACAAGCCTACCGTAACCAAACTGGTGATGATACAGAACCGTATACGATTGGTGGCGGTACTTATGCACGAAATTTAGATAAAGGTGTTGCATTTGGTGCGATGTTTAGTGATTCTGAAGATTTAATGCATCAAAAAAATGAATATATAACTAAAAAACAATTATTCAATGCGACAAGTATCTATTTAGAATCATTATATAAATTGTGTGTGGAGGAATAAATATGACAAAAGTATTAATAAATGAAAAACTCGTTGATGAACAAGATGCAAATGTGCCTTATAATGATAGAGGTTATGTATTTGGCGACGGTATTTATGAATATATTAGAGTATATGATAATAGTGTATTTACTGCTAAGGAACATTTTGAAAGACTTTTACGTAGTGCAAAAGAAATTGGTCTTGAATTAAAATATAACGTTGAGGAACTTACGGAATTAATACAGGAGTTATTATCAACAAATGGTGTGATTAATGGTGGTGTCTACATTCAAGTTACACGTGGTGCCGCACCGCGTGATCATGCCTTTCCAACACCTTCTGTTGAAACCAATATTATGGCTTTCACTAAATCATATGATCGTCCTTACAAATCATTAGAAGAAGGTATTAATGCGATCACTACTGAAGATATTCGTTGGTTAAGATGCGATATTAAGAGTTTAAACTTGTTGGGTAATGTATTAGCTAAAGAATATGCAGTTAAATATAATGCTCAAGAAGCAATACAACATCGTGGTGATATTGTCACAGAAGGTTCTTCTAGTAATGTGTATGCAATCAAAGATGGTGAAATCTATACACATCCTGTAAATAATTATATTTTAAATGGTATTACGCGTATGGTAATTAAATCTGTTGCTGAAGATAAAGGGATACCTTTTAATGAAGAAACGTTTACATTAGACTTTTTGAAAAGTGCGGATGAAATCATTGTATCAAGTACTTCAATTGAGGTTATGCCAGTTGTTAAATTAAACGGTGAAAATGTCGGTGATGGTCAAGTTGGTTCGATAACAAAATCATTGCAAGAAGGATTTAACAGATACATTGATACACATAGTTAATATTTTCAATAAATAGATAGAAAATATAACAAAAATTCATATTAAATTATGTTATAATGCTAACTGAGCCGTTTGAAAGAAACTAATAGAAATAAGAAAGTAAAAAGTGACTTTTTGTTTCTCATTATTGGTTGAAATTCATACCCAAACATTATAAAATCTTTTATGAGTCTTGAAATTGAACGAGAAAAATTTCTTGAAAAAAGATAGAGAAATATTAAAAAATATGCTCTGTTTGGGTTTCTTTTATGGTATGCTATAAAAGTTACTATAATTTGAAAATCAGTTATTTATAATTTTAAAAATTAACTTGAGCCACATGGGACATTATGCTAGTCATAACACTTGAGACAGCATAAATTATGGTTGAAGTTTAAAAAATTTGCTATAGAAAATGATTATATATGGCTCTCGAAAAATGTTTTTCAGGAGCCATTTTCTAATTGAAAGTGAGGTGAACGTGTTGGAGCAGTTTTATCAATTGGGATGGACGCTTGACTCAGCAGGCGGTGCATCGGGTGAGGCATACATGGCCGAACAGGATGGACAAAAATTATTCTTAAAAAGAAATTCAAATCCATTTATAGCTGCATTATCAGCTGAAGGTATTGTGCCTAAACTTGTATGGACGAAACGCATTGAAACTGGCGAAGTTGTAACAGCACAACATTGGAAAAATGGTAGAGAACTTACTTTCAATGAAATGCATGAACAACGTGTAGCGAATTTATTGAAAAAAATTCATAGTTCAAAGACATTATTAAACATGCTAAAACGTATGGAAATGGAACCTATCACGCCAGATATTTTATTAAATAAAATAAATGCTTCGTTATCAAGAGATGTACTGACACATCACGTGGTTAGAAAAGCTTTAACGTATTTGGAAGATCACATACCTAACTTAGATCCTCGTTTCTTTACAGTTGTTCATGGTGATGTTAACCATAATAATTGGTTGTTATCAGATCATGATGAGCTATATCTCGTTGATTGGGAAGGTGCAATGATTGCTGATCCCGCAATTGATTTAGGTATGCTGCTATACAATTACGTTCCAGAAAATAAATGGCCAGAGTGGTTAAACGTGTATGGTACAAAAGATTCAATGGATTTACAAAAACGTATGAAGTGGTATACCGTTGTACAATCTATCGGTATGGTTCAATGGTATGAAGAACAAAAACGTTACAAAGATATGAATATGTGGCTAACTTTTTTAAATCAAGTGATGAATAATAATGCTTTTATATAAGGAGTTATCAAAATGAGAATGCGCTATAAGCCTTGGGCAGAGGACTACTTAAAAAAAGAACCGAATATAGTTGATATCGATGGTAGTCATGCAGGGCGAATCAGTGAATGGTTTGATAATGATCAACCGATTTATATTGAAGTAGGATCAGGTAGGGGTCAATTCATAACTACGCTTGCAGCAAAACATCCCGAAATAAACTTTATCTCTATGGAAAGAGAGAAAAGTGTTATGATAAAAGTCTTAGATAAAGTTATTGAACAAGGCTTAACAAATATCAAGTTAATTTGTAATGATGCAATTGAACTTAACGATTATTTCAAAGATGGAGAAGTATCAAGATTATACCTTAATTTCTCAGATCCATGGCCTAAAAAAAGACATACTAAACGTCGTTTGACATATCAAACATACCTAGCATTGTATAAACAAGTTTTAAAAGATGATGGTGAAATCCATTTTAAAACAGACAATCGTGGTCTGTTTGCATATAGTTTAGAAAGTATGTCTCAATTTGGTATGTATTTTACAAAAATCAACCTGAATTTGCATGAAGAAGATGATGAAGAGAATATTGAGACTGAATACGAAAGAAAATTTTCTGATAAAGGTTCAAGAATTTATCGTATGGAAGCTAAGTTTCATTAAATATAATTACGCACTCAATTGATAGGACATAGGTTCTATCAATTTTTTTATGTCCAAATTAAGATTTTTATAATTTAATGTAAATAGAATTGTGCTAATTTAAATGTACTTATGTCCAATATTTTACCTAGAACATTGTTTGTATTACTATTAATATTAAGTAGTTATTGTGTTTATATTTTACGAGGAGGATAAGTAGATGAAATTAGGGGATTTTCGTATACATTATTTAAATGGTGGTATCACTCACATTGATGGTGGCGCAATGTTTGGCGTGGTGCCTAAGGCGTTATGGACTAAAAAATATGAAGTGAATGATAAGAATCAAATTCCATTACCAACGCATCCAATATTAATACAATCAAACGATTATAATATTATCATTGATACAGGTATAGGTTCAGGAAAATTAACAGATAAAGAACGTAGAAATTTTGGAGCTCATTATGAAAGCCAAATTAGTGAAGACTTAAAGGCTTTAGATTTAACGACTGCAGATATTGATTATGTATTAATGACACATTTACATTTCGATCATGCTGCTGGATTAACAGATAATGAGGGTAATTCAATTTTTAATAAAGCAATCCATGTGATTCAACAAGATGAATGGCATGAATTTCAAAGCCCTAATATACGCAGTAAATCAACATATTGGCCAAAGAATAATGGAGATTTTAAAAAACGATTACTATTGTTTGAAAATGAAATCGAAATAGTGCCAGGTATTAAAATGATTCATACGGGCGGTCATAGTTTTGGTCATGCAATCATTACAATTGAAAGTCAGAATGAAAAAGCGGTGCATATGGGTGATATTTTTCCAACAACTGCACATAGAAATCCATTATGGGTTACAGCTTATGATGATTACCCTATGCAATCAATTAGAGAAAAAGAACGTTTAGTACCGTATTATATTCATCAAAATTATTGGTTTTTATATTATCATGATGTGAATTATTTTGCGGTGAAATTTGATAAGCAAAATATAACTGAATTTGATACATTTATTTCTAGGAATTAAAAAGGTTAAAGCTAAGCGGCACATGAATAAGAAGATATTCTGAGTTAGAATATGTTTGTCATCGTGTCGCTATGGCTTTAACCTTCTATCATTTGCATTCAATGATATCTAATATTTCACCTGTTTTGGCATCAGCATAAAAGTCATAATATGTAAGTGTGTTATGGTTTCGTGTCGTAATGCCACCTTGAAAAGCAATGATTTTTGAATCGGATTTTGTATACGTCATCGGCACTTTTAATATATATGATCCTATAACATTCATAAAATAAGTTTTTACTTCTTTAGTGATTTTTTCAGGATCTCGATATTGGATATGTTTTCGACGTTTATAAAAATAAATTGATCCTGCAATTGTAGTTAGGAAAAATAATAAGAGGATGAACCAATTTTTTTTATTTAACATAACATAATCTACCCCCAATAAAGTCATATTTATAGTTTACCATAATGAAGATGATATAATAAATATTAAGGAGTGAGAGACGTTGAACATAGATAAAAGTAAAACATTGAATAGAATGAAAACATTAACAGAATTACATGGTGTAGCAGGTTTTGAAGAAAATGTAAAATCATATTTGAAAGCAGAAATGGAACCATTTGTGGATGAATTTGTTTATAATCGTATGGGCGGATTTTACGGTGTTAAACGTTCGAAATCAAGTAATCCAAAACGAATCATGGTTGCTGCACATATGGATGAAATTGGTTTCATGGTCACAAATATCACGTCAAATGGTATGCTACAATTTACTAATTTAGGTGGCGTTGCAAACGATATATGGCAAGGCCAAAGGCTAAAAGTTAGAACGCGAAATAATGATGAGATTACAGGTATTGTAGCTAATATTCCGAAACATTTTAGAACTGGAAATGAAGGAGCACCTAAAATAGAAGATTTATTATTGGATATTGGTGCAGAAAATGCTGAAGATGTATCGGCACGTGGTATTGCTATTGGTGATACGATTGCACCTGATACGCCTTTTACACAGTTATCAGAGCATCGATTTGCCAGTAAAGCCTGGGATAACCGTTATGGTTGTTTAATTGGTATTGAGCTACTGGAATTATTAAAAAATACTGAATTGGACTTTGATTTATATGTCGGTGCAAATGTGCAAGAAGAAGTAGGATTAAGAGGAGCAAGTGCAGCGGCAGAGTTAATCGATCCTGATGCAGCATTTGTTGTAGATTGTTCGCCTGCGAATGATATGAAAGGTAAGCAAAATTTATCAGGGGAATTAGCTGGAGGTACATTAATCAGAATTAAAGATGGTACAATGTTACTTCGACCAACCTTTAGAGATTATTTGCTTGATTTAGCGAAGCAATATGATATTAAACATCAATACTATATTTCTCCAGGTGGTACGGATGGTGGAGAAATACACAAGGCAAAATTAGGTATCCCAACCGCTGTGATAGGTGTGTGTGCACGATATATTCATAGTACAAACGCAGTGTTTGATATTAGAGATTATGAAGCTGCCAGAAGCCTGTTAGAACAATCAGTTAGACATTTAAATGAAGACCAAATAGAAATATTACAATATAAATAATAATTAGGAGTGGTATTATGCAACAATTAGAAAGTGAGCAGCAATTTGAAAATCTGAAAAATGAACAAACAGTGTTTTTATTTACAGCAGATTGGTGCCCAGATTGTAAAGTTATAGAACCAGATTTACCTCAATTAGAAGCAAAATATACTAATTATAAATTTATTTCAGTTGATAGAGACAAATTTATTGATATATGCATTAATTATGACATTATGGGTATACCTAGTTTTCTAGTATTCTGTGACGGGAATCAAATTGGCAGTTATATTGGAAAAGAACGAAAATCCATAGAACAAATAGACCAATTTTTAGCGTCTTTGTAGGTGGCATTAATTTAGGATTAAATTATAAAAATATATACCCTTAGAGCGCACATTTTTTCTGTTCCTAAGGGTGTATTTATTGTAAACTATAGTAAGGCACGTAAATAGGAGTGTTAATAATGAATGTCTTTCAAATGAGAGATAAATTAAAAGATAGATTGAATCATCTTGATGTGAAATTTAGTTTTAATCGAGAAGATGAAACACTACGTATCTCAAGAATAGATAATGGTAAAGGCGTTACCGTTAAAATTAATCCAATAGTAGCTAAATATAAATCTCAAAAAGAAAAAATAGTCGATGAAATTGTGTATTATGTTGAAGAAGCAGTCGAGCAAATGAAAGGGGAGGCATTGGAAAATACGGATAATATCCAAATTATGCCGGTTTTAAGATCTCCTAGCTTTGATAAAAAAGACAAAAATGGTAATTCATTTGTAATCGATGCACATACAGCAGAAACAAACATTTATTATGCAGTTGATTTAGGTAAGTCATATCGTCTAATTGATGAAGCGATGTTAGAAGAATTAAAGCTAACAAAGCAACAATTAAAAGAAATGGCGCTATTTAATGTGCGCAAATTAGAAAATAAGTATACAACTGACGAAGTTAAAGGTAATATTTTTTACTTTGTGAATTCAAATGATGGTTATGATGCAAGTAGAATTTTAAATACGTCATTTTTAAATGAAATACAAGCACAATGTGAAGGTGAAATGTTAGTAGCGGTACCTCATCAAGATGTGCTTATCATTGCAGATATCCGCAATAAGACGGGTTACGATGTGATGGCGCATTTAACTATGGAGTTTTTCACTAAAGGATTAGTGCCAATTACATCATTATCTTTAGGTTATGATAAAGGGCATTTTGAACCAATCTTTATTTTAGGTAAAAATAATAAACAAAAAAGAGATCCTAATGTGATTCAAAGATTGGAAGCTACACGAAAACAATATGAAAATAAAGATAAGAAATAAGGAGTAATGAAGTTATGAATTTATTTTATAATAAAGAAGCTGTTGGCGATGTTGCATTTTTACAAATTAATCCTACAGAAGGTGAATATAACTACGTCACTCAAGGGGATGTAGTTGAAATACAGAATGACGGAGAAGTCGTAGGTTACAATATCTTTAATGCATCAAACAAAGCAACACTAACAGGTAATGGACATATTAAGTTGACTGAAACATTAGTTCAAGCGTTTCAAAAAGCAATTGAAGCTGCTGGATTTACTTATAAATTAGACGCAGACTTTACTCCTAAATTTGTAGTGGGCTATGTTGAAACAAAAGACAAGCATCCAGATGCAGATAAATTAAGTGTTCTAAGTGTTGATGTTGCAACTGAAAAACTACAAATTGTTTGCGGGGCACCGAATGTTGAAGCTGGACAAAAAGTGGTGGTAGCAAAAGTTGGTGCAGTTATGCCAAGTGGTATGGTTATTAAAGATGCAGAACTTAGAGGCGTTGCATCAAGTGGTATGATTTGTTCGATGAAAGAGTTAGGATTACCAAATGCACCACAAGAAAAAGGTATTATGGTTCTAAGTGATGATTACACGGTAGGGCAATCATTTTTTGAAGTATAAAAAGGAGGTAATGTAGTATGAGCTGGTTCGACAAGTTATTTGGAGAAGATAATGAATCAACAGATAATTATCTTAATAAAAGAAGCCAACGACGTCAAAAAGCTACACAAAAAGAAGAACATGATTCATTACTTCCTCAAAATAATGATGTTTATGAAAGACCCAAAGGGAAATTCAGGTTTCCTATGCGTGTTTTAGAAGAGGCAAATGACAGTTTGAAGACAGATGATGAGTTGAATTCTGATATTGCGTCTACATCTCATAAAACTTCCCATGATGCACATAATGATGTGAGTCATGGGAATGCACATCATCAACAAAGAAGACGTAGACATATGTATGATAAAACACCAACTCAAAATATAAACTCGAGTGATTCAGTTGGGCAACAATCGCAACAACAAGATCATTACCAAACTGAAAATGAGACTAGAACACATAAAGGCAAAAGAATGAGGATTCAAACGGATGTTTTACGAGCAAATGCTTCATCAAAACACAAACCAACGACGTCAAATTTTCATCATAGCGATTTTAAAGCGAGTGAAGTGCCTTCAGCGATTTTTGGTACTAAAAAACCCCGTCCTTTAGAAAATGGTGTCATTAAACGTCAAGATGATTCAGAAGAAGGTACGCAAGCGGAAAATGAGACGAATCATCGTAATTATAATGATGAATCATCTCAACAGAAACACCAAACAGTAAAAGATTCAGATAGTAATTCAACAGATATTCAAAATGAAGCACATATGTATCATGAAAATTCAAATGATACTGCATATGATTTATCTGATAACAAAGAGCGCCGTGACGCACAACATGTTGAGGAAAATGGTGAAGAAGTTGAGCTGAATCAACCAGTAACAAGTCAAAATAAAAAAGATAATACGATTAAAATAGAAAACATCTATGCTTCTCAGATTGTTGAAGAAATTAGACGAGAGAGAGAACGTAAAGTATTACAGAAGCGTCAATTTAAAAAGGCACTTCAACAAAAACGTCATGATAATCAAGACAAACAAGAAGATAGTATACAAAAAGCAATTGACGAAATGTATGCAAAACAAGCGCGGAATTACATAGGTGAAAGCTCGTTAGATGAAGATGGTAACGCAATGAATATGTCCAAATCGAAAACGTCAACATCACGTCAAAGTGCAGAAAATCAGCAACAAACAGAATCGACGAATAGTGAAGATATTGAAGAAGATTCAAATACACCATTTAATTATGAAGAAGTTGATTTAGATCATGTACGCGATGTTCATACGATTAATAATGAACAGGTTAATGTAAATACTAAAAATGACAGTTCCGCAATTGAAGCAGATCAAAATCAAGTTGAACAGGTCACACCTAACAGTGATTTCGAAAATCAAAACGATGAGAACAACACTGCAATAGAGTCTAGTCAAAGTGATATGTCAGAAAATGAGCGCACATACATATTAGAGAAATCGTTTGAGCGTTATTTAGATGAGAATGACGTGGATGATGCGCAGTATAGAGAATTATCTGAAACAGACCCTAAATCCAAAGAATCATTAGCTTTTGATTCATTAGATTCACAAAGTGAAAATGAGCAATTGTCAGAGTCATTATCACAACCAGACCATGGTTTTGAAAATTCAGAGTCCGATATTATCGATAATCATGTAACTTCAAATGATGCAGCACCATCAGAGGCATCACAGCTAGAATCTGATGAAAGTATGAATGAAAATGAATCGCTTAACGTCCAAAATGAAATATTAGATGAAAGGTCTGAATTGGAGCAATCTGATAGTACTGATAATAATAATGGAAATCATATTAAGCAACCCGACGAAACTAAAACGTATAAAAAGGCTACATCTATCAAGAAAGGTAGTAAACCTTTCAATGTCGTGATGACACCATCAGATAAAAAGCGTATGTTAGATGCACAAAAAGAAAAAAATAAGTCAAACATACAATTAAATAATGTAGATAATTTTAAACATAATACGTCATCCGATATTAGCGACAAACAATCACAGTCGAATAATGATCAATTAGCAAATGAACCTGCTTCAGAGTCATTGACTGTAACTGATGACAACCAAAGCGAAACGAATTTATCACATGACTTGATTGATGAACAGAGTGACTTTAAACCAGAAACGGATGCTTCTTTTTATAGTGATGATTATAATCGAAATGACTCAACTCAGTCTAATGTACAACAAGAGTCAGTTGAAAGTGCTGAGTCAGATATGACAAATGTGCCTTCTGAACAAAATGAAAATCATAAGCAAAATGTACAAGAACCAGTTCTCAAACCTGAAACTTCTGGTAACCAATTAGGTGGAGTAAATACATCAACTGAGGATGATAATAAGGCTACTATTAGAAGAGGACCCAATATTAAACTTCCAAGTATTGAGTTATTAGAAGCGCCAAAACAACATGAAATTGATAATGCTTGGATTGAAGATAAAAAACAGGAATTGAATGAAGCTTTTTATTATTTCAATGTGCCTGCAGAAGTTCAAAATGTTACAGAAGGCCCTAGTGTGACACGATTTGAATTATCAGTCGAAAAAGGTGTGAAAGTATCTAGAATAACAGCTTTACAAGACGATATAAAAATGGCGCTTGCAGCTAAGGATATTCGTATTGAAGCACCCATTCCAGGTACGAGTCTAGTTGGTATAGAGGTACCAAATCAAAATGCAACAACTGTAAATTTACGTTCAATTTTAGAAAAACCAGCGTTTAAAAATGCAGAATCCAAATTAACTGTAGCTATGGGACTTAGAATTAATAATGAACCTTTATTAATGGATATTTCTAAAACACCGCATGCTTTAATAGCTGGTGCAACAGGCTCAGGTAAATCCGTATGTATTAATAGTATATTAATGTCGTTATTATATAAAAATCATCCTGAGGAATTAAGATTGTTACTTATTGATCCGAAAATGGTTGAATTAGCACCTTATAATGACTTACCACATTTAGTTGCACCTGTGATAACAGATGTAAAAGCAGCAACGCAAAGTTTAAAATGGGCTGTTGAAGAAATGGAAAGACGTTATAAAGTTTTTGCTAAATATCATGTTAGAAATATTACGGCATTTAATAAGAAAGCAACTTATGAGGATAGAATGCCAAAAATTGTTATAGTAATAGATGAATTAGCAGATTTAATGATGATGGCACCACAAGAGGTGGAACAATCTATTGCGCGCATTGCACAAAAAGCACGTGCATGTGGTATTCATATGCTAGTTGCAACGCAAAGACCTTCTGTTAATGTCATCACTGGATTAATCAAAGCAAATATACCTACTAGAATTGCATTTATGGTATCATCTAGCGTAGACTCTCGCACTATCTTAGATAGTGGTGGTGCAGAACGTTTATTAGGTTATGGTGACATGCTTTACCTAGGAAGCGGTATGAATAAACCTATCCGTGTTCAAGGTACATTTGTCTCTGATGAAGAAATTGATGATGTTGTAGATTTCATAAAACAACAACGAGATCCGGAATACTTATTTGAAGAAAAAGAATTATTGAAAAAAACAGAAAGTCAACCACAAGATGATTTATTCGATGATGTGTGTCGATTTATGCTAAATGAAGGACATATTTCAACTTCATTAGTACAGCGTCATTTCCAAATCGGATATAATCGTGCTGCAAGAATTATTGATCAACTAGAACAACTTGGCTATGTGTCGGGCGCAAATGGATCTAAACCAAGAGATGTATACATTACAGAATCAGATTTGAATGAGAATTAATATAGAGATAAAGGAGTGTTACAATGACACATTATCATTTTGTCGGTATAAAAGGTGCCGGTATGAGTTCATTAGCACAAATAATGCATGATCTTGGAAACGAAGTACAAGGTTCAGATATTAAAAATTATGTTTTTACAGAAGTGGCATTAAAAAACAATGGTATTAAAATACTGCCATTTGATGCGAATAATATTCAATCAGATATGGTAGTCGTACAAGGAAACGCATTCCCGGATACGCATGAAGAAGTTGTGAAAGCACATGAATTAAAACTTGAAGTTATTCGCTACCATGACTTCTTAGGTCATATTATTAACCAATATACGTCAGTCGCCGTAACTGGTGCACATGGTAAAACTTCGACAACTGGTTTATTATCACACGTAATGAATGGTGATAAGAAAACATCTTTCTTAATTGGCGATGGAACTGGACTTGGCATACCAGCAAGTGATTACTTTGCGTTTGAAGCATGTGAATATCGTAGACACTTTTTAAGCTATCATCCAGACTATGCCATTATGACCAATATAGATTTTGATCATCCAGATTATTTCAAAGACGTTGATGATGTATTTAATGCTTTCCAAGAAATGGCGCATAACGTTAAAAAAGCGATTATTGCTTGGGGTGATGATACACACTTGCGTAAAATTGAAGCAGACGTACCTGTTTATTATTATGGATTTTCAAATAAAGATGACGTTTATGCAGATAATTTAGAGATAAGTGAAAAAGGTACAAAATTTGATGTATATTTTAAAGGTGAATATTTTGATACTTTCCTTTCACCACAATTTGGCGATCATAATATATTAAATGCCTTATCGGTTATTACGATTAGTTACTTAGAAAGTTTAAATATCGATAATATTAAAGAAGCATTAGAGACTTTTGGTGGCGTGAAACGTAGATTCAATGAAACAAAAGTAGGAAATCAAGTATTAGTTGATGATTATGCACACCATCCTAGAGAAATTAGTGCTACAATTGAGACAGCGAGAAAAAAATATCCTAACAAAGATGTTATCGCAGTGTTTCAACCTCATACATTTAGTAGAACACAAGCATTCTTGGGCGAATTTGCAGAATGTTTAAGTTTAGCCGATAAAACATTTTTATGTGAAATTTTTGGTTCGATAAGAGAAAATAGCGGTAACTTAACGATTCAAGATTTAGTTCAAAGAATTGATGGTGCAACATTGATTGATGAGGAAAGTGTAAATGCGCTTGAACAATATAGTGATGCTGTTATTTTATTTATGGGTGCAGGAGATATTCAAAAAATTCAACGTGCATACATGGAAAAAATAGGTGTTACTTCTCCATTTTAATATGTTTATGTTAAAATGATGGGGGTATTTATATTAAATAACAACATATGATTAATAGGAGGCGTTTTAAATGGAATGGATTTTACCTATAGCTGGAATTATTGCAGCGGTTGCATTTCTAATATTAGTAATTGGTATCGTTGTGGTATTACTTTCAGTTAAGAAAAATTTAGATCACGTAGCAAAAACACTTGATGGTGTCGAAGGACAGGTTCAAGGTATTACGCGTGAATCTACAGATTTACTTCATAAAGCGAACCGCTTAACTGAAGATATTCAAGACAAATCAGATCGTTTAAATTCAGTAGTTGATGCTGTTAAAGGTATCGGTGATTCTGTACAAACTTTAAATGGTTCTGTTGATAGAGTGACAAACTCAATTACGCACAATATTTCTCAAAATGAAGATAAAATTTCTCAAGTAGTACAATGGTCAAATGTAGCAATGGAAGTTGCTGATAAATGGCAAAATAGAAGAAATCGTAGAGATAGTGCAAATTACAAAACGAGCAGTGTAGCAAATGAAACGAATCATAGCTATACTACACGTGTAGATAACAAATAATTCATATATTAAAAAACAAATGCACTTAAATGAGGTTTGAAACTTATTTAAGTGCATTTGTTATAGGGGGCATTGGACAATGAAGTATTATAACCGTGATAATTATGAAAGAAATTTAGAAAGTTACGAAGTGCCAGAATATTTTACAAAAGGTGCCAGAAATGAATTTGTATATGGATTTATTGTAGGTGCTGTTATAGGTTCCGCTGTTGGTTTAGTATCCATTAGTAAGTCGAGAGCAACGAATAAATCTATTCCAAAACAAGACAATCAATTTAAATCTAGCATTATTGAGCAGTCCGAATTAGAACGTCAAGAAGCTGACGATAAAGTAAATGAAATTAAATCAACTATTGATGACGCGCAAAATAAAAATACAGAAGTAACCGATGCAGAATTATCTGCGCAACGCGTAGCGATTCAACAAGAAACTTCTGATAATAATTTAGCTAATATGTCACCGGATGCCCAAGAACAACGGGAAGTGACAACTAGTGAAGATGCAAATCAATCAGATGACAGTTTAGCACATATAGATCCAAATGCAGAACCAAGTGAAAGTGAAATTAATGCACAACAAAATGCAATTAAAGAAGAAACAGAAACAAGTGATGCGAATATAGATGGTGAAAACTCAAATAGCAATGCAGTTACTGCAGGTACAGCAGCTGGTGGTGCAGTTGCAGCGAGTGGATTAGCTAAAGCAGCACATGATAAAAATGAAGCGTTAAATGAAGATAATCAAGTTGCAGAAAACACAGCTAATCTTTTAAAAGAAGAAGCGCCTGCTAACACTAACACGAATAATAAAACGCCGAATTTGGTTACTCAAAGCGATGAAACAGATGATAGTAAGCAAGGGGCAATCGCAGGTGTGGTAACTGCGTCAAGTTTAGCATTAGCGGCTAAAAATAAAAATAAAGCATTAGATGACAATACTTCTGTTGCAGAAAACACAGCTAATTTACTTAAGCCAGAAGCTCCAGCACAGACAAAACATAAAGTTGTACCTAATTTGGTTACGCCAAAGGTTGAAAGTGCTGTTGAATCTACTACAGATAAAGTAGAACAAGGCGATAATAAAAAAAATGATACAAAAGTTAAACCAGAAGCCGCAGACCAAAGAGTAAAACAAACACACAAACAAGTTGCATTTAAAGATGGTATCATCGTTCATGAAAATGCTTCTGGTCAAACGCAATCAGCAACAACTGCTACAAATTCAGATTCAAAAAATGATGGTATCATTAATCATGATGATTCAGAATCTGCAGATAACCTATCATCTACAAAAGACGCAAGTACTTTGACAAATGAAAGTACTACTGAATCTGAAGCAACATATTCAAAAAACAGACCACAAACGAAAAAAACAGAAAAAGCAAAAAGTAAGATTGATAAAAGAACATTTAATGATTAAAAATATTTAATAAAAAGAATCGGACGCTTTGTTCGATTCTTTTTTTATGTAGTATTATTTGATACATATCTATTTGCTTAATAGAACATCATGTAAAGCGTATCGTTGATTAAATATGACATGTCTTATGAATTTGAAGCATATCATGAACAAGGAATTTGTAAATTTATCTATAAAATTTATAAAAAAGAAGTAATAGTGTAAAATATAACTAGAAAATGACTGAAAATTTAGTTATCATTAATGTTATTCACTTTTTAAGTGAATTTTTAATAATCCTTACTTGAACTTATAAGGAGTTATTGTTAGAATAACCTTTAACATATATTTTATCGCTTTAAAGCAGAATAAAATATTGGTTTTAAAATTTTTCATAGAGGTGAATAAAATGACAGACAAATTACAAGAATACAGAGATGAGATAGTTGAAATTAATGAAAAAATCTTAGGTCTTTTATCTAAAAGAGGTAAGATAGCACAAAAAATTGGTGAAGAAAAACGCAAACAAGGTACACTTGTTTACGACCCACAACGCGAAAAAGAAATGATTAATCAGTTATTAGATCAAAATGAAGGTCCATTTAATGACAATGTGATTAAACAACTATTCAAAGAAATTTTTAAAGCCTCTACTGATTTACAAAAATCTGAAAATGAAAAACATTTATATGTATCGAGAAAATTAAAACCAGAAGATACAATCGTTCAATTTGACAACGGAGGCATCATTGGAGATGGCAACAAATCATTTGTATTTGGTCCATGTTCAGTTGAATCACAGGAACAAGTCGATGCAGTCGCAGCTAATTTACAAGCGAGAGGTGAGAAATTCATTAGAGGTGGCGCATTTAAACCTCGTACATCACCGTATGATTTCCAAGGCTTAGGTGTCGAAGGGCTTAAAATACTTAAAAATACGAAAGATAAATATGGTTTAAACGTTGTAAGTGAAATTGTAAACCCAGCAGACTTTGAAGTTGCTGATCAATATTTAGATGTATTCCAAATTGGTGCACGTAATATGCAAAACTTTGAATTATTAAAAGAAGCTGGTCGTTCAAATAAACCTGTATTATTAAAACGTGGTTTATCAGCAACGATTGAAGAATTTATTTTTGCAGCTGAATATATCGCATCACAAGGTAATGAAAATATCATTTTATGTGAACGTGGTATCCGTACTTATGAAAAAGCAACTAGAAACACGTTAGATATTTCTGCAGTGCCAATTTTAAAACAAGGCACACACTTACCAGTTATGGTAGATGTTACACATAGCACTGGTCGTAAAGATATTATGCTACCTACTGCAAAAGCAGGATTAGCTGTTGGTGCAGATGGTATTATGGCTGAGGTTCACCCTGATCCATCTGTAGCATTAAGTGATAGTGGACAACAAATGGATTTCAATGAATTTGATGCGTTCTATAAAGAACTTAAACCATTAGCTGATATGTATAATAATAAACAACTTAAATAAAGTATTACGTTAATTAAAATGAATGCCTTATAATCCTAACTATTTAGTTAGTATGGATTATAAGGTTTTTTATTTTAAAAACATTTATTAATAATTGGTTTATTTTTAATAAAAAGCGTATGAAATGACGTATCATTCATTAAGTTATAAAAATCGATTAAAGATAAATAGACGTTCATATCATATGAATTGAATTATTTATGAATTTTAAAAACAAAATGATTTTACAATGAGCAAAAATATGGTAAACTTTGAAAATATTATGAAAACAAGTTACAATGATAAAGAAATCGTTTTCAAGGAGGAAAATATGACTGTAACAATATATGATGTAGCTCGTGAAGCTCGCGTTTCTATGGCAACTGTTTCACGTGTTGTCAATGGAAATCAGAATGTTAAGCCGGAAACACGTGATAAGGTTAACGATGTTATCAAAAAATTAAATTATCGTCCGAATGCAGTGGCAAGAGGATTAGCAAGTAAACGTACAACAACAGTTGGCGTAATCATACCAGATATTTCAAATGTTTATTATTCACAATTGGCTCGTGGATTAGAAGATATTGCAACAATGTATAAATATCATTCTATTATTTCTAATTCAGATAACGATCCAAATAAAGAAAAAGAAATTTTCAATAATCTACTTAGTAAACAAGTAGATGGTATTATCTTCTTAGGTGGTACTATTTCAGAAGAAATTAAAGAACTTATTAATAAATCATCTGTTCCAGTTGTAGTTTCAGGAACAAATGGTAAAGATGAAGGTATTTCATCAGTTAATATTGATTTCAAAACAGCAGCAAAAGAAATTACTACTGAATTGATTGAAAAAGGTGCTAAAACATTTGCGTTTGTCGGTGGCGATTATTCCAAAAAAGCACAAGAAGATGTATTGACTGGGCTAAAAGAGGTTTTAGATTCAAATCATCTTGAATTAAAAAATGAACTTATTTTTAATGGCAATGAAACTTACAAAGATGGGCTACGCGCATTTGAATCATTAAAATCTGGAAAACCAGATGCGATTTTGTCAATCAGTGATGAACAAGCTATTGGTCTTGTACATGCAGCACAAGATGAAGGTGTGAACGTTCCAGAGGATGTACAAATCATTAGTTTTAACAACACAAGATTAGTTGAGATGGTAAGACCACAACTTTCAAGTGTTATTCAACCTTTATATGACATTGGGGCAGTAGGTATGAGATTATTAACTAAATATATGAATGAAGAAGAAATTGATGAACCGAATGTTATTCTTCCACATAGAATTGAATATAGAGGGACGACGAAATAAATCGTCAATGCGTTTTAAAGCAAATATATAAATTAAAGCCTACACAAATTATTGTGTAGGCTTTAATTTATACTCTGAGCTAGTACATATTGAAGATGAGCTTTTTTGTATTTATTATATTTTGAAAGGTCATGTATATCTGGGATACGGTGTGAACATGTATTTTTCACCCATAGTAGGGTGATGAATCTAAGCTTAACAGTAAATGCTTCTAAAATTTTTAACATACAATGTTTTAGGCGGATTTCTTCAAAATGACCAAGTTGTTCAAATTATTATTTTAACTATAAATCTTACTATTTAAACCAACTAATTACCTGTTGTGCATGTTTTAAATTGGTAGCTGTAATTTCTTCCTCTCTAGGTATATCGATGTAATTTTCTTTATCATCCTGCCAGTGCTTTGGTAAAGTACAGGTAGCATAAGGTTGCCATTTTTCAAGCCATTGTGAGGGTAATTGACCTTGTGGTGGTGGTGCTTCTATAAGCGCTAGGAATACGTGTGACCAAGCTCTTGGCACTACTTTCCAAATGTTATAACCGCCACCACCAAACATCATGACTTTGCCATTTGTATATGTATCAGCCAAAGATTTAATGATATAAGGAATTTGGTAAAGTGTGTTTAATGTACAACTCATGTGTGTTAGTGGGTCCAAATAATGCACATCCACACCATGAACACTAACAATGATATCTGGTTTGAAAGAAGCAATAATAGGTTCAATCGTTTGCTTAAATACCTCTAAATAAGAGCTATCTTCTGTGTATGGTTCTAAAGGAATATTAACTGTATAGCCGAAACCTTGCTCATTACCACGTTCTGTGTAATGTCCAGATCCAGGAAATAGAAATTTGCCTGTTTCATGGATCGAATAAATTAAAGCTTGGTCTTCAGTGTAAAAACTCCACTGTGTACCATCACCATGATGTGCATCTGTGTCTATACATAATACACGTTGATTATAGTGTTTAATCAAGTAAGCAATAGTGATAGCCACATCGTTATATATACAAAATCCATTTGCACGACCTGGTAGACTATGATGTAAGCCACCTCCGAGATGACAACCATTTTTAACGCTTTTATCCATGATAGCATCAGCTAAATTTAACGCACCACCAACAATTCTAGCGCTATGTTGGTGCATCCGTCTAAATTGCAATGTATCATCACCATCTAAGCCATATTTTTTAGCTTCTTGTAAATTTAAAATACCATGGGACGCACGTCTAATGGCTTGTATGTAGTCATAAGAATGTATTAGTGATAATTCCTCATCTGTTGCGATTCTCGGTGTTATGATGTGTTCAGGCTTTAAACTGCCTAGATCTAACAATAATTCTGTAGTTAGTTTTAATCTCATTTGATTAAAAGGATGATCATTGCTGAAACGATATTGAAGTAATTCATTTGCGTATACATAGCCCGTAGTTTGTTGCATATTACTCATAAATTTCTCCCCTTTAAAAGAAAAAGCGATTCATAAATCTGATATTATCAAATTCTTGTAATTGATTGATTGAAATACGTGAACCAATTCTTGCCATTAAACAATTTGCAGGATGACTTGTAATTTCAGGGTCATCAGTAGCAAAAATTTCAAGGCCCCCATAACCCATTAGTTTTTGCATTAGTTTTTTATATTCATATACGTCGAGACCAGAATTTTTTAAATCCCAGTGCCAGTAATATTCTGTAGTTAATACGATATAATCTTCATATTCATCTGCTTTTAAGCTTAATTTGATAAGTTCACTTCCTAAATGTAAATGTCGATAAGGCAAACTGATTTCAATAGCACCAAGTTCGATTAAATAATCTAGATTGCCACTAGACCAACGTTCGAGTGGATCTGGATAGTGATAAGTCACATAACCGATGATATGTTGTGCTTCATGTAAGACATAGATACGACCTTCTTCTAGTTCACTGATTTCTTTTATTGCCTCAAATTGATCTTTAGGTGGTCGAAATGCATATAAACCATCATCAAACGTCATCGTATCGAGTGAAGAAAGTGGTACAGGACCTTCTATTATAAAATCACCTTCATTTAAGTGATAGGTTTGAGATTGATATGTTTTGATATGTTTCATTTTTTCACTCCAAACTACCGCATATAATATAGTCAACAAGTTTGTTATCTACATTATAAGTTAAAAAGAGGAAAAATAACATATAAATAAATACGCTTACACTTATTATTTTGAAAATTCCGATAACATTCGTTATAATAATTTTTAAGCAAGCGATTTCATTCAGAGGGGGATTTAAAATGAAAGTAGAAGTTTATAAAGGTGAAAGTGGAGATTTTAACCTTCAAGACTATGAAAAAGAATACAATCATTTTAACTGGAAAGATGTAGAAAAATCATTTTCATGGTACGAATCTGGCAATGTTAATATGGCACATGAATGTATAGATCGTCATGTGGACGAAGGCAAAGGGGATAAAATTGCCTTACATTATAAAGATGATAAACGTAAAGAAAGTTATACTTTTGAAGAAATGAAAATCAATTCAAATAAAGCTGCGAATGTTTTAAAAGAAAAAGCAAATGTTGAAAAAGGAGATCGTGTTTTTGTATTTATGCCGAGAACACCAGAACTCTATTTTGCGTTGTTTGGAACTTTGAAAATAGGTGCAATTGTTGGACCTCTATTTGAAGCATTTATGGAAAAAGCGGTTGGCGATCGTTTACAAAATAGTGAAGCAAAAGTAATTATTACAACGAATGCGTTACTTCCTAGAATTCCTAAAGAAAATCTACCTCATTTAGAAACAATTGTTGTCGTAGACGAAACCGTTGATGAAAACTATGTCGATTTTAATAGTGAATTCCAACAAGCAAGTGAGTCATTTGATACAGAATGGTTAACAATGGATGACGGTTTGATACTTCACTATACTTCTGGTTCTACCGGACAACCTAAAGGTGTTTTACATGCACAAAGAGCAATGCTCTTACATTATATATCAGGTAAGTATGTATTAGATTTTAAAGAGGATGATGTTTATTGGTGTACTGCAGATCCTGGTTGGGTCACAGGAACATCATATGGTATCTTTAGTCCTTGGTTAAGTGGTGTAACAAACTGTATTGCTGGTGGAAGATTTTCACCAGAGGCTTGGTACAGTATGATTGAAGAATTTAAAGTTACCATTTGGTATACAGCACCTACAGCACTTAGAATGTTAATGAGTGCAGGGGATGATGTAGTTGAAAAATATGATCTTTCTTCAATCAAGAGTATTTTATCTGTTGGCGAACCTTTAAATCCAGAGGTCATTAAATGGGCAAAAGATGTCTTTGGCAAACGTGTACTCGATACGTGGTGGATGACAGAAACTGGTGGTCATATGATCGTCAATTATCCTTCTATGGATGTAAAATTAGGCTCAATGGGTAAACCTTTACCAGGGGTAGAAGCAGCAATCATTGATGATCAAGGTAATGAATTACCAGCGAATCGTATGGGTAATCTAGCGATTAAAAAAGGTTGGCCATCTATGATGGTGTCCATTTGGAAAAATCCAGAGAAATATGATTCTTATTTCATTGGAGATTGGTATGTATCAGGCGACTCTGCATATAAAGATGAAGATGGCTATTATTGGTTCCAAGGCCGTGTTGATGATGTGATTATGACAGCTGGTGAACGTGTTGGCCCATTTGAAGTTGAGTCTAAATTGGTTGAACATGAAGCAGTAGCTGAAGCGGGTGTAATTGGTAAGCCAGATCCAATTCGTGGTGAAATTATCAAAGCATTTGTGGCGTTACGACCTGATTATCAAGAATCAGATGAACTTAAAGAAGAAATTCGTAAGTTTGTAAAAGAAGGCTTAGCGGCACATGCTGCACCAAGAGAAATCGAATTTAAAGAAAAATTACCAAAAACACGTTCGGGTAAAATCATGCGTCGCGTATTAAAAGCATGGGAATTAGATCTGCCAGAAGGCGATTTAAGTACTATGGAAGACTAGTATAAACGATAAAAGACGAGTTGAATTTACATGCTAAAGTGAAATCATATTTAATTTATTATCGTAGCTATCAAATACAATTGTATAAATGATTAAAATGAAACAAAAGCTATATCCTTAAACATTTAAAGGGTATAGCTTTTATTAATTTAAAATAATAACAACTTAGCAATATTTAGCCTATTAACAATAAGTCGTTAATTGATTCAAGATAGTGATTTAAAGTAATTAGCACTGCAATTTAAAATTTTTAGTTTCTTCATTTACATAAATGGAAGTACTGAAAAAAATTTATAGAAAGCAGATGTATTAAGCATTATGATAAACTACGATATCTAAGTAAAGTAAGTTACCATGATTAATGAATTAAAACTCATAGCGACATATGGTGTGATAGTACAATATAAGTATATGTTTTTAGTTTAAATTTACAATTTTACACATATAAATTTGAAAGCGCTATCTCTATTTGTCGACAATGCTATTTAAGTTGGTTAAAATTAACTATGTAAGGAATTATTTTTTATCAGTAGTATATATCACTAGCATATAAAGATTATTGATTTAAAAATTTATTTTAAGAAGGGGCGAATGAATTTGGCACATTTATCTGATTTAGATATTGCAAATCAATCAATATTAAAACCGATAGGAGAAATTGCTGAGAAGGCGGGAATTCCTTCAGATGCACTAGAACCTTATGGACATTATAAAGCGAAGATTGATATTAATCAGGTACAACAGAATAATGGCAAAGGTAAAGTAGTGTTAGTTACTGCTATGAGTCCTACGCCTGCTGGTGAAGGTAAATCAACTGTTACGGTTGGTTTAGCAGATGCATTCAATCAACTTAAGAAAAAAGTAATGGTCGCACTTCGTGAACCAGCATTAGGGCCAACATTCGGTATCAAAGGTGGTGCCACTGGTGGTGGTTATGCACAAGTATTACCTATGGAAGACATTAATTTACACTTTAATGGTGACTTCCATGCGATTACTACAGCGAATAACGCATTATCTGCATTTATCGATAATCATATTCATCAGGGAAATGAATTGGAGATTGATCAAAGACGTATCGAGTGGAAACGTGTATTAGATATGAATGACCGTGCGTTACGTAATGTGATTGTTGGACTAGGTGGTCCTACACAAGGTGTACCACGTGAAGATGGTTTCAATATCACGGTCGCTTCAGAAATAATGGCCATTTTATGCCTAGCTAACGACATAAACGACTTAAAATCTAAAATAAGTAATATTACAATCGGTTATACACGTAGTCGTAAGCCAGTAACCGTTGCTGACCTAAAAGTTGAAGGTGCGTTAGCGATGATTTTAAAAGATGCGATGAAACCGAACTTGGTACAAACAATTGAGGGAACACCTGCATTAGTACATGGTGGCCCATTTGCCAACATTGCACATGGTTGTAATTCAATCTTAGCTACAGAGACAGCTAGAGATTTAGCAGATATTGTAGTTACAGAGGCTGGCTTTGGATCTGACTTAGGTGCAGAAAAATTCATTGATATCAAAGCGCGTGAAGCAGGTTTTGAACCATCTGCCGTAGTTGTCGTTGCAACAATTCGTGCTATTAAAATGCATGGTGGTATAGCTAAAGATAACTTAAAAGAAGAGAACGTAGACGCATTAAAACAAGGTATCGTAAATTTAGAACGCCATGTGAAAACGTTAAAAAATATGGCTTAGAACCGGTAGTTGCATTAAATGCGTTTGTACATGATACAGAAGCAGAAACTGAATTTGTTGAACAGTGGGCCAAAGAAAATGGCGTGCGTTTAGCTCTAACAGAAGTTTGGGAAAAAGGCGGTAAAGGTGGTATCGATTTAGCTAACGAAGTCTTAGAAGTCATCGATCAACCACAAGATTTCAAACATTTATATGAATTAGAACAACCGTTAGAAGATAAAATTGAAACCATTGTAAAAGAAATTTATGGTGGTGCCAAAGTTGCATTTAGTAGTAAAGCTCAGAAACAATTAAAACAATTTAAAGAAAATGGTTGGGATAACTATCCTATTTGTATGGCTAAGACACAATATTCATTTACGGATGATGCTACAGAGTTAGGTGCACCAGAAGGTTTTGAAATTACTATTCGTGAATTAGAAGCAAAAACAGGTGCAGGATTTATTGTTGCTTTAACAGGTGCAATTATGACAATGCCAGGTTTACCTAAAAAACCAGCAGCATTAAATATGGATGTTACAGATGATGGACATGCAGTAGGTTTATTCTAATAGTTTAACGGCACAATGAAATGTTGTTAACAGACATTTTTATTAGCTATAATGGCAATCTAATGTGCTCGCGCATTAGGTTGCTTTCTTAATTTATTGTCTATACGCTTACGATGTTAAAAGTCACATACTACTTTAAAATTTCGTAGGCATAGATATGACTCTAATCTAAAACTATAAAAAATCGCTATGAAATAATTAACTGATACAGATTATTTTATAGCGATTTTTATGTATTTATTTTGTCATTAAATGCTTTTTGATATCAAATTTTTCTGATTGATTAAATTCATGCTGTGTTATTTTCTTTTCAACTAACATACGTTTTAATACATAATGTTGTCTATTGATGCCTATTTGAATTTGATCATCTGGTTTGAGGACACCATCTTCTTGATAAGGTGTGTAATAATAAGGACTTTGTAATAAACCAATGAGGTATGCAGATTCAGCAATATTAACTTCTGAAGGTGGCTTTCCAAACAAACTATAGGAAGCTGATGAAATACCAGATATATTAGCTCCATTATAATCACGACCAAAAGGTACAATGTTTAAATATGTATATATAATTTCATCTTTTGTTAGTAAGTTTTCAGCGCGCATAGACAACACAAGCTCATTTGCTTTTCGATCATAAGTTTTTTCGTTGGTTAAGACTTGATTCTTTACTAATTGTTGAGTAATTGTACTGCCGCCCGTTGCTGCATCGGTATTAAATAAATCCTGTCCAACTGCTCGCAGTAATGCTTTAGGTAAAATACCATTATGTCTATAAAATAAGCTATCTTCGGAAGCTGTTAATGCTTTAATTATATTTTTATTAACATTTTTAGGACCCACTATTAATGGGTTTAATGATTGGTTATATTCGGAAAGGATATGTTGATTACTATAGTTAATATCCTGAGTACCGGGAATATTAAGCAATTTCAATCTTAGTGTATTATCAGATATGTGTTCTGATTCTTTAGTGATGCTTTGAAAATAAAATACAGTAATGGCTAATAGTATGATTAAGGTACATGTAAGAATCGTAAAAAAACCAATAAAAATATGTTTGAGTTTTTTGTAAATGATTTCAAATTTTTCATACTTTGATATTTGCGGTTGATGTTGTAAATTATTTTCAACTTTTTGGTGCGTCATATGTTGCCTCCTTATTTAAGCAACATTATAACACAATTTATGTTATTGACTTTTAAATTATAGTTAATTATAATAAGTATCAATTCGATATCGTTTTTGGATAGAGGAGAAGTAGCGTTTTGTGTAAACTAAAGAGAGTTAGTGGTTGCTGTGAACTAATGTTACATAATTTGTGAATACACCTTAAGTTTTTAATGAATCCAAACGTTTTAGTTAATGAACGTATCATTAATAAAGTTATTTGACTTAAAGTATGGTGGTACCGTGCGCATGCGCCCTTACATTAATTTGTAAGGGCGTTTTTCTATTTTTTTAGAAATCTATATATGTTGCAATTTAACACATACTACTTAACTCGAACTTTTATTCAAAGCGATATCTTAATTAATACAGGAGGTTGATACAATGACAAACGCACTATTAGAAGATTTAAAATGGAGAGGTTTAATCTATCAACAAACAGATGAGTCTGGAATAGAAAACATCTTGAACAAAGAGCAAGTGACATTATATTGTGGTGCAGATCCAACAGCAGATAGTTTGCATATCGGTCATTTATTACCATTTTTAACACTACGCCGCTTTCAAGAGCATGGACATCGCCCACTTGTATTAATTGGTGGTGGGACAGGTATGATTGGCGATCCTTCTGGTAAATCTGAAGAACGTACTTTACAAACTGAAGCACAGGTCGAAACAAACGTACAAGGTATCAATAAACAAATGCATAAAATATTTGAATTTGATACTGAAAAAGGTGCAAAACTTGTTAATAATAAAGATTGGTTAGGACAAATTTCTTTAATCGACTTTTTACGTGATTATGGTAAACATGTAGGTGTGAATTACATGTTAGGTAAAGATTCTATTCAAACACGATTAGAGCACGGTATTTCTTATACTGAATTCACATATACAATTTTACAAGCGATTGATTTTGGTCATCTTAATAGAACGTACAATTGTAAGGTACAAGTAGGTGGCTCAGACCAATGGGGTAACATTACAAGTGGTATAGAGTTAATGCGTCGCATGTACGGTCAAACAGAGGCTTATGGGCTTACTATTCCTTTAGTAGTAAAATCAGACGGCAAAAAGTTTGGTAAAACTGAAGGGGGCGCTGTTTGGTTAGATGCAGCAAAAACCAGTCCTTATGAATTTTACCAATTCTGGATTAACACGACAGATGATGATGTTATTAAATTCTTGAAATACTTCACTTTCTTAGAACAAGAAGAAATTGAAGCTTTAGAAAAATCATTAAATGAAGCACCACATTTACGTGAAGCGCAAAAGGCTTTAGCAGAAAATGTAACGCGTTTTATACATGGTCAAGATGCATTAGATGACGCTATTCGTATTTCACAAGCGCTATTTGCTGGTGATTTACAATCACTATCTGCCTCAGAATTAAAAGAAGGCTTTAAAGATGTACCTCAAGTAGAATTAAGTAGTGAAACTAGAAATATTGTTGAAGTCATTGTTGAGACTGGTATTTCATCTTCTAAACGCCAAGCACGAGAAGATGTAAACAATGGTGCTATCTATATTAATGGTATCAGACAGCAAGATGTAAATTATGAACTTACAAGTGAAGATAAAATCGAAAATGAATTCACGATTATTCGCCGTGGTAAGAAAAAATACTTTATGGTTAATTACAAATAACATATTTAAACATGATCGCCATCCTTTGAATGAATGTTTCAAGGGATGGCGATCTTTTCTATTGAGTAGTAGATGAATGAATGGAAAAAGTAAAGTCTCACTGTTTTAAAGAACTACTAATTCATATGAATGTGAAAGTAGTTTTAAAAAGCAGTGCTAAAAATAGTTTGATAGTACGATAGATTTTTAAGATTTAGTATCTAATATATATAAAGAAAAGTCTGAGACATTCATGGATGTCCCAGACTTAAAACCAATATGAAATATTAACTTAAATAGCTTACCTTATATTTAATTAAAAGGTGACGAACTTTCACTTTCAGAACTATCATTGTTATTCGATGATTTTTGTTCTTTTAATGTTACTTTTATATTTTGTTCTTTACCATTACGTTCTACAGTTAAATTCACTGTATCACCGGGTTTTTTATTTGCATAAAGATAGGAGCGAACATCTGTATCTTCTTTCACTTTTTTGTCATCAATTTGTGTAATGATGTCTCCTTCTTTAAGACCATTGTTTCCTTCAACTTTAGCGATATATACGCCATCTTTACGTGACGTTTTCAGTTGGTCTTTATACTGTTCTGGAATTTCACTTACGTTAAGTAAACCAATGCCGATAGAAGGACGTTCTATTTTACCATTTTCTACAAGTTCTTTAATAGTTACTTTTACTTCGTTACTAGGTATTGCAAAGCCGATACCTTCAACTTGTTCACTTGCAATCTTCATCGAATTAATACCAACAAGGTTACCGTTGATATCTACCAATGCACCACCTGAATTACCAGGGTTAATTGCCGCATCAGTTTGAAGTACATTTACTTTATTAGATCCAGCGGATGTTTGTGTGTCAATCGTACGTTCACTCGCAGAGATAATGCCTGATGTTACAGAATTAGCAAACTCTAAGCCTAAAGGGTTACCCATCGCAAAAACACTATCTCCGGTTTTTACTTTTGAAGAATTAGCAAAGTCAATGGCTTTGGTACCTTTGCTATCATTTATTTTGAGTACGGCCATATCTGTTAACGCATCTTTACCGATTAATTTAGCATCGACTTGTTTAGAATTATGCAATTGTACTTTAATCTCACTCGCACCATCAATGACATGGTTATTGGTTACAATATAAGCAGAACCATTATTTTTTTGATAAATGACACCTGAGCCAACGCCAGCTTCTTGTGATTTATTTGATTTACCTTTTAAAAGGTCATTTAAATTTTGTGCTTTCTGCATATTGATTACACCAACAATAGCAGGGGAAACGTCATTAATCATTTGATTAACTGAATCATATTTATCGCTTTTACCATCTAAGGTATTTCCACCGCTATTATGATTAGAAGCTTCGTTCACATCGGAACCACCATTATCAAGTACCGTGCTTTCCATAAGTCTTCCCACTCCTAGAACAATTAAGGCACCGATAATGCCTGCAACTAAGGCAACAATTATGGTTTTAAACCACGGGAATTTAGGTTTGAATCTCTTTTTTGATGGCTGAGTCGTTTGTGTTGGTTGCTGATTTGTATTATTTTCATTGTTAAATTCTGACATATGCTACCTCCGATAATTACTCTATATCCTATTATGAAAGTTTTATACAACTTTTTCTAGTATATCACTATACGACTTTAGACTGAAATATAAATCTCCTTGTTCATAATAAGACTAAGTGATAAAATCAATAAGTAAATATTAGCAAAACGAAGTAGGTGCGAAGATGTATAAATTTATAAGTGGTCTATTGGAATTGATCATACTGAAAATAAGTAAATCATTAGAAGTTCAAGGAAAAGAAAATATTCCGCAACTTCATAGATATGTTGTGACATGTACTCATGAAAGCTATAATGAAGTGATTATGTTAGGAACTGCAATTTATCCAAATCAAATTCATTATATGGCGAAGAAAGAATTGTTTAATAACAAATGGTTTGGCAAGTTTTTATCTTCTCTTAATGCGTTTCCAGTCGATAGAGAAAATCCGGGACCGAGTACACTAAAAAAACCCATTAAGTTATTAAAAGAAAATAAAACAGTTGGTATTTTTCCAACAGGGCATCGTATGAAATATGATGAAGGTGCACCAATGAAAAGGGGTGCAGTAACGATTGCTTTAATGGCGCAAGCCCCAATATTACCAGCAGCATATGTGGGTCCTAAAAAAATCAAAGGTTTAGTTACTGGGAAAGCCATTATTAAATTTGGTGAACCGATTGAAACTAAAAATTTACCAAAAACAATGAAACGTAATGAAAAACTAGAATATTTAACAAAAGAATTAGAAAGAAAAACAATACAATTACAATCGGAATTAAATGATTATGTAAAAAATAATAATTAATATTCAATTTTTTTGAAATAGTAAGACTATTATATTTTTATACGTAATTTTTAAATTATGTGTTATTATGTAATTGTACAATGACAGCGAGTAAATCGTTTACATACACCACGTGGACTATACTGTGCATGTGGTGTTTTTATATGTAATTAACTATTTGAAATGGGGAATTGTTATGTTTAGTTTCTTTCAAAGACTAGGTAGATCTCTTATGCTACCGGTTGCAGTTTTACCAGCAGCAGCAATCATAATAGGTATCGGTAACGCATTATTGGCATTGGGGATATTACCGACAGTAGCTGCATTCTTTTCTTCTGCAGGTTCTACGATACTTGAGCAACTTGGTATCCTCTTTGCTATTGGGGTAGCATTAGGTATGGCTAAGAAAAATGATGGGGCTGTAGCACTTGCGGCAGCTGTAGGTTTCTTTTTAACGACAGTAGTATTGAGTCCAGAAAAATTGGCGCCGTTACTGGGGGTTAAAGAGACGGGTGTGGATGCAGCATTTGAACAAATGAATAATTCAAATGTTTTTATCGGCTTAATTATTGGTTTAATTGCAGCATATACCTACAATAAATTCAGTAAAACAGAATTACCAATAGCTTTATCCTTCTTTAGTGGTAAGCGATTAGTACCAATTTTAACAGCTTTTTTTAGTATTATTTTGGCTGTAATCATGTTATTTGTTTGGCCGTTCATTTTTTCAGCAATCGTTATATTTGGGACATGGATTTTAGACTTAGGCCCTGTAGGTGCATTCTTGTATGGTTTCTTCAACCGTTTGTTAATTCCGACAGGTTTACATCACGCTTTAAACTCAGTATTTTGGTTTGATTTAGCAGGTATAAATGATATTGCAAAATTCCAAACTGGCGATGGTGCAGTTCATGGTGTTACAGGACGATACATGGCTGGGTTTTTCCCAGTTATGATGTTTGGTATTCCAGCAGCAGCTTTAGCTATGTATCATACTGCAGAATCAAAACAGAAAAAACGTGTATATGGTTTAATGTTTGGTGGCGCAATTTCAGCATTTTTTGTAGGTGTTACCGAACCTATTGAATTTTCATTTATGTTTGTTGCACCAATACTTTTTGTTATCCATGCATTATTAACGGGTTTATCTATGTTTATAGCAGCACTATTTCACTGGACAGCTGGATTTTCATTTAGTGCAGGATTAATTGACTATGTCTTGTCATTAATCAATCCAGTATCTAATCAACCTTATATGCTACTTGTACAAGGCTTAGTATTCTTTGTTATTTATTATGTTGTATTTAGACTTGCTATAAAAGTACTGAAATTAAACACACCAGGACGTGGCGATAATTTACTTCCTGATCCAACATCAGATGAAGCTACAACAGGTGATGTTGATGAAAATGAAACACAAACTAAATCGACAAATAAATATTCGCAACCAGCTAAACAAATTTTAGAAGGTCTTGGCGGCAAGGAAAATATTATGTCATTAACAAACTGTGCAACACGTTTACGAATGGAATTGCATGATAATAGCGCAATTGATGAAGCTAAAATTAAAGGCGCAGGTGCTGTAGGTGTTACACAAAGTGGTAAACATAATACACAGGTCATTATTGGTACGCAGGTACAGCAAATCGCTGATGAAATAGAAGTACAAATGGAAAATTAAATATAATGCTTGATAAGTCTGAGACATCCATCATTGTCTCAGACTTTTTAATCGCTTCATTATTGGAAAAGGAAAAATTTAAATAATTTAAAAATTTTATCTTTGACCGCTTTTATTTTCACATGATTTATCTTGAAAATACATTGCTCTTTTCATAGTAAGATAGTAAGATATACTAGTATCAGAATTTTCTGATTAAAGGAGAGTTGGTATAATGAAGTCGGTATTATTTGATGTTGATGGTGTTTTTTTAAGTGAAGAAAGGTGTTTTGATGTATCTGCACTAACTGTTTATGAAATCCTGATGAGTGAGTCATACATAGGTTTAGATACAACTGTACAGTTTGAAAATTTAAGTGATGCAAAAATCTCTGAAATAAGAGCTATTGTTTTTTATCATGATGAAATATTAACTAAATTAAAATCGTTAGGCTTAAATTCCAATTGGGATATGTTGTTTGTCGTTTTGGCAATCCATTTTATTGAAATTTGTAAGACATTGCCTTCTGAAGATGTCAATCGCGTGCTCGATTCTAATCAATTTGGACAAGAGACGTTTCAGTGGATAGGTGAAAAAATTGAAAGTGTTTCTTTAGATTTTACATTGCCACTATCATTCCTAGATGGTGTAACAGCAGGTAAGGAAAATATTTATCAAGATTTAATACATTATGCGAGTGAACAATTAAATACGACAAAAACAGCCGTATTTGAACTGAAAAGTCCGTTCTGGATGCTTGCACAAGAAGTTTATCAAGAATGGTATTTAGGACATCAACTTTTCAACGAGATAGAAAAGAAAGAAAATCGGTCTGACTTTAAACATGGCTATATATATAATGAAGTCGTGTTACGACCTGTATCAGAGATTAAGCAATTATTAGCAGATTTAAAGTCGGCAAATTATCATATTGCCATAGCAACTGGCAGACCGAGAACTGAAACAATTGTGCCCTTTGAAACAATAGGTATTAAGTCTTACTTTGATGAAGTACATATTGTAACTGCCAGTGAAGTTTTAATTGCAGAAGATTTATATCCAGAATTAAAGCCTTTAGGTAAGCCTAATCCATTTAGCTATTTAGCGACATTGGAAGGGAACCATCAAGATAAATATAGACACTATGCTACTAATCAAGAAAATCGTGTAGACAAAGATGAAGTCTTTGTTGTTGGCGATTCTTTAGCAGATTTATTGAGTGCGAAAAAGATAGGAGCAACATTTATCGGACCGTTAACAGGTTTGAAAGGTATACATGCACGTGATGAATTAGTAGATTATGGTGCTGATTATATTGTCGATCATGTAGGTGAGATTAGAAATATTTTATTGTAAAAATAACCTGTTACAATCGTATATTAGATAAAAAAGCAGCTTAACCCTTCGCTTTATAAGGATTAAGCTGCTTTTATTATTTATTTAAATAATATAATTTGTATCTGGTTCTATTTCAAGTTCAACGCTTCTAATTAAATTGAAACCTTCAATTTCATATAAGCCATCTATAACATCATCAGTAACTGGATGATCAATAGATAAAATCATTAATGCGTTACCACCTTGATTAATACGACCAAGGTGCATAGAAGCAATATTAATGCCATATTCCCCTAGAATTTGACCAGTACGACCTACAATACCTGGTCTATCATTATGATTGATGACAAGCTGATGGCGCTCTGGTTTAAAGTCAACGGGATAGTCATTGATTCTTACTATTCTAGGGCCGTATCCATTTAATACTGTAGCACCTATTTTAATTTGTGTATCTTTGTTTATAAGGGTTAATTCAATATAGTTACTAAACCCACGATGTTTTGCATTTTTTTCAATATTATAAGACACACCTTGTTCATTAAGAAGTACGAGTGCATTAATTAAGTTTACACGCTCTGCTAGATCTTGTTTTAATACACCTGATACGAGCGTACGCGTAAGTAAACTTGTGTCATCCAGAGCAATGTCGCCTTCATATTTAATATGCAATTCACGGGGTGCTTTTTCAAGCAATTGTATACCAACTTCACCAGTAAGTTGACTTAATTCAATATATGGTTTTAATTCATCATTAATTTCACTATAAGTCATTTTCGGTGCATTAATCGCATTGAATACATTACCATTTTCAAATATATCAACAATTTCGTTTGCTACTGATACTGCAACTTTTTCTTGTGCCTCCACAGTTGAAGCTCCAAGGTGTGGCGTTACAATAATTTTTTCATGATTTACAAGAGGGGATTCCGTTGCTGGCTCACTTTCAAATACGTCTATTGCCGCACTTTGTATTTGATTTTGATTAAGCGCATCAACCAAAGCGGCTTCATCAATAATACCACCACGTGCTACATTTATAATTTGCAAATTTGGTTTAGCTTTCTCGAAAAATGCTTTACCTACAATGCCTTTTGTTTTTGGTGTAAGTGGCGTGTGAACTGTAACGAAATCTGATTGCTCTGCAATTTCTTCGACAGTAGCTCGAGTGACATTCAATTCTTTCGCTTTATCTTCAGAAAGATAAGGATCAAATGCTAAAATGTGCATCCCAAAGCTTTGTGCACGTTTAGCGACACCCAAACCAATTCTACCGGCACCAATGACGCCAAGCGTTTTATTGTAAAGTTCAGTTCCGCGATATGTCTTACGATCCCACTTGCCGTCTTTCAACGATTGATGTGCCTGAGGAATATTACGAGCCATGGATAAAATCATTGCCATTGAATGTTCTGTTGCAGAAATTGTATTACCATCAGGTGCGTTAATAACAATCACACCATGTTTTGTCGCTGCATCGACATCGATGTTATCTACACCAACACCGGCTCTCGCAATCACTTTTAAATTTGGGGCAGCTTCAATGATTGCCTCAGTTACTTGCGTTTGACTACGAACGATAAGTGCTTGATAATCTGCAATTTGATTAATAAGTTCTGCTTCATCTAACTCTGTATCGATGACAACTTCAAAATCATTGTGATCGATTAAGCTTTTTAAACCTTCTGGTGAGATTGGATCTGATACTAAAATTTTATACATATGCTTTGATAACCTCCGTATACTGAGTAATGGCTGTGCCAATATAAGATTGATTTCTATATTCTGTTAAGAGAATTTCTAAAGCTGATACGACTTGTAATATATCGAAAGGTGAGATTTGCCCCATATGACCAATGCGTAAAATTTCTCCTTTTAAATGGCCTTGACCGCCTGCAATGGTGATGGCGAAGCGTTTTTTTAGTTCTGTTTTAATATAATTTAATTCTTCTTTTGAATTCGGTATAAAGGCAGTAACGGTAGGAGAAGCATAAGCTTCGTCTACAAGAAGATTTAAATCCAAAGCGGTTAACGCTTGTCTTAACGCATCGCGAATAGCGTAATGACGACGTATAACTTGTTCAAATCCTTCTTCATTTACTAATTGTGCATAAGCATTGACCCCTCTAAACAGTGAAACATTCGGCGTAAAGGGTGTTGAATGTTCAGCTTGTGATTTTAGATATTTATTTAAATCTAAATAGAAACGTGGTGTAGTGACCTCGGCAAATCTAGCTTTCGCACGATCATTATATGCGACAAATGCCAATCCTGGTGGTAACATAATTGCTTTTTGACTTCCTGAAATAAGTACATCAATTTGATCTCGTTCTAAATCCACATCAACAGCACCAATACAGCTTACACCGTCGACTACGTAAAAAATGGATGGATCATAATTTTTTAAAGCATGACCTAATTCATTCACAGGATGTAAGACGGCGGTTGATGTTTCACAATATTGACTGTAGACAGCTGTGACTTGTCTATTCAAAGATTTTAAGAAATCTATAAAATCGGGTACATTGACAGCTTTACCCCATTCGACTTCAAAAATATGTACATTTTCATAATAGGATTCAGCAATTTGTTTAAAGCGATTACCGAATGCACCGGAAACAATAATCACAATATCATCTTCTGGGTTAGCTAGGTTTAGCATACTTGCTTCAAGAGAACTTGTACCGCTTGAAGTTAAGATGATGACATCGTTTTTAGCACCAAAGATAGGTTTTAGTGCGCGAAATGCTTCCTCCGCTATTGATTCAAAATCACTTGATCGGTGTCCAACCATAGGTAATTGTGTTGCGTGTAATATTTGTTCTGGTACTGGTGTAGGTCCTGGTGTAAGTAACAATGGATGATAATATTTCATGACTAATTCCCCCAATGCTTAAGATTATACAAGTTTAGCAAATTTTCAGAAAATAAAAAAGCTTTTAGTTAGAAAAAAGGGCGAAATAGAATCAATCTAAAAATAATGTAAGGGTATTCATTGTTAATTTAATCATATTCCGCCACATATAAAATTTTTTTGAAATTATTTTATTTTTGGTACTATTTTTACTTCAACGTTTCCTCTCAAGGAATTAGAAATCATGCAATTGTTGTCTGCAACCTTTAACAATTTAGGGAGTTTCTTAGTTAAATTATCTTTTTGTTCTTGAGATACATAAATTTCTGGATAGTGTACGATATTATCCATGCGAAACTTTGCATTTTCAAAAATAGCTGTACCAATCGATGATTGAGCGATTTTAATATCTGTGAAACCAGAACGTTCCAAAACAGCTGCTAATGAAATGATATAGCAAGAAGAAGCAGCAGAAACAAGCAATTCATCTGGATTAGTTCCTGTACCATTACCCCCTAAACCCGATGGAATAGAAATTTGCTCTTCTAAAATATCGCCTTGTAAGTTGCCGACTGTGTCACGACCACCATTCCAATTTGTTTGTACTTTAAATTCATGTTGGACCATATCGATTGACCTCCTGATTAAATGTGATAACTTAAGTTTAGTTGAAATTGAGAGATAAAGAAAGTAGGGGGGAAGGTTTGCAAGATAACAAATTTAATCGCCAACAATTTGTATTAGTTGCACATCGCGGATTGGTTACTAAGTATCCAGAAAATACACGCATCGCGTTGGAAGCTGCCTTAACTAGCAATATAGATATGTTGGAAATAGATATACATAGAACAATAGATAATCATCTTGTAGTCATTCATGATAAGACGATAGACCGTACATCTAATGGCAAAGGAAAAGTAAAGGCGTATACATTAGAAGCTTTGCGACAATTTGACTTTGGCATATATAAAGACGAGGCATTTAAAGGGCAAATAATCATGAAGTTAGATGATGTCTTAGCAATGGTTAAAGAAGCCCCTCAAAAATTATTGATAGAACTCAAATACCCTAAATTATATCCAAATATAGAAATAGAACTTCTCAATAAATTGGAGGCATATGAAATGCCTAAAGAAAAGGTGATTATTCAATCATTTGATCAACAAGTGATTCAAAAAATACATAACTTAAAGAAGGGGTATAAGTTAGGTGTTTTAATTAGTAAGAAAAAATATTGGTACAGGTTACCTAAATTTAAACAAATCAGTAAATACGCACAGTATATCAATCCACAGTTTTCATTAGTGAATGAAACATTTTTAAAAAGAGCAAATAAGAACGGATTAATGGTGATGCCGTATACAGTAAATGACTCTGAAACGGCCAACAGACTCATAACGTTAGGAGTTCATGGGTTAATATCAGATAATCCAGAAACACTTATAAATTAATTTAAAACTGAAATGAAACAGTTTGTATAAAGTTATTTATATTAGTATTAAATTAGACATAAAAGTGGCCGAGACAGCAATGTATGTCTCGGCGCTTTTATGCCTTTGAAAAGGGAATAGTAAGATATATGAATGAGCAGAAGAAAAGCTCACTTTCTTTTAATTTTGTGGATACGTGGGATATAACAACTATACAGTTGTTATATTAAAAATCATTACTTTTAATGTATATTTTAACTCGTAGCTAACTAACGAATGTGTGATAAATCATTATCATGGTGATTTATCCAGTTCTTTTTTAGTAATCCCATTACAAAACAATCACTGTATTCGCCTCTAGTATAAAAGTGTTCTTGTAAGGTACCTTCGATAGTGAAGTTTTGACTTTTATAAATATGGATAGCTTTTTCATTGTTTACATCTACAAACAAATATATTTTATGTAAATTTAGTACAAGAAATGCATAATCAATGGCCATTTTAAAGGCATTCTTAGCAAAGCCTTTACCACTGAATTTTGGATCAACAATGATTTGAATCTCACAGTTACTATGTATAAAATTAATTTCTACTAATTCTACAACACCAATTCGTATATGGTCGTGTTCGATAATGAATCGGCGTTCTGATTCATCTAAGATATGTTTTTTATATAAAGATTGAAGCTCACTTAATGATTGATAGGGTTCTTCAAACCAATATGACATAATAGAATATTCATTATTTAAGTGATGAACGAAATCTAAATCTGTTTCTTCTAATGCTCTAATAATCAAGATTAACACTCCTCTATACTTATAGCATACGAAATGTCAGAAGGTTTGTAAATTAAGACGTTACATATAATAGGGGTGTATGTCAGTTTGTATTAAAAACCAAAATAAAAAAACCAAGAAATCCGTAAAGGACTTCTTGGTTGAAAAGACAATGTTTATCTTGAGTAGTACTCAACGATAAGTTGTTCATTGATTTCAGCAGGTAATTCACTACGTTCTGGAACGCGGATATATTTACCTTTTAAGTTATCTGCATCAAACTCTAAGTAGTCTGGTACGAAATTGTTAATTTCAACTGATTCAGCAATGATATCTAATTTTAAAGATTTTTCACGAACTGAGATTTCTTGACCAGGTTTTAAAGTGTATGATGGAATATCAACACGTTTGCCATCTACTTCGATGTGACCGTGGTTAACGATTTGACGAGCTTGACGACGTGTACGTGCTAAACCTAATGAATATACAACTGCATCTAAACGAGCAGCTAATAATTGCATGAAGTTTTCACCGTGGACACCATGTTGGTTACCAGCGATTTCAAATGTGTTACGGAATTGTCTTTCAGTCATTCCATATAAGTAACGTAATTTTTGTTTTTCACGTAATTGTAATGCATATTCTGATAATTTTTTACGTTGGTTAGGACCGTGTTGACCTGGTGCATAAGGACGTTTTTCTAATTCCTTACCAGTACCACTTAATGAGATACCTAAACGACGTGATTTTTTCCAGTTTGAACCTCTAAATCGAGCCATAATAAGACTCCTCCTTTTTCTCTTTTGTTTGTTATGAAAAAACAAAAAAGAGTGTTGCATGCTTACTTGGATATATTGTTTTATGTGTCCTCGCCTCATAGCAACGGTTACACGGCACGTCCGCGTTGG
The DNA here is from genome assembly GCF_000010125.1 of Staphylococcus saprophyticus subsp. saprophyticus ATCC 15305 = NCTC 7292. Classification (NCBI taxonomy): domain Bacteria; kingdom Bacillati; phylum Bacillota; class Bacilli; order Caryophanales; family Staphylococcaceae; genus Staphylococcus; species Staphylococcus saprophyticus. Next base: position 1,083,086 of record NC_007350.1, read on the forward strand.
GAACAACATAGAGCCAACTAATACGCAACTGCTAGTTTCGTTTATTCACACAAAGTACATTGTAACATGTTATCGGTTGCTGTCAATAGTCTTTTCGACTTTGTCCATATTCAAGTTGCGATGGAATTATGATATTTGCTTTTCAATACGAGCAACAATTTGTTCTAGGCCATTTTTGTCTACATCAGTAAATCTACTTGTAATAGGCGCATCGATATCTAATACACCAATAATTTGGTTATTTTTACGAAGTGGAACAACAATTTCAGATTTGCTATTCGCATCACAAGCAATGTGACCTGGAAATGCATTCACATCATCTACAAGTTGTGTTTGTTCTTCAGAAACAGCAGTACCGCATACACCTTTACCGATTGCGATATGAACACATGCAGGATGACCTTGGAATGGTCCTAAAATTAATGCTTCGTTTTCAATAAGATAAAATCCAACCCAGTTAATTTGATCAATCGAATCATTTAGTAGCGCGGATACATTACTCAGTATAGCAATTAAATTCGACTCATCTTCTATTAAACTACTCACTTGTTTTTCCAATAAATTATAGTTTGTTTCTTTAACTTCCGTCATTAGACAACCTCACTTTTTACTTTTCATTTAGTATAAAGACTGTTTTAATAGTAATCAATCAATTGATTTGAAAAGGGTTAGATAATAAATAACCTAATACATATTATTATTAGAGATCATTTTAAATAAAATAAAAAATATTCACATGAATTAATCCATTTTCTCTTTTAATGCATAGGTAACTTACGTTATAATAAACAGTGATAAAATAGGAGGAGAAAACATATGGTGTTGTATATCGTTTTAGCAATTATATTCATTATACTCATTATTGTTGGTGTATTGTTCTATATGCGTTCAAATAAAAGCCAAATGATAGAAAAGGCTGAAGAACGAAAGCATAAAGTTGAACAATTACCATACGATGAAAGTTTATCTCAATTAACAGAATTTAACTTAACAGGTGAGACAAAATCAACGTATGATAGATTGAAACAATCATCGTTAGATAGTAAAAATCAGTATTTATTACCGGTAGAAGAAAAGATTCATGATGCAGAGGGCTTGCTTGATAAATTTAAGTTTTCACAAGCTCAAACTGAAGTGGATGAAGCGCATGAAATGATGGATCAATATGAAGCGAACTATAATGAGCTCACTACACAAGTAGAAGAGATTATAGGACTACATAAACAAAGTGACCATTTATATAATGAATGTAAAACGGATTACCGCGAAATGAAGCGTGATGTGTTAGCAAACAGACATCAATTCGGCGAAGCAGCTTCACCGCTTGAACAAGAAATCGAATCTTTTGTTCCAGAAATGGAAACTTATGAAACGCTTAAATCAGAAGGTAATTTCAATCAAGCACATGACCATATCAAAACTTTAAATGATGACATGAATTATTTAAAAACAGATATGGATGAAATTCCAGATTTAATAAAAGAAGCACAAAAAGAATTGCCCGGCCAATTCCAAGACATTAAATATGGTTGTAGAGACTTGAAAGTAGAAGGCTACGACTTGGATCATGTCAAAATTGATAGCACGCTTCAAACATTAAAAACGGAGTTAAGCTTTGTAGAGCCAATGATAAGCAGATTAGAACTTGATGAAGCAAATGAAAAATTAAACAGCATTAATGACCGATTAGATGAAATGTACGAACTAATCGAGCTTGAAGTTAAAGCTAAAAATGATGTTGAAGAAACAAAAGAAGTTATTACAGATAATTTATTTAGAGCAAAAGAAATGAACTATACATTACAAACTGAAATTGAATATGTGCGCGAAAATTATTATATAAATGAAAGTGACGTACAAAATGTAAGACAGTTTGAAAATGAAATTCAAAATATGATTTCAGTATATGATGAAATTTTACGTGAAATGGCGAAATCTGCAGTGCGTTATAGTGAAGTGCAAGACAACTTGAAATATATCGAAGAACATGTAGCTGTTATTAATGAAAAACAAGAAAAATTACAAAATCATTTAATTCAATTGCGTGAAGATGAGGCAGAAGCTGAAGAAAATATTTTACGAGTACAAAGTAAAAAAGAAGAAGTATATAGAAAATTACTTGCTTCTAATTTACCAAGTGTACCGGAACGTTTTATCATTATGAAAAATGAAATTGATTATGAAGTAAGAGAAGTTAACAAGAAATTTAGTGTACGTCCAATTCATGTCAAACAGTTAAAAGATAAAGTATCTAAAGTCGTCCTACAAATGAATAAATTTGATGATGAAGCTACAGATGTACTTGTTAATGCAGTTTATGCAGAAAAACTAATTGAATATGGCAATCGTTATCGTAAAGATAGTTCAAATATTGATAAAAGTCTTAATGAAGCAGAACGCTTATTTAAGAATAATAGGTATAAACGTTCAATTGAAATTTCTGAACAAGCATTGGAACGCGTTGAGCCTGGTATTACAAAACAAATAGAATCAAAAGTTATTGGTTAATATTAAGCACATTACGCATAACTATAGATTAGAAAAGACTCGAGACACTGATTGTCTCGAGTCTTTTTTGCGATCGTTGATTCGAATGAGGATTGTTAATTTAAAAAAACGGACAGTCGATACATAGCGTTTTATTTGTAATGCATGTTCATCGATTTGAATACGTGAAGTGTGCATTGAATGTGAATTGATTTTTATTTAATCCCATGATGAACAAGCTAGTATCGTAAATTATTTAACAATTATATGATTTATGTCTCAGTCTCTTTTCTTTTTAGTAAAAGCGAGTATAATGCTAACAGTGTAAGTTTTAATCGGATAGTTAAAACATATGAAAATGTATTTAAGTGCGTATATTCAATCTAATTTAGTTATAAAATGTATTAATGTTAAATCATTAAAATGAATAGGTGGAGCGCATGCATATATTCTGTTAAGTGAAATGTTTATATGTAGCATATTCCGATTAAGATATAAAATTTTAAAAGCCGACGCTTTTCGGAGTTCAAATAAACTACAAGAAAAAATTGGAGTGAAAACATTGATATACCTTGATAACGCTGCAACAACGAAGCCTAAGCAAGATGTGTTAGATACTTTTATTAAAGTGAATCAATCACTATATTTTAATCCTAATAGTCCACATCAAGCAGGTTTACAAGCAGAACAATTATTACAACAATCAAAACGACAAATTAAAGACTTATTTAATTTAGATAATACATTTGATATTATTTATACAAGTGGTGCTACTGAATCAAATAATATAGCACTTAAAGGTATTGCTTATAAGAAAAAGAATTTCGCCAATGAAATTATCACTTCATTATTAGAACATCCCTCCGTTTTAGAAGTGGTTCGTTCACTAGAGGACGAAGGATTTATTGTGAAGTATGTCGATGTAACAGATGAAGGTCGAATAGATTTGAATCACCTTCAAACATTAATGTCAGATAATGTAGGACTTGTTACATGTATGCATGTCAACAATATAATGGGTCAAATACAACCGATTGCCGATATAGCAGAGATTGTTCATCAATATCCTAAAGCACATTTACATGTTGATGCAGTACAAGCTATTGGGAAAACACCACTCATATTTGAAGGTGTAGATACACTTAGTCTAAGCGGACATAAATTTAATGGTTTGAAAGGCCAAGGCATTTTATTTGTTCGAAATATACATCAGTTAGAACCAATTGTTCATGGTGGTGGACAAGAATTTGGTGTGAGAAGTGGGACGGTTAACTTACCGATGGATATTGCTATCGTTAAAGCGATGAAATCAGCAGTTAATCATACACAGGATTTAAATAGTCGGTTAAGCGAATTTAATAATGAATTACGCCAATATTTGGTTGCATTTCGTGGTGTTGAGGTTAATTCACCTAAGGGTGCTGCTGCTCATATTTTAAATGTTGGGTTGGCAGGTGTTAAAGGTGAAGTATTGGTGAATGCATTCTCTAAAAATGACATCATGTTATCAACGACGAGTGCTTGTTCTTCGAAAAAAGCAAGTCTTAATGAAGTTTTGTTAGCAATGGGTATTCCAACGAAGCAAATTGAAGGTAGTATCCGTATTTCTATGGATAGCTATACTACTGAAGCAGATATTGAAACATTCAAGGAAAAATTCAAATTAGTATATGAAGAAGTGAAGGAGTTGTTAGTATGATTTATGATCACATATTAGTGAGGTACGGTGAGCTTACTTTAAAAGGCGCCAACCGTAAAATATTTGTGAACAAATTACGTTCTAATGTAAAGCTTGCATTAATGCCGTTACAAGGTTATACAGTAAAGGCAAATAGAGACAGAATGTATATTGAATTAGACGAAGGCGCAGATATTGAAGAAATGTGTAATCGACTAAAAAAAGTCTTCGGTATTTATTCTATCAGTCCCGTATTAAAAATTGAAAAGACAGTAGAAGCGGTTAATGAATTAGCGGTGCGCTTTGCTAAGGAATATGCAGATGGTGATACATTTAAAATTGATGTAAAACGTTCAGATAAAAACTTTCCATATGATACGTATGCATTGCAACGCACGGTCGGTGGCGCTGTTTTAGATGCTACGAACCATTTATCAGTCGATGTGCATAACCCAGATCACAACATTAAAGTTGAAGTACGTTTAGATGCAATCTATATGTACGATCAAGTGATTGAAGGTTCAGGTGGATTACCAGTAGGTACGGGTGGTAAGACATTGCTTATGCTATCCGGCGGTATTGATTCACCTGTTGCAGGTATAGAAGTTATGCGCAGAGGTGTTACAGTAGAAGCGATTCATTTTCATAGTCCGCCATTTACAAGTGAAAAAGCGAAAGAAAAGGTTATTGAATTAACACGCATTTTATCTGGACATGTAGGACCCATAAAATTGCATATTGTTCCTTTTACAGATTTACAAAAACAAGTTAATAAAGTTGTACATGAACGCTATACAATGACTTCAACAAGACGCATGATGATGCGCGTTGCGGATAAAGTTGTTCATGATATTGATGCCCATGCGATAGTAAATGGTGAAAATTTAGGTCAAGTGGCAAGTCAAACGCTAAAAAGTATGTATGCTATTAACCATGTCACTTCTACACCAGTACTTCGCCCGTTATTAACGTTAGATAAAGAAGATATTGTAAAAAAAGCGAAAGAAATTGGAACGTTTGATGTGTCTATTCAACCTTATGAAGATTGTTGCACAATCTTCACGCCAAAAAATCCTATAACTGAACCAGATATTGAAAAAGTAGAAAAATATGAAATTGGTTATGATTTTGAACCATTAGTACAACAAGCTGTAGATGGTATTGAAACATTGCTTATTACTAGTGATTACCAAAGTGAAAAAGATACAGCAACACAAGCACTAGCTGACGATTTATTTTAATATATTAAAGTATCATGGAATATATATTTTTTAATAAATAAAGGGGTTGGTTAAATGTTAGAGTGGGATGTTTCAATTGTAATCATCATTATTCTTCTTGGATTTTTGGCTGCATTTATTGATGCAGTTGTAGGCGGTGGTGGTTTAATATCAATACCTGCATTGCTTGCAGTTGGTATGCCACCATCCACAGCATTAGGAACAAATAAATTAGCAAGTGCATTCGGTTCTTTGACAAGTGCATTTCGCTTTTTGCGTTCTGGCAATGTGGATTTGAAAATTGTTGGTAAATTATTTCCATTTGTATTTGTATTCGCTATTGGTGGCGCCAGTATCGCCACATTCTTACCTTCAGAGCTCTTAAAACCAGTTGTTATTGTTATACTAACCATTGTGATGATTTACACGATTATGAAAAAAGATTGGGGTAACGTCCGTACCTTTACCAAATTAACTTTTGGGAAAGCAATACTATTTGCTTTACTCATGTGTTTAATAGGCTTTTATGATGGCTTTTTAGGTGGCGGAACGGGTTCTTTTATGCTCTTTATTTTACTAATGTTTGGTTTTGATTTTTTAGGCGCGGCAGGTAATGCGAAAGTGTTAAACTTTGCCTCCAATTTAGGTGCACTCCTCTTATTTATATGCTTAGGCCAAGTGGATTATTTTTATGGCTTGATTATGGCTGTAAGTATGATATGTGGTTCTTATGTAGGTGCTATGTTTGCTATAAAAAAAGGTGTGGGCTACGTCAAAGTATTATTTATAGTCGTGACTGCAATATTAATCTTGAAAAATGCTTATGATTATTTAATACAAATCATATAGCTATCAATTAGTACAGTATATAAAATCTGTTATAAATACATAAGTCTCATTTTTGTAGTAGTTTTGAGTCAAACACGTGATTGGATTTTAACAGAAAGTGTTTATCAATAAGAAACAGTATGGTCTAAAGTAAATGATGAATTGTTGAGAGCATAGTAAGAAATCAAAATGGATTGATTTCTTACTATGCTCTCTTTATTAATCTTATTTAAGGTATACATTTAGGATTTAATTGTGTTTAAATGAAGAAGGAATCAATAGAAAATATATGGGAGTGACGATGAATGTCGAAAAAGCGTATTATCGCCTTAATACTTGCAGTTGTGATCGTTCTCGGTGGTATAATAATGAGTTCTATTTCAGCTGTTGTTTCATCTTTATTTAGTGAATCAACTACATCTGATACGAATCCTTTTACAGAGAAAGTAGAAAAAGAAGGTAATTCCAGCAAACGTATCGCTCATCTAACATTAAATGGTGAAATTACTGAAGGTACTGGTGGTGGCCTGTTCGGTGGTGAAGGATATAACCATGAAGCATTTTTAAAACAGTTGGATAATGTGAAAAAAGATGATTCTATAAAAGGTGTGCTGTTAACGGTCAATACACCCGGTGGCGGTACATATCCAAGTGATGAAATTTATGAAAAGATAAAAGAAATTAAACAAAAACATAAAAAGATTTATGTACATATGGATAGCATGGCTGCGTCAGGTGGATATTATATTTCAGCACCTGCAGATAAGATTTATGCAGGTCCACAAACAATGACTGGTTCAATCGGAGTGATTATGTCTAGTATCGATTACTCCGGATTACAAAAGAATTTAGGTATCAAACAAAACGTAATCAAATCAGGTGAACATAAAGATATTTTAAGCAGTTCAAGAGAAATGACAAGCGAAGAAAGAGATATCTTACAATCTGTTTTAGATGATAGCTTCAATAGATTTGTTAATATTGTAAAAGACGGTCGAGATATGCCAGAAAGTAAAGTTAGAAAGCTGGCAGATGGTCGAATTTATAGCGCGCAACAAGCGAAAAGTAATGGTCTGATTGACGAAATTGGTTACGAAGATCAAACTGTCAAAGCATTGAAAAAAGATATTAATGCTAAGGACGCAGAAGTGTTTGAATATAGCACAGACGGTGGTTGGTTCTCATCAATGTATAATGTGAAATCAAGCATTTCTCAGTTTACAAATGAAATCAAAGATGTGAAATCAATCATTACAAATGATACTAAAACTGAACCTATGTATCTTTACGAGGGTTAGGTGAAATTATGGAAAACATACAAGACAGTGTTTCAGAATATACAAAAGATAGTGCACAAAAAATAGATACAGATGCACTGTATCATGAACAAATGTTAAAAGCTTTATATGCTGGTTTTGGTATTAGATTTTGTGCTTTCATAATAGATTTGTTAATCATTTTCGGAGTACATAGTTTGATCTTAAAACCGATTTATCATTTCACAAATTTAGATTCAGCAAAACTATGGATTGATTATTTTAGTGTGGGTCATCTGTTGGATGCATTAGTATTTTATTTGTATTTTGTATTAATGACAAAATATTTTAAACAAACACTTGGTAAAATGATTTGCAATATCAGAGTAGAGCGCATGGACAGACAACAGCTAACGTGGACAGATGTACTGTTTAGAGAATGGATTGGACGTATTATTAGCGGTGTATTTGCAAACTTGCCTTATTTAGTGACAATTTTTACTAAAAAGCATAGAGGTATACATGATTATTTCGCAGATACGGTGGTCATAAAAAATAAATTTGAAAAATTTTTTTATTTAAAGTAGGTTAACACTTATTACAGGTAGAATAGTATCATTCATAATTCTAAAGCGTTATAATAATTGAAGTACACATTTATAATTTAGGAGGCGTTCTAATGGCGCAAATTACATTCAAACAAGAACCAATTACTTTATTAGGTTCGCAAGTGAAAACAGGTGAAACAGCTCCAGAATTCACTTTGCTAGATAATGATTTAAATGAAGTAAACTTATCAACTTATGATGGTCAAAAGAAATTAATTAGTGTTGTACCATCTATAGATACAGGTGTTTGCGATCAACAAACGCGTAAATTTAACGAAGAAGCTTCACAAGAAGATGGCGTTGTATTAACTGTTTCAGTTGATTTACCATTCGCACAAAAAAGATGGTGTGCATCGAACGGATTAGATAACGTGATTACATTAAGTGACCATAAAGACTTATCTTTTGGTAAAAACTATGGTGTCGTAATGGAAGAATTACGTTTACTTGCACGTTCCGTTTTTGTATTAGATAAAAATAATAAAGTCGTATATTCAGAGATTGTTTCTGAAGGTACAGATTTCCCAGACTTTGAATCAGCATTAGAAGCATATCGCAATATTTAATTACGTTTTGCAATATATATAATAAGTTAAATATATTGTTGCTCAAGCAAACAGTATCATTGACATTATAAAAATTACTGTCCATAATTATTTGGTAAAATAAGTTAGTATAAACTGGCTTGATTTCAATTAAATTATGGGCAGTTTTTTTAGAAAGGACTATTAAATGACACAAGAAGAAACAGTAATGGAGCAGTTATTCAAAACATTAGATGAAAAAGTAAAGGATTTAAATGATGGAAACGGACAAAGTTTTATCGAAAATTTAGGTCTTGCTATGGAGCATATTTATACAAATAAGAGAGAGTTATTAGAACAAGCTACATTGCAAGATAGAAGGAAAGCATTCCAGTTTGCATATCTAAGTCTAATGCAAAAAGAAGATATACAAGCAAATCATCAAATTACACCAGATTCTATTGGCCTAATTTTAGGCTTTTTAGCTGAACGATTCTTAAAAAATAACGAGTCAATGCACATTGCAGATATTGCTAGTGGTGCTGGACATTTAAGTGCTTCGGTACACGAGGTGCTTTCAGATCACACTTTAATGCATCACTTAGTAGAAGTAGATCCAGTACTTTCTAGAGTAAGTGTCCATTTGGCTAACTTTTTAGAAATACCGTTTGATGTTTATCCTCAAGATGCAATTATGCCTTTACCTTTCGAAGACGCAGACGTTGTAATAGGGGATTTACCAATTGGATACTATCCTGTTGATGATAGAAGTAAAGAAATGGCACTTGGTTTCGATGAAGGGCACAGTTATTCTCATTTCTTATTGATAGAGCAAGCTATTACAGCTATGAAAGCATCTGGTTATGCATTTTTAGTTGTTCCAAGCAATATTTTTGAAGGTGAAAATGTGAAACAGTTGCAAAATTTCATTGCTACAGAGACAGAAATGCAAGCATTCTTAAATTTACCATCAACCTTATTTAAAAATGAAAAAGCACGTAAATCTATCCTTGTATTACAGAAAAAAGAAACGAATGTGACGAAACCAGTCGAAGTTTTATTAGCAAATATACCAGATTTCAAGAGCCCACAACAGTTCCAAGCATTTTTACAAGATTTAAATGCATGGATGCAAGAAAATCATCCTGAAAATTAAACTGTAATATTCTTGAATTCATACTGTATTAATGATTAAATAGTAATGGATATAAAACTTATTTGAAAATGGAGGCATTGTGCTTATGTCAAAATTGATTTTGGCTATAAATGCTGGTAGTTCATCTTTGAAATTTCAACTTATTGAAATGCCGGAAGAAAAAATTGTAACTAAGGGACTTATTGAACGTATTGGATTAAAAGATTCAGTATTCACTATTGAAGTAAATGGGGATAAAATTAAAGAAACAAATGATATTGCTGATCACGAAGAAGCAGTTAATATCATGTTAGATAGTTTCAAAAAACATGGTGTCATTGATAGTATTTATGACATTAATGGTACTGGACACCGAGTTGTACATGGTGGCGAATTATTCCCAGAGTCAGTTTATATAACTGATGAAGTAGAAAAGCAAATTGAAAGTTTAAGTGAATTAGCACCTTTACACAACCCAGCTAACTTAATGGGTATCCGCGCTTTCCGTAAATTATTACCGGAAATTCCACATGTCGCAGTGTTTGATACATCATTCCATCAAACAATGCCTGAAAAATCGTTCTTGTATAGTTTACCTTATCAATATTATAAAGATTATGGTATTCGTAAATATGGTTTCCACGGTACGAGCCATAAATATGTCTCTCAACGTGCAGCAGATATTTTAGGTAAACCAATTGAAGAATTACGTCTTATTTCTTGTCATATTGGTAATGGTGCCTCTATAGCTGCTATCGATGGTGGAGAATCTGTAGATACATCCATGGGATTCACACCTTTAGCTGGTGTGACAATGGGAACACGTTCAGGTAACATTGACCCTGCATTAATTCCGTTTATCATGGAAAAAACAGGTAAGAATGCTGAAGAAGTCTTAAATACGTTGAATAAGGAATCAGGATTACTTGGTATCTCTGGTACATCTAGTGATTTAAGAGATATTCAAGGAGAAGCTGAAGAGGGCAAAGATAGAGCTCAATTAGCACTCGATGTCTTCGCTTCACGTATTCACAAATATATCGGTTCTTATGCGACACGTATGCATGGTGTAGATGTTATCGTATTTACAGCAGGCGTTGGTGAAAATTCTGATGTTGTAAGAGCTAAAGTGTTAGAAGGATTAGAATTTATGGGAGTATATTGGGATGCTAAGAAAAATGAAAGCATTCATGGTGAAGAAGCATTTATTAACTACCCACACTCACCAGTTAAAGTTATCGTTATTCCAACAAATGAAGAAGTTATGATTGCGCGTGACGTTATCAATTTTGGTGATCTTAAATAAATTATATTTAAATAAGTAAAGGCATTTTCCAAAATCGGAAAATGCCTTTTTTGTTATTTTGGAATAACTTCAAACGCCATAAATTGTTGCTTTTGAGCCTTATTAAAATTATTATCAGCAACTATAACAATGCTGTCGTGTCCATTTGGTAATTGTTTACCAAATGTAATACCTTCGATATTATCTATGTGACCAATATCTTCTTTATTTAAATCAGCGATGAGTTCTTTTTTTACAGGGTGAATCTTAGTTTGCTTTAATGACTCTTGATTTTTAATATCTGTAGCTTGGTCGGTATTTATTTTATAAATGCGTACATAATTGTGATATGAATTATCAGAAGATTGCACACTTGCGCGTTCCAAAGTTAAAAATTCATGATTGTTAATTGCTAATAATTCAGAAACGCCATTTTCAGCTTCCTTACCCTTACCAGGTGATTTCGGTATAGCATCTAAACGATATGCATATTCGTTTAATAAGCGTCCTTGTCTATCATATTGTGTGATGCGAGATAATCCCTCTGTTGTAGGTGTAGGGGATTTACCATCTTGTATTAAAGACGCTTCTGTTGCTGTCCAAATAGAATGCCCATCTGCTGAAAATGTACTTCCTTCTAATGCGAGATTATTACGGAAATCATGTTTTGCATGTTGATCCATTTTTTGTGTGTGGCTTATAGGTATTTCTGTAATAAAGTCGCCCTGTAACGAAGCTAAATGGATAAAAGGATTTAGGCCTAAACTACGATCACCTTCACTTGTATACATGATTTGTTTGTATAAAGGGTCGAAGCGAATAGATTCTGGATCAGCAACGATATCTTGTGGATTGTCTTTGTAATGGTTCTTGTTAGTATAGTTTGAACCATTCGGCTGTTTTAGAAAGTGCATAGATTGTAGCTTAATTTTATTAAAATGATTTTGGTTATAGTTTAGTTTTGCTTCGTAGAATCTAGAAGGATTTTGTTCTGAACGATCAGCACTTATTAATAACCAACGATGAGTTGTTGGTTGATAGGTAATTCCAGAAATAGCGCCAACTTTTGTATCATCGAATTGAGTGTTATATGGCACAGTTTGACTACCTATAAATCTAAGGTCGTCTACGGATTGTGTTGCGTGTTCGGATACTTTAGCCTTTGCACTAACTTGACTATTATATGTGTGACTCAAAGTAGTTAATGCTAATAAACTTATTGCGAATGATTTATAAATCATTTTCATATTTACATGCTCCTTAATTTAAAAGTATTAAATTAAGTATAAAGGATAGGTGTGAAATGAAATTAAAATTTCAATGACTATATTGTAAAGTAGTGAGTGAAATGAAGATTTTTGAAATTTAAAATGAGGAGAGGGGGGCTTTACAGCTACTGTTTAATTGAAAAAAGCCTGAGACATCTATTAATGTCTCAAGCTCTTTTCGTAATTATCTTGTTCAATCAGCCCTATAAATTAAAAACTATTTAGTGAGCTTGATATTGAGATTTAAACTCATCAGTGGCAACTTGAGGTTGGAAATCTTCAGGAAGTTCTTCTGTACGAACCACTAACACATCACATGGAGAATGGCGAACAATTGCTTCAGATACTGAACCAACGATAAATCTTTCGACAGCATTTAACCCTGAAGTACCGCACATAATTAAGTCAGCATCTACATCTGTTGCTAGCTTTTTAGGTATAATAGCTTTTGGTGAGCCAAATTCTAAACGTGTTTCAACGTTTTTCACACCAGCATTTGTAGCAACTTCTTTATAACCTTTTAATAAATCGTCTGAGAAATTTTTTGACTTCTCAGTAAATTGAGCATCATACACTTCATATGAAGAATATGTTCTTGAATCAATGACATTCACCACTGTTAATTTTGCATCATTACGTTTTGCCACATCCACTGCTTTGTTAAAGGCCCATTCAGCTTCATGTGATCCATCGACGGCTATTAAAATACTTTTATAAGTTAGCATCGTAATTACCTCCTTATTTTTCTTACTTATATTATACCACCGTTTACAGAATATTAACATGATTTAAATGTTGTAAAAGTACCCTAAACTTTGATTGCGCTTTCATAAAATACGCGTTACTATAAATTTGGAGGTGGATGAAATGATTATAGGTATTCCGAAAGAGATTAAAAACAATGAAAATAGAGTGAGTTTGTCACCAAGTGGTGTACATGCATTGGTAGAACAAGGTCATACTGTCATTGTTGAAAAATCTGCAGGCTTAGGTTCGTATTTTGAAGATGTAGACTATACTGAAGCTGGTGCAAGCATCGTTAATGAACAAGCTGAAGTATGGAACGTAGATATGGTTATGAAAGTGAAAGAACCATTAGAAGAAGAGTTTCAATATTTCAAAGAAGGTCTAATTCTATTTACTTATTTACATCTAGCGAATGAAGAAAAATTAACTCGAGCTTTACTAGAAAATAAAGTAGTTGGTATTGCTTACGAAACGGTCCAATTGCCTGATCGTACATTACCATTATTAACACCAATGAGTGAGGTTGCAGGTCGTATGTCTGCACAAATTGGTGCTGAATTTTTACAAAAATATAAAGGTGGCATGGGCATTTTACTTGGTGGTGTACCTGGCGTATCAAAAGGTCGCGTATCTATCATTGGCGGTGGTCAAGCTGGAACAAATGCTGCTAAAATTGCACTTGGTTTAGGTGCTGATGTTACAATTTTAGATGTTAATCCTAAACGTTTACAAGAATTAGAAGATTTGTTTGATGGACGTGTCCATACAATCATGTCTAACCCTTTAAATATAGAACAATGTGTGAAAGATAGCGATTTAGTTATTGGTGCTGTATTAATTCCAGGCGCTAAGGCACCAAATCTTGTAACTGAAGATATGGTCAAAGAAATGAGAGATGGAGCCGTTATCGTTGATATTGCAATTGACCAAGGTGGTATTTTTGAAACAACGGATCGAATTTCCACACATGATGACCCAACATATAAAAAACATGGTGTCGTACACTATGCTGTTGCGAATATGCCTGGTGCAGTGCCACGCACATCTACAATTGCTCTAAATAATGCAACGTTACCATATGCCCAACAACTAGCAAGTAAAGGCTATTTAAAGGCTTTACAAGATAACCATGCATTGTCATTAGGACTTAATACAATTAATGGCGAGTTGACGAACAAAGGCGTAGCGGAAGCATTGAACCTATCTTATACAGATATCGAAAGTGCACTTAAATAATATAAGTAATGAATTATTAAATAAAAAACTGGCAAGTCTTGGAGTATTTAACTCAAAAAGACTTGCCAGTTTTTTATTTTGCTATGTCAAAATGATAATGTCATTATGAAAATATGGGAAGTATTTAAACGATTTTAGTACCGTGGACTTCTTGGAACGGAAAGGCTTCAAGAAGTTCAGGAAGATTGTCTTTATTCAGACCGCCGCCAGGCACGATTTCGATGTGACCGCCTGAATTTACTACAAGTTTACCTAATTGATTTAAGTTATCGAACAGATTTGTATCGCTCGGTCCGCCATGTGTTAATAAACGTGTAAACCCTATATCAATTAATTGGTGTAAAGCCTTAATTTGTCCTTCTAGGTAAATTTCATCAAATGCCATATGACATACAACTGGAGTAGGTGAGGCCAAATTTTTCAAGGTCTTCATTTGCCATTCGTTTAAAGTTGAGTCCTCAGTTAAACAACCAAAGACAAAATAATCTACATTTAATTGTTTCAATGATTTTATGTCACGTTGCATGATTTCGAAATCATACAAGTTATAAACAAAATGACCACCACGTGGACGAATCATAACAGCAATCTCAACGTGGTTAGCTTTGCATATTTCTGTTGCAATTTCTACCATGCCGAAACTAGGTGTAGTACCACCCACACTTAAATTATCGCAAAGTTCAATTCGATTAGCACCATTGGCAACAGCTTGCTCAACTTGCTGAATTGTTTCTACTACGGCCTCTTTTATCATTTTTCGTAACCAGTTAAACTTTCATTACCATTTTCAGTAACTAAGATGTCATCCTCAATTCTTACACCAGCTACACCTGGTACATAAATACCGGGTTCAACAGTTATAACCATGCCTGCTTTAAATTCATTTGTATTTGTACTTGAAACGTCTTGATATTCATGTTCTTCTAAGCCTAAGCCATGTCCTAGGCGATGAGGAAAGTATTCGCCATAACCCGCTTCAGTAATGATGTTACGTGCAATATCATCTACATCTTTAATCGTTACACCAGGTTTAATAGCTGCTATAGCTTCTTTTTCTGCTTTTAATACAACATCGTAAATTTCTTGTGCTTTAGCATCAGGTGTACCAAATTTAACCGTTCTAGTCATATCACTGCAGTAATTTTCATAAATAACCCCTAAATCAAATAAGACAAACTCGTCTTTTTTCAATTGGCGGTCTCCTGGTGTGCCATGAGGGGAAGCAGCATGGTCTCCAAATAATACCATAGTGTCGAAACTCATTTCATTTACACCATATGCTTTAATTTCATATTCAATATGATTGACAACTTGACGTTCAGTGACACCTTCTTTTAAGAAACTCACACCAATTTCGATACATTTATCGGCAAGTTCACAAGCTTTTTTAATTTTTTCGATTTCTGAGTCACTTTTAATATTACGTAATGTTTTGATTGTTTGATCAATATCCCCAAAGCTTTGTACACCAAAAGCATCAATAAGTTCACGTTGACGTTGTAATGTTAAATGTGCTGATTCAACAAGTAATTTATTGAATTTAATATCGTATTTATCTAAAGCATTTTCTGTGTCTAAATAACCGATAACTTCACCATTAAATGGAGAGGCGCGAACTTCTTCAACTTCTAATTGCGGGCAAAACAATACTTGTTCACCATTTGATTTAATTAGTAATGCAAGTAAACGTTCATGAGGATCACTTAAATAACCAGTGAAATAAAAAATATTTAAAGGTGTTGTTATCCAAGCAGCATCTGCCTGTTGGGATTTTAATTCTTCGGTAATCTGTTCTAATTTCATTTTAATTCATCCTCCTAAATAGTTAATCATATTTAATTTTATGTTACTTGATGAAGGAATTCAAAAGTTAAATATGATAATAAAACAATATCATAGGAAAATTTTTAAATTTAAGAAGAAAAACACTCAGTAAATTAAATTACCGTGTTATAGCGTGAGGGATTTGTGGTATATAAAGACTAAACATATTTACGGGAGGAATTAATTAATGAAACTTTCATTTCATGGTCAATCAACAATTTATTTTGAAGCAAATGGTAAAAAGGTTATTGTAGATCCGTTTATTACAGGCAATGGACAATCTGATTTAGATGCATCTACACTTAAAGTTGATTATATTATCTTAACACATGGTCACGGAGATCATTTTGGAGATACAATAGAATTAGCTAATAGAAATCATGCTACTGTGATTGGTTCAGCAGAATTAGGTGATTATCTCACTACTTATCATAATGTGGAAAATGTTAGACCAATGAATATTGGAGGGAAAGCAGAATTTGATTTTGGTAATGTGAAATTTGTACAAGCATTCCATAGTTCAAGTTTAACTGATGAAAATGGTGTCCCAGTATACCTAGGTATGCCAATGGGTCTTATTTTAGAAATTGAAGGTAAGACGATTTATCACACTGGTGACACAGGATTATTCAGCGATATGAAATTAATTGCAGATCGTCATCCAGTGGATGTATGCTTTATTCCGATTGGTGACAATTTCACTATGGGAATCGACGATGCAAGCTATGCAATTAATTCGTTTATTAAACCGAAAATTTCAGTTCCAATACACTACGATACTTTTGAACTTATTGAACAAGATCCAAATAAGTTTAAACAAGCAGTATCTGTAGGGGAAGTACAAATATTAAAACCGGGTGAAGACGTTTCATTCTAATCCCTTTATAAACTGTGTATTTAAATATATAATAAAACGCCTGAAGCACTTTAAAGTCCTTCAGGCGTTTTATTATTTTACGATTAATACTGGGATGTGAGCTCTTTTAGCAACTTTATGACTGACACTACCTAAGACAAATTTTTTCTTATCTTCAGCCTTTCGGTTACTGAGGACAACAATTTCATATTTTCCACTATTAGCCTCTTTAACCAATTGTTCTTTCGCATTCCCGCGCACAATAATCTCATCGTATTTAATACCATACTCGTCTAAGCTATTGCGTGTACTTTCTAAACCTTCACTACGTTTTTGTACGAGCTTATCTAAATGAACACCAGATTTGATGGATGCTTGTGCATCTTGCTCGCTAATTGCATTTAATATTGTAACTGTAGTACCTTCACCTGAAAGTTTAGAAACCTCTTCAAGTGCTTTCTCATTTTTAAGTGTTGTATCAACACCAAGTAAAATATTTTTGAACATTGTTCATCCCTCCTTATCTTCATTTTAATAAAATTTTATTCATAAAGCCAATTAAATTTGTCTATTTAACATATTAATTTACTAAAAAGAAAATTTTATATTATTTAATGGAACAAAAACTGTGATTTTAGGAATCGTAAGATAATTTGTTTTGTTACATCGCAATTTTAGTTATAAAAAGTTATAATGTCATAGAAACTGTCAAAAAAAACGAGGTTATTGAAATGACAAAGCATGAACAAATTTTAGCATATATAGAATCTCTAGCAGTTGGACAAAAGATATCTGTTAGAAAGATTGCAAAAGATTTAAGTGTATCTGAAGGAACGGCATACAGGGCTATTAAGGATGCCGGGCAAATTGGATTGGTAGCTACAATAGATAGAGTAGGCACAGTACGAATAGAAAAGAAATCACGTGAACAGATTGAACAACTAACTTTTGCAGAAATTGTGAAAATTATAGATGGTCAAGTCTTAGGTGGTAGAAATGGTCTGATAAAAACACTTACAAAATTTGCGATTGGTGCAATGGAAATTGAAGATGTCGTAAAATATGTTAGTCCACATACATTATTAATAGTGGGAAATCGTAAGGATGTCCAACTAGCAGCGCTTAAAAGAGGAAGTGCGGTATTAATTACTGGAGGATTTAATACATCAGAAGAAATCATTCAATATGCTGATGAGCATGAATTACCAATTCTATCTTCCAATTATGATACATATTTAGTTGCCAATATTATAAACAGGGCGATGTATAACCAAATGATTCGTAAAGAAATTTTGGTTGTAGAAGATATCGTTAAAACCGTGACTGAAGACATGGTTGTATTTGATAATATGAGTCTTAGTGATTATAAAACGAAAGCCCGTGAGACAGGCCATTCAAGATTTCCTGTCATAGATGAAAATTGGAGATTAGTAGGTATTGTAACAAGTAAAGAGATTATTAAAATGGAAAACCAAGACACACTTGCACAATTTATGACGAAATCACCTATCAATGTTCAATTGTCAACGACTGTGGCAAACTGTGCGCATATGATGATTTGGGAAGGCATTGAATTGTTACCGGTGACTACTCCGAGTAAAAAGCTCATAGGGGTAATCACTAGAAAAGATGTGTTAACAGCGATGCAATTGTTAAGTAGACAACCACAAGTTGGTGAAACCATAAATGATCAAATTGCAAAACATATTACAATTTCAAATGATGGGATACATGTACAAATCACGCCATTATTAACTAATCAATATGGAACATTAAGTAAATCAGTATTTGTAGCAATTATTGAAGAAACAGTACGTTATGAAATGAGAAAATTAAAGAAATTAGAAGTTATGATAGAAATCTTAAATATTATGTATATTAAAACAGTGCAAATAGAATCCGAAATACATGTACAATATGATATGTTAGATGTAGGACGCAATTTTTCAAAACTAGAAGTAACAATGACAAGTGACGGCCATCGCGTAGCAAAAGCAATGATTATTTGTCAAATGATAGACTAATAAATATATAATGAAAAAGGAAGATAAAGATGACAACAGAATTTAATGAAATCATGAAAGAAATTAATGACTCAGAAACAATTATTATACATCGACATGTAAGACCAGACCCTGATGCATATGGCTCACAATTAGGGTTAAAGAACTATTTGAAACTCAAATTCCCGGATAAAAAGATATTTGCAGTTGGCGAAACAGAACCGTCATTAGATTTTATTGGTACTTTTGATGAAATCTCGGATGATACTTACAATGAAGCGTTAGTTATCGTTTGTGACACAGCTAATTCACCACGTATTAGTGATGAAAGATTTAATCAAGGACGATTATTGGTTAAAATTGATCATCATCCAGCAGTTGATCAATATGGCGATATTAATTTTGTAAACGATCAAGCTTCTTCAACAAGCGAAATTATTTTTGATTTCATCAGTCATTTTAATGATATTCCCATCATTGATGCATCTGTGGCGAGGGTACTTTATCTTGGCATTGTGGGAGATACAGGAAGATTCCTATTTAATAACACTACATCACATACAATGGGTGTTGCGGGTCAATTATTGACATTTCCTTTTAATCATAATGAAGAACTTAATAAAATGGGTGAAAAGGATCCAAAATTGTTACCATTCCAAGGTTATGTGCTTCAACATTTTGATTTAAATGAAAAAGGTTTCTGTAAAGTTACCATTACTAAAGAAATTTTAGAACAATTTGACATTGCTGCGAACCAAGCTTCATTATTTGTAAATGCAATTGCTGATATACAAGGGTTGAAGATTTGGGTGTTTGCTGTTGATGAGGGCACAGAAATTAGATGTCGCATTCGTTCTAAAGGTATTGTTATCAACGACATTGCAAGTGATTTTGGTGGCGGCGGTCATCCAAATGCTTCAGGTGTATCGGTAAGAGATTGGGCTCAATTTGAAACGCTCGCTGAAGCATTAAATAATAAACTGTAATAAGATGGGAGGTATTTGCAAATGGTTGCGCATTTAAATATTCATACGACATATGATTTATTAAATTCAAGTATTAGAATTAAGGATGTTGTTGCGAAGGCTGCACAAGAAGGCTATACAGCGCTCGCAATTACTGATACGAATGTTTTGTATGGACTTCCGCAATTCTATGACGCATGTATTGCTGCAAATATTCATCCAATCTTTGGTATGACAATTAATCTTACAGATGGTTTGTCAGAGCTTGAAACAATCGTATTGGCGCAAAATAACTTAGGATTAAAAGATTTATTTAAACTATCATCGGCAATTAAAATGAAAGAGAAAGTAGAAACACCGATAGAATGGTTAAAAAAATATGAAAGTCATTTCGTTATTATTTTTAAAAATGTAACTGAATCTCATGAAGCAATTATTTCAAACTTTTCGGAACATGCGCACGTCTTTGTAAATCATAAGAGTAAAGTCACTTTTGACTTACCAATAGTTTGGGCACAAAGCACGCGTTATTTAAATTCCCAAGATTCAGATACGCTTTCTGCCATGGCCGCAATAAAGGAGAATAGTAAATTAGATTTAGTGAGTGAACAAACGGATTACAATGAACATCTATATTCAAATGTTGAATTACAAGGTTTGTCAATCGATGATGCGGTTTGGGAACAAACAAATCAACTCGAAACACTTTGTCAGGCGGAAATGATTTATCATCAATCTTTGTTACCAAAATATAAAACACCAAATCAACAGCAATCGGATGCTTTTTTATGGCAATTACTAGCAGATAATCTTCAGCAATTAAATTTACCACTAAACAAAAAGGAACTTTATCAAACACGTTTAGAGCATGAATATCAAATTATCACTAAAATGGGTTTTGAAGACTACTTTTTAATCGTAAGTGATTTAATTCAGTACGCTAAGAACAATGATGTATTAGTCGGTCCAGGACGTGGATCAGCTGCAGGTTCACTTGTAAGTTATTTATTAAATATAACAACAATCGATCCTATTGAATATAATCTGTTATTTGAACGTTTTTTAAACCCTGAACGTGTAACAATGCCAGATATAGATATTGATTTTGAAGATACACATAGAGATAAAGTCATCCAATATGTTCAAGAGAAATACGGTGAAACCCATGTCGCTGGTATTGTGACTTTTGGTCATTTGCTTGCAAGGGCAGTGGCTAGGGATGTGGGGAGAATTATGGGGTTCGAAGAAATCACACTAAATGAAATTTCTAAATTAATTCCACATAAACTTGGCATAACATTAGACGACGCATATTCACAGGAGCCATTTAAACAGTTTGTTCATCGTAATCATAGGCATGAACGATGGTTTGATATTTGTAAGAAATTAGAAGGGTTACCTAGACATACTTCGACTCATGCAGCAGGTATTATTATTAATGATCATCCATTATATGAATATGCACCATTAACGCTCGGTGATACAGGTCTATTGACTCAATGGACAATGACTGAGTCAGAAAGAATAGGTTTATTAAAAATAGACTTTTTAGGTTTGCGTAATCTCTCAATCATTCATCAAATAGTAAAACAAGTGAAACATGATTTGAATATAGATGTGGATATAGAACAAATTCCATTCGATGACGAAAACGTATTTCACTTGTTGTCACAAGGGGATACAACAGGTATCTTCCAATTAGAATCTGATGGTATTAGAAATGTATTAAAAAAATTACAACCTGAACACTTTGAAGATATAGTCGCTGTCACATCACTTTATAGACCAGGGCCAATGGAAGAAATTCCGACCTATATATCAAGACGACATCATCCAGAGAAGGTGCAATATTTACATCCAGATTTAGAACCTATATTAAAAACGACCTATGGCGTTATTATTTATCAGGAACAAATAATGCAAATTGCGAGTAAATTTGCCAATTTTAGTTATGGTGAAGCGGATATCTTAAGACGTGCAATGAGTAAAAAGAACAGAGCGGTATTAGAAAGTGAAAGGCAACATTTCGTGAATGGCGCTTTGAAAAATGGGTATGACGAGAATTTAAGTAAACAGATTTTTGATTTGATTTTAAAATTTGCGGATTATGGTTTTGCTCGTGCGCATGCCGTGAGTTATTCAAAAATTGCATACATTATGAGTTATTTAAAGGTACATTATGCTAATTATTTTTATGCCAATATTTTAAGTAATGCTATTGGAAGCGAAAAGAAAACAGCGCAAATGATTGATGAGGCTAAACATCAAAAAATTAATATATTACCACCTAATATTAATTACAGTCATTGGTTCTACAAGGCCACAAAAAAAGGTATCTACCTATCTATTGGTGCAATTAAAGGTGTAGGTTATCAAAGTGTTAAATTAATTGTAGAAGAAAGAAAAGCAAATGGTTTCTATAAAGACTTTTTTGATTTCACGCGACGGATACCTAAACGAATTAAAACTAGAAAATTACTTGAATCTCTTATCTTAGTGGGGGCATTTGATACTTTTGGCAAGAATAGAGCGACGCTGTTAAATGCTATAGATCAAGTGCTGGATGATATCTCTGATATTGAACAAGATGGTTTTATTTTTGATGTACTCACACCTAAAGCTTCTTATGAAGAAAAAGAAGAGCTACCAGATCATGTGTTAAGTGAATATGAGAAAGAATATTTAGGGTTTTATGTATCTACACATCCAGTAGAAAAAGCATTTGAACAAAAGCAATATTTGGGTATTTATAAGCTTGCTAACGCACAAGATAATAAACCCATTTTTGTTCAAGTAGATCAATTTAAGCGTATTAGAACGAAAAATGGGCAAAATATGGCATTTGTAACTTTAAATGATGGTATCAATAATTTGGATGGTGTCGTATTCCCGGATACCTTTAAAAAATATGAAATCGATTTAAATACTTCTAAAATGTTAGTCGTAAGAGGTAAGTTTGAGAATAGAAATAATAAACAACAACTGATATTAAATCAAGTGGATACCATGGATCATTTTGAGCAAACTAAATTTGACGAAGCGCAACAAGTTGTTGTTCGAAAATGGGATAGTGAATCTAAATTGGATCAATTATTAACCAACGATAAAGGGCAAAATCAAATTCCGGTTAACTATTTTGATGAAAGCCAAAACAATATAGAAACAATTGGTTTCATAACACGAGATAATGAAATATTAAGTAAATTAATCCAACGTTTATCACCCCGAGATATTAGAATTATTTAACTTTAACCGCACTATAAACTATGGTATAGTTAACTGATGGTAAAGCATAAACTTGCCATCAGTTTTAATTTTTATAAAAATTAAGAGTGAAAAAATATATAATAGTTTATATATCTATATGTTTTTATTACAAACATTAACGTGCGAATGAAAATAACAATTTGTTAACGATATCATTTGTAATTTGGGTTAGATTGTAATAAAAATGTATATGAATGTTATTTTAAACTAAT
Organism: Staphylococcus saprophyticus subsp. saprophyticus ATCC 15305 = NCTC 7292; assembly: GCF_000010125.1. NCBI lineage: Bacteria > Bacillati > Bacillota > Bacilli > Caryophanales > Staphylococcaceae > Staphylococcus > Staphylococcus saprophyticus. The sequence goes on from NC_007350.1 coordinate 1,106,485, forward strand.
TGGATGTAAGGGGTAGATTACATGACATTAAGAGACGAAGCATTAGAAATGCATAGAAAAAATCAAGGGAAATTAGAGGTTTCACCTAAAGTAAAGGTGACTAATAAAGAAGAATTGAGCTTGGCATACTCGCCAGGTGTAGCTGAACCTTGTAAAGAAATACATGAGGACCCTCGTAAAGTATTTGAATATACAATGAAAAGCAATACCGTCGCTGTTGTTACTGATGGTACTGCGGTATTAGGACTTGGAAACATAGGGGCTGAGGCAAGTATACCGGTTATGGAAGGTAAAGCAGTGTTGTTTAAAAGTTTTTCCGGTATAGATGGTGTGCCAATTGCACTGAATACGACGGATACCGAAGAAATCATTAATACTGTAAAATTACTTGAACCCAATTATGGTGGTATTAATCTTGAAGATATTTCAGCACCTCGTTGCTTTGAAATTGAAGAAAGATTAAAAAAGGAAACTAAAATTCCTGTGTTTCATGATGATCAACATGGTACTGCCATTGTAACAGTTGCAGGTATGATCAATGCATTGAGAATCGTAGATAAAGACTTATCGGACATTAAAGTCGTATTGAATGGCGCTGGTGCCGCTGGTATTGCGATTATTAAATTACTTTATTCTTATGGTGTAAGAAATATGATTATGTGTGATTCAAAAGGCGCAATTTATGAGGGACGTTCGTTTGGTATGAATGACACGAAAGCTTATGTAGCTAAATGGACGAATAGAGACAAAATAGATGGCAGTTTGAATGATGTGATTGAAGATGCCGATGTATTTATTGGGGTTTCTGTGGCAGATTTATTGTCTAAAGAAATGGTTGAATCAATGGCTGACGATCCAATTATTTTTGCAATGGCTAATCCAAATCCTGAAATAAAACCGGATGTAGCGAAAGCTGCAGGTGCTAAAGTCATCGGTACAGGACGTTCAGATTTTCCAAACCAAATTAATAATGTCTTAGCATTCCCAGGCATATTTAGAGGGGCATTAGACGTTGAAGCAACACATATCAATGAAGAAATGAAGCAAGCAGCTGTTGAGGCTATTGCTGATTTAATCAAACCTGAAGAGTTAAATCCGGACTATTGTATTCCAGGTCCGTTTGATAAACGTGTTGCACCATCTGTTGCTCGAGAAGTAGCTAAAGCAGCGATGGAATCTGGTGTGGCAAGAGTAGATGTAGATCCAGAAGAGATATATAATAAAACAATGAAATTAACAGACTTAGATAAATAATATTCATTAACGCTGATTACAAAACCGAATTGGTAGTGAGTAACTAAGCGATGGTTAAGTGGAGGTTTACCAATGTTTAAAGATTTTTTCAATAGAAGCAGTAAAAAGAAAAAGTATGTAACAGTATCTGATTCAAAACAAAGTGATGTACCAGCAGGTATTATGACTAAATGTCCTAAGTGTAAAAAAATTATGTATACAAAAGAACTAGCAGAAAATTTGAATGTTTGCTTTAATTGTGATCATCATATTGCGTTAACTGCACACAATCGTATAGAAGCTATATCAGATGAAGGGACATTTACGGAATTTGATAAAGGAATGACCTCTGCTAATCCATTGGACTTCCCAAGCTATGAAGAAAAAATTCAAAAAGACCAACAAAAAACTGGTTTGAATGAAGCTGTAGTGACTGGCACAGCACAATTAGATGGTATGACATTTGGTGTGGCAGTTATGGATGCGCGATTTAGAATGGGAAGCATGGGCTCTGTATTAGGTGAAAAAATTTGTAGAATCATTGAACACTGTACTGAAAATAGATTGCCATTCATATTGTTTTCAGCAAGTGGTGGTGCAAGAATGCAGGAAGGTATTATCTCTTTAATGCAAATGGGTAAAACAAGTGTGTCTTTAAAAAGACATGCAGATGCTGGATTATTATATATCTCGTATATAACAAATCCTACAACTGGAGGCGTTTCTGCTAGTTTTGCTTCGGTTGGTGATATCAACATAAGTGAACCAAAAGCATTAATTGGTTTTGCAGGTAGACGTGTCATTGAACAAACTATAAATGAAAAATTACCAGATGATTTCCAAACTGCAGAGTTTTTATTAGAACACGGACAATTAGATAAAGTCGTACATAGAAAAGAAATGAAAGCGACATTATCTAATATTCTAAAAATGCACCAAGAGGTGAAAACAAATGCTTGATTTTGAAAAGCCGCTTTTTGAAATAAAAAATAAAATTGAATCTTTGAAAGAATCTCAAGAAAAAAATGATGTAGATTTACAAGAAGAAATTGACATGTTGGAAGCTTCATTAGCAAGAGAAACCGAAAAAGTATATACAAATCTGAAACCATGGGATCGTGTGCAATTAGCGCGTTTACAAGAAAGACCAACATCTTTAGACTATATCCCGCATATATTTGATTCATTCATCGAATTACATGGGGATAGAAATTATAGAGATGATCCAGCTATGATTGGCGGTATCGGCTATCTTAATGGACAAGCCGTTACAGTAGTGGGTCAACAACGTGGTAAAGATACAAAAGATAATATATATCGCAATTTTGGAATGGCGCATCCAGAAGGTTATAGAAAAGCACTTAGATTAATGAAACAAGCTGAAAAATTCAATAGACCGATTTTTTCATTTATTGATACAAAAGGTGCATATCCGGGTAAAGCGGCAGAAGAACGAGGTCAAAGTGAATCAATAGCCAGAAACTTAGTTGAAATGGCTTCGCTAACTGTACCAGTCATCTCTATTGTTATTGGCGAAGGAGGAAGTGGTGGTGCACTTGGTTTAGGCATTACCAATCGCATCCTAATGTTAGAAAACAGTACATATTCTGTTATTTCTCCAGAAGGTGCATCCGCTTTACTTTGGAAAGATAGTAATCTAGCTAAAATCGCGGCAGAAACAATGAAGATTACTGCCGAAGATTTATATGAATTAAATATAGCGGATGAAGTTATCAAAGAACCTTTAGGTGGCGCACATCATGATGTCGAAACACAAGCACAAAGTATCAAACGCACATTTGAATCGCATTTATCAGAATTGAACCAATTAACGCAAGAAGAATTAGTTGAAGATAGATATCAAAAATTTAGAACAATAGGTTCGTATACAGAATAAAGTGTCTGATGTTTTTGATATTCGTGTTAAATATGTTGAAAGCTAAGATAATAATTTCTATTGTCTTAGCTTTTTTGTTATTTTTACAAAATGAAGCAATTGCTATAGATTTATGATTTGTTTACGATAATTCGAATTAAGGTAAATAGTACATAAGTATTCAAGTAATTTTAGGAATTTATAAGGAAACGCTTACTATATGTACAATTATCGAATACTTATATTTAAAACGTTTACATTTGTCACGAAGCCCTATTTTAATGGAAACAGCTTAGATTTTATGGTATTTTTAGAGTACGAAATACATGTTAGAAAGGTATGTCGTCATGAAAAAAATTGCAGTGTTGACAAGTGGTGGAGATTCTCCAGGCATGAATGCAGCGGTAAGAGCTGTGGTTAGAAAAGCGATTTACAATAATATTGAAGTCTATGGTGTTTATCAAGGCTATCAAGGATTATTAAACGATGATATCGAGAAACTTGAACTCGGTTCAGTAGGTGACACAATTCAACGAGGTGGAACATTTTTATATTCTGCAAGATGTCCAGAATTTAAAGAAGTAGAAGTCCGTAAAAAAGGTATAGAAAATCTACGTAAGAGAGGCATTGAGGGGCTTGTAGTTATTGGTGGAGATGGTAGCTACAGAGGTGCACAGCGTATAAGTGAAGAATGTCCTGAAATACAGACGATTGGAATACCAGGTACGATTGATAATGATATCAATGGTTCGGACTTTACAATTGGATTTGATACGGCATTAAATACTATAATTGAATGTGTAGATAAAATTCGTGATACAGCATCTAGTCATGCAAGAACTTTCATCATTGAAGTTATGGGACGCGATTGTGGTGATTTAGCGCTTTGGGCTGGTTTGTCCGTTGGTGCTGAAACTATTATTGTTCCAGAGGTTGAGACAGACATCAAAGATATAGCAGAAAAGATTGATAATGGAATCAAACGTGGCAAAAAACACTCAATCGTGATGGTCGCAGAAGGTTGCATGTCAGGTGAAGTATGTGCAGAAGAATTGACTAAATATATCAATGTTGATGCACGTGTGTCAGTGCTAGGCCACATTCAACGTGGTGGTAGCCCAAGTGGTGCAGATAGAGTGCTTGCATCACGATTAGGCGGACATGCAGTTGATTTACTGTTAGATGGAAAATCTGCTATTGGTGTTGGAATTCGTAATAATGAATTAACTGATACACCTTTTGACGAGATATTTAGATCACATGAACATGAGTTTGATTTTGAAACTTATGCGCTAACGAATGAATTATCTATTTAAAATACTGGGAGGAAATAATAATGAGAAAAACTAAAATTGTTTGTACTATTGGACCTGCGTCCGAATCTGAAGAAATGCTTGAAAAACTAATTAAGGCTGGAATGAATGTCGCGCGCTTAAACTTCTCGCATGGTGACCAAGCTGAACATAAAGCTAGAATTGACACAATTCGTAAAGTTTCTAAAAGATTAGGCAAAACAGTTGCAATCTTACTTGATACAAAAGGACCAGAAATACGTACACACAACATGAAAGATGGGCTTATTGAACTTGAAAAAGGTTCTGAAGTTACCGTAAGCATGACTGAAGTTGAAGGTACTCCTGAAAAATTCTCAGTAACGTATGAAAACTTAATCAATGATGTTGAAGAAGGTTCATATATTTTATTAGATGATGGTTTAATTGAATTACAAGTTAAATCAATCGATAAAGCAAACGGTGAAGTATTATGTGATGTACTTAATACTGGAGAATTAAAAAACAAAAAAGGCGTAAACTTACCTGGTGTCAAAGTAAGCTTACCTGGTATTACAGATAAAGATGCTGACGACATTAACTTTGGAATTAGTGAAGGCGTTGATTTCATTGCAGCGAGCTTTGTACGTCGTCCAAGTGATGTATTAGATATTCGTAAATTATTAGAAGCGAAGCAAAATAAAAATATCAGCATTATACCTAAGATTGAAAATCAAGAGGGTATTGATAATATTAAAGAAATATTAGAAGTTTCTGATGGTTTAATGGTTGCTCGTGGTGATATGGGTGTTGAAATTCCACCTGAATCAGTACCAATGGTGCAAAAAGATTTAATTAGACAATGTAATAAATTAGGTAAACCAGTTATAACTGCTACACAAATGTTAGACTCTATGCAACGTAATCCACGTGCGACACGTGCAGAAGCAAGTGACGTAGCGAACGCAATTTATGATGGTACAGATGCGGTTATGCTTTCTGGTGAAACAGCTGCAGGTCAATACCCTGAAGAAGCAGTTAAAACAATGCGTAATATAGCTGTATCAGCAGAAGCAGCACAAGATTATAAAAAATTATTATCTGACCGTACAAAATTAGTTGAAACTTCATTAGTCAATGCTATTGGTGTTTCAGTTGCTCATACTGCTTTAAACTTAAATGTCAAAGCAATCGTAGCTGCTACTGAAAGTGGTTCAACTGCCCGTACAATTTCTAAATATCGTCCACAATCTGACATTATTGCAGTTACACCTAATGCAGAAACTGCGCGTCAGTGTGCTTTAGTATGGGGTATTTTCCCAGTCGTTAAAGAAGGACGTAAAACAACTGATGCATTATTAAATAATGCAGTAGCAACAGCCGTTGAAACTGAAAGAGTTCAAAATGGTGACCTAATTATTATTACTGCTGGTGTACCAACTGGTGAAAAAGGTACAACGAATATGATGAAATTACATTTAGTTGGTGATGAACTAGCTAAAGGACAAGGTATCGGTAGAAGTTCTGTAGTAGGTAAAACACTAGTAGTTAAAGATGCTAGTGAACTAGAAGGCAAAGACTTATCAGAATCTATAATTGTAACAAGTTCTGTAGATGAGACGCTTGTACCATATATTGAAAATGCAATCGGACTCATTACTGAAGAAAATGGCATTACATCTCCAAGTGCAATTATAGGATTAGAAAAAGGTATTCCTACCGTAGTAGGCGTTGAGAACGCTACATCTGAAATTCAAAGTGATGTACTCATTACAGTAGATGCAAACCAAGGAAAAATCTTTGAAGGTTATGCAAACGTACTTTAAAAATATAATTTAATTCATAATATAATATGTAGAAAGCCTCGACGTCATGTCGAGGCTTTCTTTTTGATAACAAACTACTATGAATATAGTTTGAATCTATTACTCATTTAAACATCAACGACAGATCAATATGTGCAATAAAAATAAAGAGTCTGAGACATTTATTTTTGTCCCAGACTCTTATTCATTTAGTCATTCTAACCTAAGACAGGTTACGAATGCTATATTAGAAAATTGGATTTCTGTCCAACTCTCTTAAAATATTTTTAATAAAGTTTAAATTTGCTCAGTCATAATCGGTTTTTATTGTTGTGATTTTGATACTTGTTTATAGCGCATATACATTAAACCTAAAATAATAAACCAAATCGGTGTAAGAAATACTGCAATTCTTGTATCCGTATTTACGAATAGTAAGCTAAACACTAATATAAAGAATACTAATATAGCATATCCCATGTATTTACCACCTGGTAATTTAAATGACGCATTTTTGTGTAATTCTGGATTTTTACGGTGATAGTTTATATAAGCCACTGTAATTAACGCCCAAACTACAATGAATAGTACCGTAGAAACAGTGGTAATATATGTGAATACAAGTGTTGCGTTCGGTATAATATAGTTCAATAAAGCAGCAATCATTAGTAATCCACATGAAACGAATATCGCTATATGTGGCACACCGTTTTTATTTGTTTTATTGAAAAACGGTGGCGCTTGTTTTTGTGACGATAATCCAAAGAGCATTCGGCTGTTTGAAAAAATACCACTATTACAAGATGATGCGGCTGCTGTTAATACTACAAAGTTTATAATACCGGCTGCGAATGGTATGCCAATTAGTGCGAAGAGCCTTACAAAAGGACTTTCGTCTGAATTGATTTGATTCCATGGAATAATTGACATGATGACTGCTAAAGCACCAACATAAAATATTAATATACGTGTCGGTACACTGTTAACTGCTTTTGGTAATGTTTTAGTGGGATCTTTAGTTTCGCCCGCGGTTACACCAATAAGTTCAATTCCTACAAATGAGAATAGTGCCATTTGGAATGACATAACAAAACCACTGATACCTTTAGGGAAAATACCATTATTGTACAAGTTAGTTAAAGATGCTTGTCCAAACTGAGTATTGTAAGCCATGATAATCATAATAGCGCCCACTACGATTAAAGCAATGATTGTAACAATTTTTATTATAGAAAACCAAAATTCTAATTCTCCAAATAATTTAGCACTTAATAGATTAAGTGACATTAAGACAAGTACGCAAAATAGGGCACTCATCCAGTTTGGTATGTTTGGAAACCAAAAGCTAACATACTTTGCAACTGCGGTTACTTCGGCCATACCAGTAATGATCCAACATAACCAGTATGTCCAGCCAGTAACAAAGCCAGCAAATGGACCTATGTAATGGTTGGTAACATCTGCAAAGGATTTAAAATTAGTATTAGTAATTAATATTTCTCCCAAGCCACGCATAAACATAAATAACATAAAACCAATTATGATATACGTAAGTAAAATAGACGGGCCAGTTAATGCAATTGTTTGACCAGCACCTAAGAATAATCCAGTTCCGATTGCACCCCCGATTGCAATGAGCTGAATGTGACGATTACTTAGTTCTCTTTGTAACTGTTGTTTTGCCATATATAAGACTCCTTTATTTAGTTATTTATTATTATGCTATGCAATATAAAATAAAACAACTATTTTCTGAAACGATATCATACAGAACACAGTATAATAGTACATTAATAATTTGTTATTAATCATGATAACCAATTGAAAAGGTATAAAAATTGAAGTGTACGTGCTTACATATTAAAATATATCTATAACAACGTATATAGATAGATGCGTGTTTATGGGCATATAGACAAAAACATATTTCTTATTGAATTGGTAAGGAAATTAAAACCTAAATATTCACAAAAGTTCTAAAATTGGATATAATGGTTTATGAAAGCCATTTCATAACGAAATAGAAAAGGGGAATTATATATGGCAGAGTTACAAAAAGGTTTAGAAGGGGTAATTGCAGCTGAAACGAAAGTGAGTTCCATCATCGACAGCCAATTAACTTATGCTGGGTATGATATTGATGACTTAGCACAAAATGCTGAATTTGAAGAAGTTATCTATTTACTTTGGCATTATCGATTACCTAATGAAGAAGAATTGAAAGAACTTAAAGAAAAGCTCTTTGAATATATGACATTAAATCCTAGAGTGTATAGTCATTTTAAAGAATACGCTACAGGTAACGTACATCCAATGACAGCATTAAGAACGTCTGTTTCATATATCGCTCATTTTGATGAACATGCTGAAGACGAAGATGAAAGCAGAACAATGGAAAGAGCTATTCGTATTCAAGCTAAAATAGCTTCGCTTGTTACATCATATGCGCGTGTTAGAGAAGGCAAAGAAGCTGTAAAACCAAATAAAGATTTAAACTATGCAGGTAACTTTTTATATATGTTAAGAGGAGAATTACCTAGTGATATCGAAATTGAAGCTTTTAATAAAGCACTTGTATTACACGCGGATCACGAACTAAACGCATCTACGTTTACAGCAAGATGTGCTGTTTCATCTTTATCTGATATGTATTCAGGTATTGTTGCAGCAGTTGGCTCATTAAAAGGTCCATTACATGGTGGGGCAAATGAACGTGTAATGAGCATGTTATCTGAAGTGAAATCCATTGATGAAGTTGATGATTACATTGATAACAAAATAAAAAATAAAGAAAAAATTATGGGCTTTGGACACCGTGTATATAAAGATGGCGATCCAAGAGCAAAATACTTAAAAGAAATGAGTAGAAAAATCACTGCTGAAACTGGGCAAAGTCAATTGTTTGATATCTCAGTTAAAATCGCAGATAAAATGAAAGCCGAAAAAGGTTTAATTGCAAATGTCGACTTCTTTAGTGCGACTGTTTATCACAGTATGAACATTAAACATGATTTATTTACACCAATTTTTGCAGTAAGCAGAACTTCAGGTTGGATTGCACATATCTTAGAGCAATATAGAGATAATAGAATTATGCGTCCAAGAGCACAATATATTGGTGAAACAAACAGAACATACGAACCGATTGAAGAAAGATAAGTCAGATAGAGGCATCACTACTCATAAATAAGTGAGTTGCTTTATATAAATAAGTATTATTTTAGTTAGCGCAATTAAAATATAATTCAAATACACGGAGGTTTTTATACATGGCAGGCGAAAAAGTAGCAAAAACAAATGAAGGTTTAACAGTACCAAATAATCCAATCATTCCATTTATTATTGGTGATGGTATTGGACCAGATATTTGGAAAGCAGCAAGCAGAGTAATCGATGCTGCAGTAGAGCAAGCTTATAATGGTGAAAAGAAAATTGAATGGAAAGAAGTATTGGCAGGCCAAAAAGCCTATGATGAAACAGGTGAATGGTTACCACAAGCAACGCTTGATACAATTGAAGAATATTTAATTGCTATCAAAGGGCCTTTAACTACACCAATTGGTGGCGGTATTCGTTCACTTAACGTTGCGTTACGACAAGAATTAGATTTATTCACATGCTTACGTCCAGTACGTTGGTTCCAAGGTGTTCCATCACCAGTTAAACGTCCAGAAGATACAGACATGGTTATCTTCCGTGAAAACACTGAAGACATTTATGCTGGTATTGAATTTAAAGAAGGCACACCAGAAGTTAAAAAACTAATCGACTTTTTACAAGATGAAATGGGCGCTAAAAATATTAGATTCCCTGAAACATCAGGTATTGGTGTTAAACCAGTATCAAAAGAAGGTACAGAGCGTTTAGTTCGTGCAGCGATTCAATACGCGGTAGACAATAACCGTAAATCATTAACATTAGTCCACAAAGGTAATATCATGAAATTTACTGAGGGCGCATTTAAACAATGGGGTTATGATGTAGCGCATAACGAATTTGGTGACAAAGTATTTACATGGCAACAATATGATGAAATCGTTGAAAAAGAAGGTAAAGACAAAGCGAATGCGGCTCAAGAACAAGCTGAAAAAGATGGTAAAATTATAGTGAAGGATTCAATTGCTGATATCTTCCTACAACAAATCTTAACACGTCCGTCAGATCACGATGTTGTTGCTACTATGAATTTAAATGGTGACTATGTATCAGATGCATTAGCAGCACAAGTTGGTGGTATCGGTATAGCTCCAGGAGCAAATATAAATTATGAAACTGGACATGCTATTTTTGAAGCAACACATGGTACTGCGCCTAAATATGCTGACTTAAATAAAGTGAATCCATCATCAGAAATTTTAAGTGCCGTATTAATGTTAGAACATTTAGGATGGCAAGAAGCTGCAGATAAAATTACTGCATCTATCGAAAAAACAATCGCGTCTAAAGTAGTTACTTATGACTTTGCTCGTTTAATGGATGGTGCGAAGGAAGTTTCTACATCTGACTTTGCTGATGAATTAATTAAAAATCTATAATTCAGTTAAAATTAAATCTGTCAGCATACATTTAGCATATATTAAAAAAGACGAAATTCTCACTTATGGAATTTCGTCTTTTTATATCAATTGGCTACTAAAACTGTTTGATAACTAAGGGAGTCTATGTGAGATAGGATTGGAATAAAATACACAGAGTAAATGAAAACGCTTATTTAGGTGTTCATATTATGTATATAGTGTTAAGATTCTATTAACGCAATATATTGTTTTCAATAATGACTTCAGTTATAAATAGCGCAATACATTGTTTAAAGCAAAATTACAAAAGTTTCAAAAAATATTTACATAGATTGTTATTACTTGCTTTGTAAAGTTTATGTTAAAAAATTTTAAACTATGTTATTTTTATTAAAAATTAAGTTATAATTAATTTGTAAACAAAAATATGGAGGTATACTATGTCACAAAAAGTACTAGTAGTAGATGATGAGCAATCAATTGTAACCTTATTAAAATATAATTTAGAACAAGCTGGATACATAGTAGAAGTAGCCTATGATGGTGAAGAGGCATTAGAAAAAGTAAATGCTACAAACCCAGAATTGATTGTCTTGGATGTAATGCTTCCTAAAAAAGATGGAATTGAAGTTTGTAAATCAATACGTTCTGATAAAAATCTTGTACCTATACTTATGCTAACTGCCAAAGATGATGAGTTTGATCGTGTTCTAGGTCTAGAGTTAGGCGCAGATGATTATATGACTAAACCATTTTCACCAAGAGAAGTTGTTGCCAGAGTAAAGGCAATATTAAGAAGGTCTGCAATCGTAAATGAGGCGGTACCAGTTGAAAATGATGAAGATGACATACTCATTGGTTCGATAAGAATTCGACCTGAATATTTTGAAGTATATAGAGAAGATGAATTGCTTGAATTAACACCAAAAGAATTTGAATTATTATTGTATTTAATTGAGCGTCAAGGCAGAGTTATCACACGTGAGCATATGTTGAACTCTGTTTGGAATTATGAATTCGCTGGTGATTCTAGAATTGTGGATGTACATATAAGTCATTTAAGAGATAAATTAGAAGAAAATCCAAAACAACCCAAACTAATTAAGACAGTTCGTGGGTTAGGCTATAAATTGGAGAGACCTAAAGTCTAATGTTAAAGTTTCAACAACGACTTTTATTTTTATTATGTATCATCGTTATTATAAGTTTTTTAGCTTTAGGTGCAATTATTACACATGCAATATATAATACAGTTTCTTCAGCTCAAGAAGGTGATTTGGAACATCAAGCTGATCATCTAGTCAAACTATATAAGAATGACAAAGAAAATGAGATGACTGATATTGCTAAAAGTGAAAAGCTTACAGTTAAAATAGAGGAAAGTAACGATGTCTTGTTTTCCACAAATCAAGGAACACAAATAAATGAGGATATAAAAAATGAAGCAAATCCTTCTCGATTAATCTATGATAAAGAAAATGATGATCGCAGATATACATTTAAAACCACTATTGATGATAAAGATGTATACCTTAGTGGAATAAATAATGAGATATTAGAATTACAGATTCAAATGTGGAAATATATTGCACTGATTGGTTTATTTGTGATTATCATCATATTTTTAGTTGTTAGAAGTATTAACCGGACTTATATTAGACCAATTAATGAAGTGACTTATGCAACGAACCTGTTAGCAGAAGGATATTACCATGTGAGAGTACCTGAAAGTAATGTCAAAGAAACCAGAGAGTTATTTGTAACGACGAATGAACTTGCTCGCAGGTTGCAAAGATTGAATCACAAACAAAAACTTCAATCTAATCGATTAAAAACTACGGTAGAAAATATACCAAGTTCCATATTGATGATTGATAAATATGGTGAAATCGTTGTAGCTAATAAATCATTTTATAATGTTTTTACACCTGAAAAAGCTGTAGAGCATAAAAGTTATGTTGACTTTGTAGATTTGACACTACAAAAACTTATTACCGAAGCATTTAAAGTAGAAAAGCCAATATATGATCAAATTGAATTAACAATTGATCAAGTTCATCAAAAATATTTTGACACATCTTGTGTACCGATTCTTTCTAAAACAAAGAAAAATTTATATGGTATGGTGATTGTGTTACACGATATTACGAATCTTAAAAAACTAGAAAATTTGAGAAGAGAATTTGTTGCTAATGTGTCACATGAATTAAAAACACCAATTACGTCTATCAAAGGTTTTGCAGAAACATTATTAGATGGTGCAAAAAACGATGAACAGACGTTAAATGAATTTTTAAAAATTATTTCTAAAGAATCAGATCGCATAGAAACATTAGTGTTTGATTTATTAGATCTCTCACATGTTGAGCAACAAACAGAAATTGTAACAGAATACGTGAGTCTTTCGGAAATCGCAGAAAGCACAATCAAGAATATGCAAAATATTGCAGAAGAAAAGCAAATCACAATTGTTAATGAAATTAAACCTGACATAGTCATTGATGCAAATAAAGATAAAGTATCACAAGTGGCCTTGAATTTGTTGTCTAACGCCGTGAGTTACTCTAAAGCATCAAGTGAAGTGATTGTACGTGTATATAAAGATGCAAACAAACGTATCATGGAAGTCCAAGATTTTGGTATTGGTATTAGTGCTGAGGATCAGCAGCATATTTTTGAAAGGTTTTATCGCGTAGATAAAGCGAGAAGTAGAGATTCAGGCGGTACTGGTTTAGGACTTTCAATAACCAAACACATTATGGAAGCACATAATGGACGTATTAATGTCTTTAGTCGCCCTAATGAAGGCTCTACTTTTAGAGTCACATTTTTCGAATAACGTTGTGACACATGTTATAATTTTAAAATCAAAGTAGCTTATATGTATATAACGGTCAGATAACCTAAATGGTATTTGACCGGCTTTTTTATTTCGTTAATATTTATTTGAATATCGCAAATATGACGTATCAATACAGTTACGGGAGTTTTTTATGCTAAAATAAATATAAATATGTGTTGGAGGTTAAAACATTGAATAAATTAATCTTAATTGATGGTAACAGTCTGAGCTTTAGAGCTTTTTATGCTTTACCACTTTTACAAAATAAGGCAGGTATACATACCAATGCTGTTTATGGCTTTGCGATGTTACTTGAGAAAATAATTAAAGAAGAACAGCCTACACATTTTCTTGTTGCATTTGATGCAGGAAAAACAACATTTAGACATGAACAATATAGTGAATATAAAGGTGGACGTCAAAAAACACCACCGGAACTAAGTGAACAATTTCCATATGTCAGACAATTGTTAGATGCGTATCAAATTAAACGATACGAATTAGACAATTATGAAGCTGACGATATTATAGGAACATTAAGTAAACAGGCAAATGCAGAAAAATTTGAAACAATAATTGTTACAGGTGATCGAGATTTGACGCAGTTAGCTACAGATGATGTAACAATCTATTACACAAAAAAAGGCGTAACAGATGTTGATCATTATACGCCTGAATTTATTGCTGAAAAATATGATGGCTTAGTCCCAAATCAAATCATTGATATGAAAGGATTGATGGGCGATGCATCAGATAATATTCCTGGCGTGGCTGGGGTTGGTGAAAAAACAGCAATCAAGTTATTGAAGAAATTTTCTACTGTTGAAAATGTTTATAATCATATTGAAGAAGTGTCTGGTAAAAAATTAAAAGAAAAACTAGAAAATAGTAAATCTGATGCTTTAATGAGTAAAGAACTTGCTACAATCAACTGCGATAGCCCTATAGAAGTCACTTTAGCAGATACGAAGTTACCTGAAAGTCCTGATTCAACAGCAAAAATTGATATCTTTAAAAAACTTGAATTTAAGCAGCTTTTAGATCAAGTCGATGTAGAGGGCACGCATACTTCTGCTGAAGAATTAGAACTTGAAATTACATCGGATTTTAGTAATGTAGATTTTAATGAATTATCAGAAGCCACTATTCATTTTGAATTAGATGGATCGAATTATTTGAAAGATGATATTTTGAAATTTGCTTTATATGATGGATCAAATCATGTTGTCATTGATGCGGATAAGGTTCATGACTATCCGGAATTGATAGCTTGGTTAGAAAATGATAAGACAGAAAAAATCGTCTATGATGCTAAAAAATCATATATTGTTGCACATCGCTTAGACATAGCTATTAAACATATCGTTTTTGATGTTATGCTCGCGAGTTATATTATCGATCCATCTCGCACAATTGATGATGTGAATTCTGTGGTTTCGTATTTTGATCAACATTATGTGAAAGAAAGTATAGAAGTTTTTGGTAAAGGTAAAAAAAGACATGTACCTGAGGATGAAATTTTAGATCATCACGTTGGAACGATTATCGAAGCAATTAACAAAACTAAACCAAAAATGGAAGCGCAGTTAGAAGAATATAATCAAACTAACTTATTAGATGATTTAGAATTACCGTTAGCACGTATTTTAAGTGAAATGGAAGAAACTGGCATTTACACAGTAGCAACCGATTTGCAAGAAATGGAAAAAGAAATTCAAGCGAAACTTGATGTACTAATTAATAATATTTATAACGCGGCTGGCGAATCATTTAATATTAACTCACCAAAACAATTAGGCGTGGTACTATTTGAAACATTAGAATTACCTGTTATTAAAAAAACTAAAACAGGTTATTCTACGGCCGTAGATGTACTGGAGCAACTACAAGGACAACATCCTATTATCGACTATATTTTAGAGTACAGAACATTATCAAAACTACAATCTACTTATGTAGAAGGACTGCAAAAAGTGATTAGTGAAGATAATCGCATTCATACGCGTTTTAATCAAACACTTGCACAAACGGGTAGATTGTCATCTGTAGATCCTAACTTGCAAAATATTCCAATTCGCTTAGAAGAAGGTCGAAGAATTAGAAAGGCATTTAAATCTAGTGACGATAACAATGTCATCTTCTCAGCTGACTATTCGCAAATTGAATTACGTGTACTTGCACATATTACTCAAGATGAGAGCATGAAACAAGCATTCATCAATGATGAAGATATTCATACAGCAACTGCTATGAAAGTATTTAATGTACAGCCAGATGAAGTTGATAGTCTAATGCGTAGACAAGCGAAAGCAGTAAATTTCGGTATCGTATATGGCATAAGCGACTATGGGTTAAGTCAAAGTTTAGGTATTACACGTAAACAAGCAAAGCAGTTTATTGATGATTATCTCGATAGTTTCCCTGGTGTGAAACAATATATGGAAGATATTGTTAAAGATTGTAAAGCGCAAGGTTATGTTGAGACACTATTACATCGCCGTCGTTATATTCCGGACATCACTAGTAGAAACTTTAATTTACGTGGTTTTGCGGAAAGAACGGCTATGAATACACCGATACAAGGCAGTGCCGCAGATATTATCAAATTGGCAATGGTTAATTTTGTAAATGAAGTTAAACATACTGATTTTCATGCGCAATTATTATTACAAGTACACGATGAATTAATTTTTGAATTACCTAAAGATGAAGTAGAGGCTTTTAGTGAATTTATAGAAGAAATAATGGATAATGCATTGGCATTAGACGTACCACTCAAAGTTGAAACAAGTCATGGTAAGACATGGTATGACGCAAAATAGAAAGTAGGTGAACAAGTGCCTGAATTACCTGAAGTAGAACATGTAACAAGAGGCATTAAGCCATTTGTAAAAGGGCAAAAAATAGAATCTATTCTCTTTTCTGATAAAGTACAAGAAGGAAAAGCGAATCATAGAGAAACCATTGTTAAAGGTATGGAGCTTGATACTTTTAAACGATTCACTAGGCTTTATACGATTGTTGATATTGAGCGAAGAAGTAAGTATATTGTCTTCTATTTAGAAAAAGATGGAGATAAGCGAATTCTAATAAGTCATTTAGGTATGGCTGGTGGATTTTTTGTCGTAGATAAGCTTGAAGATATTAGTGTGCCAAATTATCGCAAACACTGGCATGTCATATTTAAATTAGATAATGACAAATTACTTGTGTATTCAGATATTAGACGCTTTGGTGAAATTAGAAACGTTGCTTCATTTGAAGCTTACCCATCATTTTTAGAAATTGCCCCAGAACCTTTTGAAAAAGAAGCTATGGCACATTATTTGGCTTGGTTTGATAAAAAGTTATATCAAAATAAACCAATTAAACAAATGATTCTAGACCACCGTGTCATATCAGGATGTGGAAATATATATGCTTGCGAGGCATTATTTAGATCAGGTATTCATCCAGCTAGATTACCAAAAGATTTAAATCATCAGGAACGAGAAATGTTATTCTATTATGTTCGAGAAGTACTGGAAGCGGGTATAAAATATGGTGGAACAAGCATTTCAGATTACCGTCATGCTGATGGTAGTACAGGTACAATGCAGCAACACCTAAACGTATATAAACAAAAAGTTTGTAAAGTTTGTGGCGATGACATTGCAACACAAGTAATTGCAACGAGAAATAGTCATTTTTGTCCAACTTGTCAAAAAATAAAGGAAGAGTGAGAATATGCCGAAAGTTATAGGACTAACTGGTGGTATCGCATCAGGTAAATCTACGGTATCAGAACTATTAAGTGCACATGGTTTTAAAATCGTAGATGCAGATATTGCATCACGTCAAGCAGTAGAAAAAGGTACAAAAGGCCTAGAACGTGTGAAAGAATCGTTTGGTGAGCAAGCTATTGATGAAAATGGTGAAATGAATAGAGCTTATGTAGGCGAAGTAGTATTTAATCAACCTGAAAAGAGATTAGAATTAAATGAAATCGTACATCCTATTGTGCGAGAAATTATGGAAAAAGAAAAAGCACAATACTTAAGCGAAGGTTATCATGTCATTATGGATATTCCATTATTATTTGAGAATAATTTACAAGATACTGTCGATGAAGTCTGGTTAGTATATACTTCAGAAAGTATACAAATCGATAGATTGATGGAACGAAATAATATTTCAATGGAAGAAGCGAAAGCACGTGTTTATAGTCAAATTTCTATAGATAAAAAACGTAGAATGGCAGACCATGAAATAGATAATCGTGATACAAAATTAGAACTAAAACAAAATTTAGAAAATTTATTATTAGAAGAAGGCTATATAGAGAGTCATTCTGAAGATGTACTTTAATAAAAGTGATTACAACCACCCAATTATCTTTGATAATTGGGTGGTTTTTATATAAGAGACGTTCTAATAACTTAAGTATTTTTATTATTAATATTTAAGGAAATACATAAGTGAGAATAGGATATATACGAAAATCTTACTGATTAATATTAGAAAACATAAAAGCCTTAATGCTAAAGTTTTTAAATTTATTATAGAAAACGCTTTCCTGAATAAATATTTATGTTATACTATTTCCATAAAGTATAACACTAAGACGAGGGGTGCTTCGAATGACGACAAATATAGCAATTAACGGAATGGGTAGAATAGGTAGAATGGTGTTGAGAATCGCACTAAAAAATAAAGATTTAAATGTAGTGGCGATAAATGCGAGTTACCCACCGGAAACAATTGCACATCTAATAAATTATGATACAACACATGGCGTTTATGATTTTAAAGTAGAGCCAATAGAATCGGGAATTAAAGTTGATGATCACGAAATTCAATTAGTTTCTGATAGAAATCCTGAAAATTTACCATGGAAGCAATTAGATATAGATGTTGCAATAGAAGCAACAGGTAAATTTAACCACGGAGATAAAGCGATAGCACATATTAAAGCTGGTGCTAAAAAAGTATTGTTAACAGGTCCATCTAAGGGTGGAGATGTACAAATGATTGTCAAAGGCGTTAATAATGACCAATTAGATATTGAGAAATATGATATTTTTAGCAACGCTTCATGTACTACAAACTGTATCGGTCCGGTTGCAAAGGTATTAAATGATCAATTTGGTATCCAAAATGGCTTGATGACAACTGTACATGCCATTACCAATGACCAAAATAATATTGATAATCCACATAAAGATTTAAGACGTGCACGTTCATGTAATGAAAGTATTATTCCAACTTCAACTGGTGCTGCTAAAGCATTGAAAGAAGTATTGCCAGAATTAGAAGGGAAATTACATGGAATGGCTTTACGCGTACCTACAAAAAATGTATCACTCGTTGATTTAGTGGTCGATTTAAATGAAAATGTAACAGCAACACAAGTGAACGAAGCTTTTGAAGCGAATGATTTACAAGGTGTCATTTCTACCGAAGATGCACCACTCGTTTCAATGGACTTTAACACGAATCCACATTCGGCCATTATCGATACACAAAGTACAATGGTAATGGGAGATAATAAAGTTAAAGTGATAGCATGGTATGACAATGAATGGGGCTATTCTAATAGAGTAGTTGATGTTGCCACACAAATTGGACAATTACTTAAAAACGATGTTGCAGCTGTAGCAAATTAATTTTCAAAAATAGCGATTACAAATTTTAAAAATAATTATCTAAAACGTTTCGTAACATAGTTGTTAATTTATAAACTATATTACGAGGCGTTTTTAATTTTATTATTATTTCTTCGTTAATATTAGCTTTAAAGTTAATAAATCTTAATTATACGGCGTTTCTTTTGAATTATGCTATACGATATAGATATAGTGTAATAGCGAATCTTTTGTGACTTGCATATTTATAGTATAATGTAAGGTAATCAAAAAGAGAGGGTGATAATTCGATGAAATGCCCGAAATGTAATTCGACTCATTCTCGTGTTGTGGACTCTAGACATGCAGATGAAGTTAATGCGATTCGACGTAGAAGAGAATGTGAAGAGTGTGAAACAAGGTTCACTACTTTTGAACATATAGAAAAAAGACCACTCATCGTAGTTAAAAAAGACGGTACACGTGAGCAATTTTTACGAGAAAAAATATTAAATGGTTTAGTTCGTTCATGTGAGAAAAGACCAGTACGATATGAGCAATTAGAAGACATTACAAATAATGTCGAATGGAAATTACGTGATGAGGGTCGTGCTGAAATTTCATCAAGAGAAATTGGTGAACATGTTATGAATTTATTGATGCATGTAGATCAAGTATCGTATGTAAGATTTGCATCTGTATACAAGGAATTTAAGGATGTAGACCAGTTACTACAATCTATGCAAGGTATTTTAGCTGAAAATAAACGGAGTGATTCTTAATGGGGTTACAATCCTACGATTATGGTTTGAGACCACATGATAATTTCAATGTTGTTCGTGATTTTAATTTAAATAATAACCATTTAGAAATATTAAATAGATTGTTTACGCCCATGATTGGTATGAATGCGATTGGTTTATATCATTACTTGAATCAATTTGCGGAAGTTGGTTCTGATACTGTTTTAACTCACTATATTATAATGAGTGAATTAAAAATAAATTTGTTGGAATTCAGAAAAGAAATGGATTTGTTAGAAGGTACAGGCCTTGTTAAATCATATGTTAATCACAGTGCACAACATTCATCGTTTATTTATGATTTGATTCAACCACCTTCTGCGAAACAATTTTTTAACGACCCTATGTTATCTGTTTATTTATATAGTGAGGTAAGTAAACAACGTTATCAACAACTCAAACGGCATTTCGAGAGTGATCAGCGTATTGATTATAGTCAATATCAAGATGTGACTCGTACGTTCACTGATGTATTTAAAGTGCCAAATAAAACGGTGGAAAATGATGGTATAGAAAAAAAAGAAACAGCATATACTGGTTTAAACTTAAGTCAAGTTCAGTTTGATTTTGAGACACTTTACGATTTATTACAAAGCCATTTTATAAGTGCAAAAATAATTGATAAAGATGCTAAAATATTAATCACACAAATTGCTACATTATATGGATTGACACCTGAAGCAATGAAACGCATCATATTAAAATCCATCACAAGTGCACAAGAATTGTCATTTGAAGAATTGCGTAAACATGCAAGAACGTATTATTTAATGGAGCATGAACAACAATTGCCTACACTAAATGTTAAAACAGAAGCGGATAGTGAAACTAAACTAGAGAATCAACCAGTGGAAACTGAAAGTGAAAATGATAGTTGGCTTAAACAATTGGAGGAAACAAGTCCTATTGATATGCTTGCATCATGGTCAGAGTCTGAACCAACTACCCAACAAAAATATATGATTGAAGAACTGATTGAACGTGAACATTTATCATTTGGCGTTATTAATATTCTATTGCAGTTTGTAATGTTAAAAGAAGATATGAAGCTGCCTAAATCCTATATATTTGAGATTGCATCTAATTGGAAGAAAAAAGGCATTAAAACAGCAGAACAAGCATATCAATACGCCGTGAAAGTAAATCAGCCTAAGAAAGAAAACCAATCTAATAAACGTAATTATAAACAGAAACAATTAGCTTCCAGAGAAATGACACCAAAATGGTTAGAAGAACGCGATAATAAGCAATCGAATGAACCATCCAAAGATGAAGATGATGAGAAATTAAAAAAAGATAGAGAACAATTTCTTAATCAATTAAAAAATAGATGGAAGGAGGACAATAAATGAAATCTTTCAACCATATTATGGGTGAATCAAATGATTTATCAAAACGCATCGAAAAAATCAAAAAAGATGTCGTCAAAGATCCAGACGTCAAACAATTTTTAGAGACACATAAGTCCGAATTGACCAATGCAATGATTGATGAAGATTTAAATATTTTGCAAGAATATAAAGACCAAGAAAAGCATTATGATGGTCATGCTTATAAAGATTGTCCCAATTTTGTTAAAGGACACATACCTGAATTGTACATTGAAAATAATCATATAAAGATTCGCTATTTACCT
The DNA here is from genome assembly GCF_000010125.1 of Staphylococcus saprophyticus subsp. saprophyticus ATCC 15305 = NCTC 7292. Classification (NCBI taxonomy): domain Bacteria; kingdom Bacillati; phylum Bacillota; class Bacilli; order Caryophanales; family Staphylococcaceae; genus Staphylococcus; species Staphylococcus saprophyticus. Next base: position 1,128,071 of record NC_007350.1, read on the forward strand.
TGTCCTTGCAAAATCAAACATGATGAAGAAAAGTTTAATGCACATTTGATTACATCCCATCACATGCAACGCGACACACTAGATGCTAAGTTGGAAGATATTTATATGGACAGAAGAGATAGATTAGATGTTGCTATGGCTGCAAACCAAATCTGCGACAAAATTACAAATCACGAATCGCAAGTGAAAGGTTTATATCTACACGGGCCATTTGGAACGGGGAAATCTTTTATATTAGGTGCTATAGCGAATCAATTGAAAACTGAAAAAATATCATCGACCATCGTTTATTTACCAGAGTTTATTCGTTCGTTAAAAGGCGGATTTAAAGACGGTAGTTTTGAGTCTAAACTTCAAAGAGTCAGAGAAGCGAATATACTCATGTTGGATGATATTGGTGCTGAAGAAATTACAACATGGGCAAGAGACGAAGTCATTGGCCCGCTCTTACATTATAGAATGGTTCAAGAACTGCCAACTTTCTTCAGTTCAAATTTAAGTTTCGAAGAATTAGAATATCATCTTTCAGTTACGAGAGACGGCACTGAAAAGACAAAAGCTGCCAGAATTATGGAGCGAATTAAAACACTTTCTATACCGTATTATCTAGAAGGAAAAAATTACCGGAATGATTGAAATTTGAAATAAATGTTGTATAATATAATTAAATCTAAATCTTACGAAATAATACGGAGACAAGATGAATAAATGGATACCTCACAGAGAACCAATGTTTGTTGAGAATTGGTAGGTATATTTATTGATTACTACTTCGTCAATGATGTTGTAATAAACATCCGGCTCAAGACCGTTATCTTATGTAGAGTAAAGTTATTATGCAATATTTTTGTTGAATAACTTTAATTTAGGGTGGTACCACGAAGACCTCGTCCCTTTTTTGGGATGAGGTCTTTTTGTGTTTTTGAGTAGTAACATAGGGTGATTCGTAAAGATTTAAGAGCTTGAAAAAAATAGGAGGAATGTGACATGGATCAAATTAAAATTAAATTTCCAGACGGTAATACAAAGGAATTTGACAAAGGAACAACAACTGAAGATATCGCACAATCCATCAGCCCAGGATTAAGAAAAAAAGCTGTGGCAGGCAAGTTGAATGGACAATTAATTGATTTAACTAGACCTATTGAAAGTGATGGAGATATTGAAATCGTGACACCTGGTTCAGATGAAGCGTTGGAAGTTTTACGTCATTCTACAGCACATTTAATGGCGCAAGCATTAAAACGTTTGTATGGTGAGGTTCATTTTGGTGTTGGACCTGTTATTGAAGGTGGTTTCTACTATGACTTTGATATGGAAGAAAGTATCTCATCGGATGATTTTGAAAAAATTGAAAAAACAATGAAACAAATTGCGAACGAAAATTATCCAATTGAGCGCAAAGTTGTGTCACGTAATGAAGCAAAAGCTTTTTTCTCAGATGATCCGTATAAACAAGAATTAATTGATGCGATTCCAGAAGATGAAAATGTGACATTGTATACACAAGGAGAATTTACTGATTTATGTCGTGGGGTCCATGTACCATCAACTTCAAAAATTAAAGAATTCAAATTGTTATCAACTGCGGGTGCTTATTGGCGTGGCGATAGCAATAATAAAATGTTGCAACGTATCTATGGTACAGCTTTCTTTGATAAAAAAGATTTAAAAGCCCATTTGCAAATGCTTGAAGAAAGAAAAGAACGTGACCATCGTAAAATTGGTAAAGAGTTAGAACTCTTTTCTAATAATCCGTTAGTAGGCGCAGGTTTACCACTATGGTTGCCTAATGGTGCAACAATCCGTCGTGAAATTGAACGTTATATCGTAGATAAAGAAGTGAGTATGGGTTACGATCACGTTTATACACCAGTAATGGCAAACGTTGATTTATATAAAACATCTGGACACTGGGATCATTATCAAGAAGATATGTTCCCGACAATGAAATTAGATGAATATGAAGAAATGGTATTAAGACCGATGAACTGTCCACATCATATGATGATTTATGCTAATAAACCGCATTCATATCGTGAACTACCAATTAGAATTGCTGAACTTGGTACAATGCACCGTTATGAAGCAAGTGGTGCGGTTTCAGGATTGCAACGTGTTCGTGGTATGACTTTAAATGATGCGCATATTTTTGTTCGTCCAGATCAAATCAAAGAAGAGTTTAAACGCGTAGTTAATTTAATTATAGATGTTTATAATGACTTTAATTTTGAGAATTATAGCTTCCGTTTAAGTTATAGAGATCCAGAAGATAAAGAGAAATACTTTGATGACGATGAGATGTGGATTAAAGCTGAAAGTATGTTAAAAGAAGCGGTTGATGAACTAGGATTAGACTATGAAGAAGCCATCGGTGAAGCGGCATTCTACGGTCCTAAACTAGATGTACAAGTTCAAACAGCGATGGGAAAAGAAGAAACTTTATCTACAGCGCAACTTGATTTCTTATTACCACAAAAATTTGAATTGACTTATATAGGTAATGACGGCGAACAGCATAGACCCGTAGTTATTCACCGTGGTGTTGTATCAACTATGGAACGTTTCGTAGCGTTCTTAACGGAAGAAACTAAAGGTGCCTTTCCAACTTGGTTAGCACCAAAACAAGTAGAAATTATTCCAGTTAATGTTGACTTACATTATGATTATGCAAGACTTATTCAAGATGAACTAAAATCTCAAGGTGTACGTGTAGAGATTGATGATCGTAATGAAAAGATGGGTTATAAAATTAGAGAAGCACAAATGCAAAAAATCCCATATCAACTAGTCGTTGGTGACAAAGAAGTTGAAAACAAAGAAGTAAATGTTAGAAAATATGGTTCCCAAGATCAAGAAACGCTTGAAAAAGATGAATTCATTTGGAACTTAGTTGATGAAATCAGATTGAAAAAACAAAGATAGTCTTGAAACTATTGTTAAAATCATGTATATTACAGTTTAGTGAGTAATAAAAAAATTAAATTTGAGTTAGAGGTTGCGTTTTTAAAGAGTAATGATTCAGAAGCCAGATGGGGCATATGTTGAATGCATGAAAGGTGAAAATGCCGAAACCTGTATTGACCATTTACAATACAGGTTGGGACAGTTATCGAAAGAAACTGGACTGTCACATATGTGATGTGCTACCTATATAAATGCTATTATTAAAATGGTTGCATATCTAATGGGTATGCAACCATTTTGTTTTGGTTTAATGATTATTGAAAATACATTAACGGGATAGAACGAAAATATGAAGTCATGTGTAATGGATATACTGAATACAGATGACAATGTTTTACTATAAACGTATTGGATTAATCATATAGAAAGTTAGCCTCTAAATTTAAAGAAAGGGAGCTTCTATGGCAAATCAAGAAAATCAAAACACTGGGATTAAAAGAGGGTTGAAAGACCGTCATATTTCCATGATTGCTATTGGGGGTTGTATTGGAACAGGACTATTCATGACTTCCGGTGGTGCGATCCACGATGCTGGTGCACTTGGTGCGCTTTTAGCATATGCAATCATTGGAGCAATGGTCTTCTTTCTTATGACTTCATTAGGAGAGATGGCGACGTATTTACCTGTATCTGGATCGTTTAGTACATATGCTACACGCTTTGTAGATCCTTCATTAGGATTTGCATTGGGATGGAACTACTGGTTTAACTGGGTAATTACTGTTGCTGCCGATGTTACAATAGCTGCGCAAGTTATTCAATATTGGACGCCGTTATCTGGTATTCCGGCTTGGAGTTGGAGTTGTCTCTTTTTAATTATTATTTTTGGACTTAATGCATTATCTGTACGAGTTTATGGCGAAAGTGAATATTGGTTCGCGTTAATTAAAGTAGTTACTGTAATTATTTTCATTGCAATTGGTCTATTAACGATTCTAGGTATTATGGGAGGCGAATTTGTAGGCTTTGATACATTTACTAAAGGCGGTGGACCTATTTTAGGTGACGGTCTTGGAGGTAGTTTACTTACTATTTTAGGTGTGTTCTTAGTGGCAGGTTTCTCATTCCAAGGTACAGAATTGATTGGTATTACTGCTGGTGAATCTGAAAATCCAGAACGCGCAGTTCCAAAAGCAATTAAACAAGTATTTTGGAGAATATTAATCTTTTATATACTTGCTATATTTGTAATCGGTATGCTAATACCTTACGATAGTTCAGCGTTAATGGGCGGCGGAGATGATATTTCTACTTCACCATTTACATTAGTATTCCAAAATGCAGGCTTAGCATTTGCTGCGTCATTCATGAATGCAGTCATTTTAACTTCAGTGCTTTCTGCAGGTAACTCAGGTATGTATGCTTCAACTAGAATGCTTTATTCAATGAGTAAAGATAAACTGGCATACCCTATATTTGGTAAAACAAATAAAAGCGGTGTTCCTTATGTATCTTTAATCGTTACAGCAATCATAGTTATAGGCATATTTATATTGCAACACTTGAGTGGTGATGCATATGAATATATCGTAGCTGCGAGTGGTATGACTGGTTTCATCGCATGGGTAGGTATAGCTGTGAGTCATTATAGATTTAGAAAAGCATTTGATAAACAAGATTATGATAAGTCTAAATTGAAATATAAAGCGAAATTATTCCCATTTGGACCTATATTTGCTGGTATCTTGTGTGTATTAGTTATTATTGGACAAGATGTAGATTTTATTAAAACAGGTGACTTTGACCTTAACAGGTTTGTTATCACTTATATGGGAATTCCAGTATTCTTGGCGTTCTTCATTTATCATAAAGTGAGATATAAAACGAAAATGGTTCCATTGGAAAAAGTGAACTTACGACAAGATGTTGATATGGAAGAAATTAATAAATAATAAAAAGCTATTGACTTGTATATGTATTATTGATAAGATAGGTAACGTTGAATACGAAACGAACCAAGTAGAAGCTCCCGCTTCTCACCTGTTGCGACGCTATAGGCAGTTGGCAGGTCTTATATATACATGTTAATTTCATGTGTAGAGAAGAGCGGGTATATTATATACTCGCTCTTTTTGCTTGGGATAATTTCGTAAAAATCTTGGAGGTGTCAACCATAGCAAAAGATCAAACTCAAGTTAACGAAAAGATTCGTGCAAAAGAATTACGCTTAATCGGTCAAGACGGAGAACAAATTGGTGTTAAAACTAAAAATGAAGCTCTAGAAATGGCGGAACGCGTTGGTTTAGATGTAGTCATTATGGCTCCAAACGCTAAACCACCTGTTGCTAGAATTATGGATTACGGTAAATACAAATTTGAACAACAGAAAAAAGAAAAAGAAATGAAAAAGAAACAAAAAACAATCAACCTTAAAGAAATTCGTTTAAGTCCAACAATTGAGGAACACGATTTCCAAACAAAATTGAAAAATGGACGTAAGTTCTTAGAAAAAGGCGATAAATGTAAAGTTTCAATTCGTTTCAGAGGTCGTGCAATTACGCATAAAGAAATTGGTCAACGTGTATTAGAAAAATTTGCAGAACAATGCAAAGACATCGCTACAGTTGAACAAAGACCTAAAATGGATGGACGTCAAATGTTCATCATGTTAAGTCCAATTAACGAAAAATAATAATCGATATTACAGGAGGAAATGAATCATGCCTAAAATGAAAACACACCGTGGAGCAGCTAAACGTGTTAAAAGAACTGGTTCAGGTAAATTAAAACGTTCTAGAGCTTTCACATCTCACTTATTTGCAAACAAGAGTACTAAACAAAAACGTAAATTACGTAAAGCTTCATTAGTAAGCAAATCAGATATGAAACGTGTAAAACAATTATTAGCTTATAAAAAATAATTAACGATATAAAAAAGATAAGATCGAACATATTTAGAGGAGGAATTTATTATGCCACGAGTTAAAGGTGGAACAGTAACAAGAGCGCGTCGTAAAAAGACGATTAAATTAGCTAAAGGTTACTTCGGTTCAAAACGTACATTATATAAAGTAGCAAAACAACAAGTTATGAAATCAGGTCAATATGCATTCCGTGACCGTCGTCAAAGAAAACGTGATTTCCGTAAATTATGGATTACACGTATCAATGCAGCAGCTCGTCAACATGACATGAGCTATTCAAGATTAATGAATGGTTTGAAAAAAGCTGAAATTGATATCAACCGTAAAATGCTTTCTGAAATTGCAATTTCAGATGAAAAAGCTTTTGGTGAATTAGTAGCTAAAGCAAAAGATGCTTTAAAATAATAATCAAGTAGAGTCTGGGACATGAATTATTGTCTCAGACTCTTTGTCATATAGGACAAAAGATGGTTGAAATGCAATCTCTATATTGGAGATCATTTATGTTTATCGATTCGTTTCAATTTAATTCTAGAAAAGTTAAACAATGAAAATTCAACTTTTCTCTTGTTGTCTTAAATTTAATGAATGAGATTAAAATACATAGCAAATTAATTTTTGTAATTTCTAAAGTTATATTAACAATCTACAATATGATTTTGAATAATCATTTTGATAAATAACTACGGTTTGATAAAATAATGAAGAAGTCATATATGAAGGAGAAACTAATGTCTAAATTTGATGAAATGATAACAGTAGTTCCAAGAACAATTTTATTTGATAATGAAAAAAATAAATTTAATGGTTTCTTAGATAAAAATACTACAAAAGGTCAAGATATTTTTGACACACTTTCAAAATATGAGATAAAACGACGCGGTGATATGGAAGAAGACCCATCATACAAACAATTAATTTCATATTGCATATTAGAAAATGAACATGATGAAATTTTAGTTTATGAACGTTTGTCTGGTGGTGGAGAGGCACGTTTACATGGTCAGTCGTCAATCGGTGTTGGTGGTCATATGAATGATGTTAAGGGTGCTGAATCTATAAATGAAGTGTTGAGAGTTAACGCTCAAAGAGAATTAGAAGAAGAAGTTGGTTTATCTGATAGCAAATCTCAGAATTTAGCTTACATCGGTTTCATCAATGATGACACGAATGAAGTAGGCGAAGTACATCTAGGTGTCGTCTTTAAAATCAATGTAAATAGTAATGATGTAGAATCAAAAGAAACCGACACATTGAGAATAAAATGGGTAGATCAAAGTAAAATTGATAACTATGATGAATTTGAATCATGGAGCGCTTTAATATTACAAGCTAAACAGTAGGGGTGTATAAAGATGTCCGATGTCATTCCTTTTCCTCGATCAAAAGAAAAACTGATTAGAGAAATTAAGCAATCGTTTAATAGCAATGATTTAGAGCAAATGTATCAATTGTTTGAAGACTTTGAAGAACACTTCGAATTAGATGAACAAATGGCTTTATTAAAATGTTCAATGTTATATAATATGCAGCATTTTCTAGAATTACGTGAAGAGGCCATTATTTTACTTAAGCAAGGAACGACAAAGTATGATGATTTAATGGTTTATTATGTGAAAAGTTTAAACGGCTTGGGACAGTATTTTGAAGTAGTAGAAGTCATCAATCAAATTATAGATGAAGTTAATGACCATAGAACTAGAATGGAATTGTTCCCGATTAAAGAATATGCAATGAGTCAAATAGATAGCCATAATGAACATGCTACCAAAATGCTTCAAGATTTCGACTCAATTTCACTTCGTGATCAAATTAATACGATACTTACATTAATTGATTATAGTCAGTTCAGCTATAAAAATACGGTTGTGAATATTATTGAGCATGTTACTCTCACACCTAATGTGTTAAGTATCATGCTTGAATATTTACGTTTTGCAGAATATGATCAAGAGATAGATATAATAAAATACAATTTTGACATGTCTGTTATACCTAGCAAATTACCAGGATTAGAACATACTGAATTTAAACTTAACATCATTCCAAATGTGATTCAGCACATTGAAGAAGATGCTGCGCAATTGATAGAAGAAGCGCTTCATTTAATGAATAATCATGCCATTTTATTTTATCCATTGGATATCGAGCGAATCGCTCATATAGATGTTTGGGTTGAGGCATATACAAATTACTTTAAAGCGATGATAGGTTTAGAATCATTAGATGAGTCTAATGCGGCCATTCAATTTATTACTGAAATAGATAAATTGAATAATTAATCATTTGTATTTCGGGTAATTGTAAAAAATAGTGTTATAATAAAGCAAATAATTTCAATTTCACAGGAAAATAAAATGTTATAAGCACAGGGTTTGTGTAGTGAATAGTCCTATGCTATAATAGTGAAGTTGAAAAAATAAAATAGGATAATCATGGAGGTTTTTATACATGACAGCAACTTGGGAAAAAAAGGAAGGTAACGAAGGTGTATTAAGCGTTACAGTTCCAGCAGAAAAAGTAGACAAAGCAATTGATCAAGCTTTCAAAAAAGTAGTTAAACAAATCAATGTACCTGGCTTTCGTAAAGGGAAAGTTCCACGTCCAATTTTTGAACAACGCTTTGGTGTAGAAGCTTTATATCAAGATGCAGTTGATATCTTATTACCAGAAGCTTATGGTGAAGCTATTGACGAAACTGGAATTAAACCAGTTGACCAACCAGAAATCAATGTAACATCAATTGAAAAAGGTAAAGAAATGACATTTGAAGCTAATGTTGTTGTAGAACCAGAAGTTCAATTAGGTGACTACAAAGGTTTAGAAGTTGAAAAACAAGATGTTGAATTAACTGATGAAGAATTACAAGAATCAATTGATCATCAATTAGGTCATTTAGCAGAAATGGTTGTTAAAGAAGATGGCGCTATTGAAAATGGCGACACAGTTAACATTGACTTTGATGGCTATGTTGATGGAGAACAATTTGAAGGTGGACAAGCTGAAGGCTACGATCTTGAAATTGGTTCAGGTTCATTTATTCCAGGATTCGAAGAACAATTAGTAGGTGTTAAAACTGGTGAAGAAAAAGATGTTAACGTTACATTCCCAGAAGAATACCATGCTGAAGAATTAGCTGGTAAAGAAGCTACATTCAAAACAAAAGTTAATGAAATTAAATATAAAGATGTTCCAGAATTAACAGATGAAATTGCTAACGAATTAGATTCAGAAGCAAACACTGTTGATGAATATAAAGAAAACTTACGTAAACGTCTAACTGAACAAAAAGAAACAGATGCTGAAAACAATCAAAAAGAAGAAGCAATTAACAAAGCAGCAAACAATGCTTCAATTGATGTTCCAGATGCAATGATTAATACTGAGTTAGATCGCATGGTTCAAGAATTTGGACAACGTATGCAACAACAAGGTCTTAATTTAGAAACTTATTTCCAAATTTCTGGTCAAGATGAATCACAATTAAGAGAACAAATGAAAGACGATGCAGAAGAACGTGTTAAAACAAACTTAACATTAACTGCTATCGCTGATGCAGAAGATATTGAAGTTTCAGATGATGATATCGATAAAGAATTAGAAAAAATGAGTGAACAATTTAATATTTCAGTAGAAGATATTAAACAAACACTAGGTAATACGGATATCGTTAAAAATGATGTACGTATTCAAAAAGTTATCGACTTATTAGTTGATGAAGCTAAATTAGTAGAACCATCTAAAGATGACTCAGAAGCGTAACTAAATATAAATAGAGCAAATTGTTTTGTGAATTATATGTTAGTCGTTTAATATAGTAAACTAGTAGCAGATGCATTCAAATAATGTGTCTGCTACACTATTTTATGCAAATAACTTGTGAAAGGTGTAAGTTGCATATTAAAATACTATCTAGTATAGTCTTTAGGGAATAGGGGTGTAAATAGAATGTTCAAATTCAATGAAGATGAAGAAAATTTAAAATGCTCTTTCTGTGGTAAAGATCAAGACCAAGTTAAAAAACTAGTAGCAGGAAGTGGCGTGTATATTTGTAATGAGTGTATCGAGCTATGTTCAGAAATAGTTGAAGAAGAATTAGCTCAATCAGAGCCTGAAGGGCTAACTGAATTACCAACACCTAAAGAAATTATGGACAAATTAAATGATTATGTTATTGGACAAGAAAAAGCTAAAAAATCATTAGCTGTTGCTGTTTATAATCATTATAAACGTGTTCAACAATTAGGACCTAACGAAGACGAAGTGGAATTACAAAAAAGTAATGTTGCTTTAATCGGTCCAACTGGTAGTGGTAAAACACTTCTAGCACAAACATTAGCTAAAACATTAAATGTACCATTTGCAATTGCTGATGCTACAAGTTTAACAGAAGCTGGTTATGTCGGTGATGATGTTGAAAATATATTACTACGTTTAATCCAAGCTGCTGATTTTGATATAGATAAAGCTGAAAAAGGTATTATTTATGTCGATGAAATTGATAAAATTGCCAGAAAATCAGAAAACACGTCGATTACACGTGATGTATCTGGTGAAGGTGTCCAACAAGCATTGCTTAAGATTTTAGAGGGCACAACAGCAAGTGTTCCACCACAAGGCGGACGTAAGCATCCAAACCAAGAGTTAATTCAAATTGATACGACTAACATCTTATTTGTACTTGGTGGTGCCTTTGATGGTATTGACGAAGTAATCAAACGTAGATTAGGTGAAAAAGTAATTGGTTTCTCTAGTAGCGAAGCATCTAAGTATGATGAAGATGCGATTCTTGAACAAATTAGACCAGAAGATTTACAATCATATGGTTTAATTCCAGAATTTATTGGACGTGTGCCAATTGTAGCGAACCTTGAGACATTAGATGTAGACGCATTAAAAAACATCTTAACGCAACCGAAAAATGCCTTAGTTAAACAATATACTAAAATGCTTGAACTAGATGATGTCACATTAGAATTTACAGATGAAGCATTGTCAGCAATTAGTAATAAGGCAATAAAACGTAAAACAGGTGCGCGTGGATTACGCTCAATTATCGAAGAAGCATTAATTGATATTATGTACGATGTACCATCTTCTGATGGCGTTGTTAAAGTAGTAATTACTGCAGAAACGATTAATGATGAAAAAGAACCTGAACTTTACGATAAAGATGGAAATCTTGTAAATAAAGAACAAACATCTGCTTAATATATTTTAAGTAGTAAACTGGGAGTGGGACTAAGCAATCAAAGTTAATTGAGATTGCTAACCCACTCCTATTTTTATTTTTTTCAAAATAACCACTTTATAGTGAGAATACATATTCATTTAATAATTTGTGTAATATAATGAATCAGAGAGTTTAACAGAAAAGAGGGACGAAAATGAAAGTTAATCCTAACGAGATTGAATTATTGATAAGTGCGGTGAAACCAGAACAATATCCTGAAACAGGTCTAAGTGAAGTTGGTTTAAGTGGAAGATCTAATGTAGGAAAATCTACGTTTATTAATAGCATGATTGGTAGAAAAAATATGGCACGTACGTCACAACAACCTGGGAAAACACAAACACTTAATTTTTATAACATAGATAATCAACTTGTATTTGTCGATGTACCAGGATACGGATACGCTAAAGTGAGCAAAAAACAACGTGAAGCTTTTGGCAAAATGATTGAAAAATATATTTCACAGCGAGAAGAATTAAAATTAGTCATTCAACTTGTAGATTTAAGACATAACCCAACAGAGGATGACATTTTAATGTATAACTACTTAAAATATTATGAAATTCCTACATTTGTAGTAGCAACTAAAGAAGACAAAATTGCAAAAGGCAAAGTACAAAAGCACTTAGCAAATATTCAACAAAAATTAGAAATGGAACCTGAAGATGAAATTATAAGTTATTCATCTGTGAAAAATAATAAACAACAACAAATTTGGAATGTTATAGAAAAGTATTTGTAATTATTATAAAGAACAGGCTTTTTATCATTACATATAATAGAAAATTAAGTATAATTATGACAACAATATGACTACAGATTATAATTCTTCTAATTTACAGGACGAGTTACTTAACGCATGTCATAATTGTGTTATAATAAACTTATTGTAATATGTATGGAGGGCGTTATAAATGCATTTAATTGCGGTAAGCATTAATCATCGTACTGCAGATGTAGCACTTAGAGAAAAAGTTGCTTTCAAAGATGATGCCATACGTTCAGCCAATGTTGATTTATATGAAACGAAATCTATTTTAGAAAACGTTATACTATCAACTTGTAACCGAACAGAAGTATATGCTGTTGCAGATCAAATTCATACGGGTCGCTATTATATACAGAGATTCTTAGCGAGATCATTTGGATTAGATGTTGAGGATATTAAAAATATGACTGAAGTAAAAGTGGGGGACGAAGCAGTAAAACATTTATTGCAAGTCACTTCAGGTTTAGATTCTGTTGTACTAGGTGAGACACAAATTCTAGGGCAAATTAGAAACGCATTCTTTTTAGCTCAAGAAGAAGATACAACAGGCACTATCTTTAATCATTTATTTAAACAAGCAATTACTTTTGCGAAGAAAGCACATAATGAGACTGATATTGCTGATAATGCAGTAAGTGTTTCGTATGCGGCTGTTGAACTGAGTAAAAAAGTATTTGGCAAAGTCAATAATAAGCAAGCTTTAATTATAGGTGCAGGGGATATGAGTGAATTATCACTCTTAAATTTAATTGGTTCAGGTGTAACTGATATCACAATTGTAAATAGAACATTGAGTAAAGCTCAAGATTTAGCAATGAAACATCATGTTAAATTTGAACCAATGGAATCATTACCAAGACTTTTAGTAGACGTAGATATAGTAATAAGTTCAACAAGTTCAGAAAATTATATTGTGACAAATGAAATGTTGCAATCTATTAGCACTGAACGTAAACACGATTCATTAGTAATGATTGATATTGCGGTTCCTAGGGACATTGAACCGAATATAGATACAATCCATGATATGTTTAGCTATGATGTTGATGATTTGAAAGGTTTAGTAGATGCTAATCTGAGAGAACGCCAACTAGCAGCAGAACAAATTATACAAAACATTCCAAATGAAATTGAAGCACATAATGAATGGGTTAATATGTTAGGTGTTGTGCCAGTTATTCGCGCACTTAGAGAAAAGGCCATGTCAATTCAAGAGGATACAATGGATAGTATAGACAGAAAATTACCTGGATTATCTGAAAGAGAACGCAAAATCATTTCAAAACATACAAAAAGCATTATAAACCAAATGTTGAAAGATCCTATAAAACAAGCTAAAGAATTGAGTAGTGATAAGAAAAGTAACGAAAAATTAGAGCTATTTCAAAGCATATTTGATATTGAAGCTGAAAATGCATATGAAGCTAAAAAGCAAAAGAACAATATGAAAACAGGTCAAATCTTAAGTTTTGAATAAGCATTAGCAAATGGTGATAATATGCAAGAACTATTATTCATAAGGTTAAATGAACTAATATTATTAATTTATCTATTTAGTATTGCTTGTTATTTTTTTGATTTTATTAAAAGGTTTTATAAGATTAGAAACATTGGATTTGTTACATTGGGGATTGTTTGGGTGTTACAAACAATCTCCTTATCTTTTTATGTAACCGCAACAAATCAAGTGCCATTGGGCAATGTTTTTGATGTATTATTTGCACTTGCGTGGTTGATTATTTCGATATCAATCGTGATTAGTGTGATTAAACAAGTCAATATATCCATTTTCTTATTTAATATAATTGGCTTCGTTTTTATCGCAATTAGTACATTTCAACCTATGCACTATCAAGGTGCTGGTGAAAAATTGAATGTAATCAATGAATTACTTATTGTACACGTAACGTTTGCAATAATAAGTTATGCTATTTTTGCCTTTGCATTTGTGAATAGCATTTTATACTTAATTCAATTTAAAAATTTGAAACAAAAGCGATTTACTCAAAAATACTTTAGAATTAGTAGTGTAGCTACACTTGAAAAAGTTGTATTTTATAATAGTTTAGTGGGTTTTTTATTTATCATATTAAGCATTATTTTAGGTGCTCAATGGGGCATCAATACGATTGGGATGGATATTTTTGTAGATCCGAAAGTAATTATGTCTGTAATTATTACGATATTGTATGGTTTATACTTATTATTAAGAGTAAGGCAGTCGATATCAAAACATAAGTTGATTTATATTAATATCATTCTATTTTGTTTAAACATGATTAATTTATTATTCACTTCCCATGTTTCTGATTTTCATCAATGGACTGGGATTTAAAGAGATACTAAATATAAATGATAAAACGCTAAATTGCTAGGAGGTTACGCAAAATGCGTAAGTTAGTCGTTGGTTCAAGAAGAAGTAAATTGGCTTTAACACAAAGTCGACAATTTATAGATAAATTAAAAGCTATTGACCCAAGTTTAGAAATAGAAATTAAAGAAATAGTGACAAAGGGTGACCTCATCGTAGATAAACAATTATCGAAAGTAGGCGGAAAAGGCCTTTTTGTGAAAGAAATTCAAAATGAATTATTTAATCATGGCATCGATATGGCGATACATTCTTTGAAAGATGTACCTAGCGTCATTCCTGATGGGTTAACTTTAGGGTGTATCCCTGACCGTGAAAATCCATACGATGCATATATTGCAAAAAATCATGTTCCTTTAAATGAACTTCCTGATAATAGCATTGTGGGAACAAGTTCGTTACGCAGAGGTGCACAAATTCTTGCAAAATATCCTAAGTTACAAATTAAATGGATACGAGGAAATATTGATACTCGTTTAAATAAACTTGAAACAGAAGATTATGATGCAATCATTCTAGCTGCTGCCGGATTAAAACGTATGGGTTGGTCTGATGATATCGTCACGAGCTATTTAGACAAAGAAACATTAATTCCAGCAATAGGTCAAGGTGCATTAGGCATTGAATGTCGTTCAGATGATGAGACCCTTTTATCACTATTGAGCAAAGTTCATAATCAAGATGTTGCTGATTGTGTCACTGCTGAACGTACGTTCTTAACTCGAATGAATGGTAGTTGTCAGGTGCCAATCGGTGGCTATGCAACAAAAGAAGCTGATGGCACAATCGAATTTACAGGGTTAATCATGTCTCCAGATGGTAAAGAACGATATCAGCACACTGTACGCGGCACAGATCCTGTTGCATTAGGTGAAGAAGTGACTAAAGTATTAAATGAACAAGGCGCGTATGAAATAATTAAAGCACTAAACGAAGAACAATAATACTTCGAGGTGAAAATAAATGAGACCAGTTATAGTAATGACTCAAACGAGTGAATTTTATAAATCAGATGTATGTATACTACATAAACCTTTCATAAATGTAGAACCATTATCATTTAATCTGAATTTACTCGATGTTAATTATGACTGGCTTATTTTTTCGTCCAAAAAAGCTGTGGAATACTTCAAACCCTACTTATCTAAACTGAATTACAAAAAAATTGCTGTGATTGGTGAAAAAACTGCAGATTATTGTACTTCAATTGGATTGAAAGTATCATTTTGTCCTAAAGACTATTCGCAAGAAGGATTTCTGAAAGCATTTAAAACACATGAACAAAGCAATATTTTATTACCTTCTAGTGCAGCTGCTAGGTCCACGCTTGAAGAAGGATTGAAACAACAAAATTATAATGTTCAAAAGATTGATTTATATGAGCCTGTGCCACATACAAAGCATATTAAGCATGTTAAAATGTTGATTGAGCAAGGCAAAGTGGATGCAATTACATTCGCAAGTTCATCCGCAGTGCGTTATTTTTTTGAAGATAATCAAAACGTATCATTTAATAATTATTTTGTGATAGGGCAACAAACGCTAGATACATTGAATCATTATCAAAAACAAGGTATCGTTGCTGATATACAGACATTAGATGCTTTAGTTAATAAAATTTTAGAAAGTTGGGAAGAAAATGCAATTTGATAGACATAGACGTTTACGTAGTAGTAAATCAATGAGAAATTTAGTTAGAGAAACACATGTGAACAAAGAAGATTTAATTTATCCAATCTTTGTAGTAGAACGTGATAATGTTAAAGAAGAAATTAAATCATTGCCTGGCGTTTACCAATTAAGCTTAAATGTATTAGACGAAGAAATTAAAGAAGCATATGATTTAGGCATTAGAGGTGTTATGTTTTTCGGTGTTCCAAATGAAAAAGATGCTATAGGAACAGGTGCATATGATCATAATGGGATTGTTCAAGAAGCTACAAGAAAAGCAAAGGCTATGTATGATGACTTATTAGTTGTTGCAGATACATGCTTATGTGAATATACAGACCACGGTCATTGTGGTGTCATTAATGAACAAACGAAAGATGTAGATAACGATAAATCACTACCATTATTAGTGAAAACAGCTATATCACAAGTTGAAGCTGGTGCGGATATCATTGCACCTAGTAATATGATGGACGGCTTTGTTGCTGAAATCAGAGCAGGTCTAGATGACGCTGGATATTATAATGTCCCAATTATGAGTTACGGAATTAAATATGCATCAAGTTTCTTTGGTCCTTTCCGTGATGCTGCAGAATCAACACCACAGTTTGGAGATCGTAAGACTTATCAAATGGATCCAGCTAATCGTAGAGAAGCATTGAGAGAACTAGATAGTGATTTACGTGAGGGCGCAGATATGATGATTGTTAAACCAGCCCTTAGCTTCTTAGATATTATTAGAGATGTTAGAAATACTACGAACGTTCCAGTTGTTGCATATAATGTAAGTGGTGAGTACAGTATGACTAAAGCCGCATCATTGAATGGTTGGATAGACGAAAAAGCAGTTGTTATGGAACAAATGACTTCCATGAAACGTGCTGGTGCGGATATGATTATTACGTATTTTTCAAAAGATATTTGTCGTTATTTAGACGAACAATAGTGATTAGGAGGTTATGTGAATGCGTTACAGTAACTCAGAAAAAGCAATGGCTAAAGCCGAAGAATTAATGCCTGGTGGTGTAAACAGTCCAGTAAGAGCATTTAAATCTGTTGATACACCAGCCATATTTATGGATCATGGTGAAGGTTCAAGAATTTATGATATTGATGGTAATGAATACATCGATTATGTATTAAGTTGGGGTCCTTTAATTTTAGGACACAAAAATAAACAAGTCATTGAAAAGATACATGAAGCGGTGGACAAAGGAACAAGTTTTGGTGCTTCAACATTACAGGAGAATAAATTAGCTGAACTTGTTATCGAACGTGTACCATCTATAGAAAAAGTGCGTATGGTATCTTCAGGTACTGAGGCGACGTTAGATACATTACGCTTGGCTCGTGGTTATACAGGTAGAAATAAAATTGTGAAATTTGTAGGTTGTTACCATGGTCATAGTGACTCACTGTTAATAAAAGCTGGTTCTGGTGTAGCAACACTTGGATTACCTGATTCACCGGGTGTGCCAGAAGGTATTGCAAAAAACACAATTACAGTACCTTATAATGATTTAGATGCAATCAAAGTTGCGTTTGAAGAATTCGGTGACGATATCGCAGGCGTAATTGTTGAGCCTGTAGCTGGTAACATGGGTGTGGTACCTCCAGTTGAAGGTTTTTTACAAGGCTTAAGAGATATCACAACAGCGTATGGTTCGTTATTGATTTTCGATGAGGTAATGACTGGATTCCGTGTAGGATATAACTGTGCACAAGGATACTTCGATGTCACTCCTGATTTAACTTGCTTAGGTAAAGTAATCGGTGGTGGATTGCCAGTAGGTGCATTCGGAGGTAAAAAAGAAATTATGGATCAAATTGCCCCAACAGGTGATATTTATCAAGCTGGTACATTATCCGGTAATCCATTAGCCATGACGAGCGGCTACGAAACATTAAGTCAATTAACACCTGAAACGTATGACTATTTCAATAAATTAGGTGATTTACTAGAGCAAGGCTTAAAAGATGTTTTTGCCAAACATAATGTGCCAATCACTGTAAATCGTGCTGGTTCTATGATAGGATATTTCTTAAATGCAGGGCCAGTAACGAATTTTGAACAAGCTAACAATAGCGATTTAGAAATGTTTAGCCAAATGTATAGAGAAATGGCAAAAGAGGGCGTATTTTTACCACCTTCACAATTTGAAGGAACGTTCCTTTCTACTTCACATACTGAAGAAGATATTAACAAAACCATACAAGCATTTGATACAGCATTAAGTCGAATTGTATAAAGTTTAAATGATGCCCGAGCAACCAATGTGTTGAGCGGGCATTTTATTTGGATTGACTGTGATTGACGATAATGATGAAAGTTGTGAGAACATGAATAAGCAATTAAGAAATAATATGATCGTATTACTGTTCGCCGTGATATTAAGTTTGATATTAAACGTAGCGCATATATTGTTGCCATTCATGTTTGGTCCTATTATTGCAAGTGTGATTTGTGTGAGGGTCTTTCGTCTAGAGATTGAATGGCCATTTTGGCTTAGTCAGATAGGTTTGGTTTTGCTAGGTGTTCAAATTGGTTCAACTTTCACTAAAAATGTAATATTAGATATTAAAGATGATTGGTTAACGATTATTTTGATTACTGTCATGTTGTTAGCCCTAGCATTAGTGATAGCATTCTTTTTCAAAAAAATTGCCAAAGTTAATACGGAAACTGCTATTCTTAGTGTGATTCCAGGGGCTTTAAGTCAAATGTTAATCATGGCGGAAGAAAATAAAAGAGCAAATATTATGGTAGTCAGTTTGACACAAACTTCAAGGATTATTTTTGTAGTTATTCTAGTACCATTTATTTCTTACTTTTTCAGAGATAATGGTAGTAATGGTAGCCTTGAAAAGGCGACAACGAAGGTACTGACAGATGCAGTATCAATTCCCCAAATATTACTTTTAGCATTAGCAGTTTTTATTGTTTATATCATAATGAGTAAGATTAATTTTCCAACGAAACAGTTACTAGCACCGATTATAGTACTTATTAGTTGGAATTTAATTACAGGTGTAACATTTACTCTAGATAATTATATTATTGCGTCGGCCCAGGTGATCTATATGATTCGCATTGGTCTACAAATAGCTAAGTTGCTAGATCAAATGAAAGGGAGAATTGCAGTTGCGATTGCATTTCAAAATGTACTTTTGATATTACTTGCCTTTATCATGGTGTTGCTAATTTCGATGGTGTCTAATCATTCTGTAAATGAATTGTTCCTTGGTGCTGCACCTGGTGGCATGAGCCAAATCGTATTAGTAGCAATTGAAACAGGTGCCGATGTGGCGCTGATATCGAGTTATCATATTTTTAGGATATTCTTTATTTTATTCTTAATTGCACCTTTATTAGGTCATTTACTCAAATATATAGATAGATCACATTCATAGAGCTATTAGAATTTATTGATTTACTATTGAGTTTGATTAGGTATTTTAAAATGAAATATGTTCACAAATAACCTTCTATGAATAGAAGGTTATTTTTTAATGAAAACAAAATGCATAAAATAATAATCAGACATTTTAAGGGGATTATCATTAATTTCATTCCAATTTTTAAATATGGGTAACTTAATATTCTTATTTATAGGTCTACTAATGATCGGTATCGTATTATCAGTCTACGAAGGCACAATGCCAGGCACACTACCGACACTATTCTTTTCAAATGTTCGTTATAGAACACTGTCTTGGACATTTAACATTTCAGTGTCTGTGTTTGGTGGTACGACACCTTTAGTAGCGACAAGGTTGGTACATGAAACTGGAAACAACCTTGCCCCAGGCTTTTATTGGTTAATAGTGAGTATTATTGGCCTTATAGTTGTCGTGTTTTTATTTAAAGACACTTCAAAACAGTCTTTAAAAGGCTCTTATCCAACTGTTTCTAATGAAAAAGAATTTAAAATAGCTGTTGAAAACCCTAAAGATTCATTATGGTGGCATTCAGAAAGCCAACAAAATAAATAATCTATTAATTACATTATGAAACAGCGATGTACTTTTTAATGATTTCATTTTACTTATAACAAATGAAATCATTGAAAAATATTTTTTAATTTAAAAATAAGCATATAGGTTATGAATATATACGAGTCACTTTTACAAGTAATTTAGTTTAACAAATTTTAATCATCTAATTATTTAGTTATGGTTATAAATCGGCTTGTTTGGACAAGACTGCAAATGCGCATTATACAATCCAGCAGCCTCTAAAAATGAAAAAACTGTTACTGGACCTAAAAATTTGAACCCATAACTTTTTAAAGATTTTGAAAGTTTTGTTGCACGTTCATCTACAGTAATTCGGTCACTAGGTTGTTTGTAACCACAATTAATGGGTTCATAATCAACAGTTGACCATAAATAATCACTGAAACTACCGTAGTCTTTTTCAATTTCAAAGTAACCTTTTGCTTGACTTACAATTGCTTCTAATTTTTTTCTGTTATGTACGATATTAGGGAAAGTCATTAATTGATCAATATCCTTATCTGTCATTTTTACAATTTGATGAGGATCGAAATCATAAAATGCTTGTTCATAGGATTCTTTTTTCTTTAATATTGTTAACCATGAAAGACCAGCATGTTGAGATTCTAGTGCTAAGAGTTTAAACAATTTGAGACTATCATATAGTGGTTGCCCCCATACTTCGTCATGATATTTTAAATAGATCGGATCTTTGGTACCAAATGCACAGTCGTTCATAAATTTCACTCCATTTTATTGACTTATTTTAACATCCATTATACTATAATTAAGTAAATAAATATTGTCTACTGGGAAGAGTAAATAGGCTTGAATTTAACAGAGAGTACAAGAATGCTGAAAATGTACAATTTAACTTATTGAAGGTAGCCCACATTGAACTTTAACTGAACACTAATCATATGAAGATATCTGTTTAATAGGTTAAAGCGTGCTTGAGCGTTAATCATGTAATTAAGTGCTTGAAATTAGTTTGTAATTTCTTGAATTTAGGTGGTACCACGGAATATCCGTCCTATTTTGATAGGGCGGATATTTTTTATTTTTAAGGAGGATTTTAACACATGGAAATGAAACCAAAATATAATCCAAGGGAAGTTGAGTCTGGACGTTATGACCAATGGGTAAACAGTGGATATTTTAAAGCAAAAGATGATCAATCTAAAGAAACATATACAATCGTTATTCCGCCTCCAAATGTAACTGGTAAATTACATCTTGGTCATGCTTGGGATACAACATTACAAGATATATTGACACGTATGAAACGCATGCAGGGTTACGATACCTTATATCTGCCAGGCATGGATCATGCAGGCATTGCGACACAAGCTAAAGTAGAAGCAAAATTAAATGAACAAGGTTTATCTCGACATGATTTAGGAAGAGAAAAATTCTTGGAGCAAGCATGGGACTGGAAAGAGGAATATGCAAACTTTATCAGACAACAATGGGCTAAACTTGGTCTTGGTCTAGATTATAGTAGAGAAAGATTCACATTGGATGAAGGTTTAAGTAAAGCAGTTAAAAAAGTATTCGTTGATATGTACAATAAAGGTTTGATTTATCGTGGCGAATATATTATTAATTGGGATCCTATTGCGCGCACGGCTTTATCTGATATTGAAGTTATACATGAAGATGTGCAAGGCAAATTTTACCATTTTAAATATCCTTATGCAGATGGTAATGGTTATATTGAAATTGCAACGACGCGTCCAGAAACGATGTTAGGTGACACTGCAATTGTGGTTAACCCGAATGATGAACGTTATAAAGACGTAATAGGTAAAACAGTTATTTTACCTATTGTAGGTAGAGAATTACCAATATTGGCTGATGAATATGTAGATATTGAATTTGGTAGTGGTGCGATGAAAGTTACACCTGCGCATGACCCAAATGATTTTGAAATAGGTAATCGACATGATTTAGAGCGTATTATTGTCATGGATGAATCAGGTAAGATGAATGACAAAGCTGATAAATACCAAGGCATGGATCGTTTTGATTGTCGTGAACAATTAGTAAAAGATTTAGAAGCAGAAAACCTAGTCATTAAAATTGAAGAGCATGAACATTCAGTTGGTCATTCTGAACGTTCTGGTGCAGTCGTAGAACCTTATTTATCTACACAATGGTTCGTTAAGATGAAACCACTTGCTGAACAAGCATTAAATAACCAAAAAACAGACGACAGAATCGATTTTGTTCCAGCCCGCTTTGAAAAAACATTTAATCGATGGATGGAAGAAATTCGAGATTGGACAATATCTAGACAACTTTGGTGGGGGCATCAAATTCCAGCATGGTACCATAAGGAAACTGGTGAAATATTTGTAGGTGAGCATGAACCAGAAGATATTGAAAACTGGGTACAAGATGAAGATGTCTTGGATACTTGGTTCTCCAGTGCTTTATGGCCGTTTTCTACACTAGGCTGGCCTGATGTCGAAGCAGATGACTTCCAACGTTATTTCCCAACAAATGCTTTAGTGACTGGTTATGATATTATCTTTTTCTGGGTAGCTAGAATGATTTTCCAAGGATTAGAATTTACTGGAAAACGTCCGTTCAATGATGTATTATTACATGGATTGGTTCGTGCGGAAGATGGCCGTAAGATGAGTAAATCGCTCGGTAATGGTGTTGACCCAATGGATGTTATTGATGAATATGGCGCTGATAGTTTACGCTATTTCTTAGCCACAGGATCGTCACCAGGTCATGATTTACGTTATTCTACTGAAAAAGTGGAGTCTATATGGAATTTTATTAACAAAATTTGGAATGCTGCGAGATTCAGTATTATGAATATTGGTGAAGACTTTACGGTAGAACAAGTTGACTTATCAGGTGATTTATCACTTGCTGACAAGTGGATTTTAACTCGCTTAAACGAAACAATTGAGAATGTAACGGAATTAAGTGATAAATATGAGTTTGGTGAAGTAGGCAGAACGTTATATAATTTCATATGGGATGAATTCTGTGATTGGTATATTGAAATGAGTAAGATACCAATGAATGGTGAAGACGAAGCACAGAAACAAATCACGCGCTCTGTACTTACTTATGTACTAGATAATACGATGAGAATGCTACACCCATTCATGCCATTTGTGACTGAACAAATTTGGCAAAATTTACCTCACGAAGGTGAAACAATTGTTAAAGCTGCTTGGCCAAAAGTAAACGAAGCGCTTGTTTTTGATGACAGTAAAGAAACAATGCAGCAACTCGTTGAAATTATAAAATCTGTGAGACAGTCACGCTTAGAAGTGGATACACCTTTATCTAAGGCGATTCCAATTTTCATTAAAGCAAAAGATGAAAATATTAAAGAAACATTGTTGAATAATTCAAATTATATAGATAGATTTTGTCATCCAAGTGAATTAACGATTGATACAACAATTGAAATTCCTGAAAAAGCAATGACATCTGTAACGACAGCCGGTGAAGTTGTACTTCCATTAGAAGGTTTGATTGATATGGATAAAGAGATTGCACGTTTAGAAAATGAACTTTTAAAATGGGAAAAAGAGCTAGATCGAGTAAATAAAAAATTAGCAAATGAAAACTTCGTCAATAAAGCACCTGAAAAAGTGATTAATGAAGAACGTGAGAAAAAGCAAACCTATCAAGAGAAATATGATGGTGTTAAATTACGAATTAATCAATTAAAAGCATAGGAGTCCTTAAGATGAATTACCTAGATAGCTTATATTGGATACACGAGCGAACTAAGTTTGGTATAAAGCCAGGCGTCAAACGCATGGAATGGATGCTAGAGCGCTTGAATAATCCACAATTTAATATAAATGGTATTCATGTAGGTGGTACAAATGGTAAAGGATCGACCGTTTCATATTTGAGATCAGCACTTGTTGATAACGGATATGAAGTGGGCACATTCACTTCGCCATTTATCGAGACCTTCAATGAACGCATTAGTTTAAATGGGAATCCAATAAGTGATGATGAGATTGTTGCACTCGTTCAACACGTCAAACCCGTCAGTGAAGCATTAGAAATAGAAACAGAACTTGGCACTGCTACCGAATTTGAAATTATAACAACAATGATGTTTTTATATTTTGGAGAAATTCATCCAGTAGATTTTGTTATAGTCGAAGCAGGATTAGGTATTAAAAATGATTCGACTAATGTATTTAAACCAATATTATCAATCCTTACAAGTATTGGGTTAGATCATACAGACCTTTTAGGTGATACTTATGTAGATATCGCGAAAGACAAAGGCGCTATCGTTAAACCTAATACACCTGTTATTTATGCCGTGAAAAACGATGAAGCACTTAAAGTGATTAGAGATTATGTTGAGCAACAAGAGGCTGAAGGCATCGAATTAGATCGCGATATTAGTATTATTTCAGAAGATGAAGAATTTACTTATCGCTATAAAGATTATGAATTAGAAACACTACTTCTGAATATGGTCGGTGAACATCAAAAAGAAAATGCAGCTCTAGCGATTACGGCATTAATTGAATTAAATGAAGATGGTATCGTTGATTTAGATTTCAATAAAATGATAGATGGTATAGAATCCGTAAGTTGGACTGGTAGAATTGAACAAGTAAAAGATCAGCCTTTAATGATTATGGATGGAGCGCATAATGTAGAAAGCGTAGAAGCGTTAATTAGCACAATTAAGCAATATTACAACATAGAAAATATAGATATCTTGTTTTCAGCAATTAAAGGAAAGCCCATCAATGCCATGGTAGATCAACTTAAAACGATTGCATCGACATTCTATATTACTGATTTTGATTTCCCGAAAGCCTTAACAAAAGAAGAGATTTTTGAAGACGTCAGATACGATCAAAAAGCACTTGTTGATGATTATGTTAAGTTTATAGAAACTTATGAGGGTGAAGGTTTAATCATTACTGGCAGTTTATACTTTATTAGCGAAGTAAAATCTAAAGTGAATTTTAATGAGAGCAATTAGGACATAAATGATGCATATTTTAAAGTATAGCAATATGTCTAGTTATATGAGCTTGAGTTTAATACTACCTAAACTGAAACTTATTCGTAAGTGCTACTAAAATTCTATATGGTTTACTAATGTTAAAGTTCTTTAGTGAAGCGTAACTTTAAGATTAACAGGCTGAGACATCATTGATGTTTCAGCCTGTTGTTGTTTTAGTTTCAATGATATACGTGTGAGGTAATATATTATTATGAAGAAAATATGTATTTATGATAGAAATTCAACGTAGTAAACGGGCGCTAAGCGTATTGAATTTCGTCTAAAAATGAAACATATATTTCCTATTTAAATTTGGTGTTATATGATAGTATTTACGAAGGGGAGGTATGAGAATAAAATGGCAGACAAGAAATTCCCAAAAGATGCAATGCGAGTTTTAAAAGAGACAAGCCGAACTTTTTATATACCGATTACTTTTTTAGAAAAAGAATTAAAGCATACGGTAGCTTCTGCGTATCTCGTATTACGAGCAATAGATGAAATTGAAGACCATGAAGCATTAAGTAACGATATGAAATACAATACGCTCATGCAAATAAGTGAATTATTTAAGGAAACATTCGACGAGGATAAATATTTACAAATTTTAGCGCCTGTTAAAAATGACATGCCTGAAGTTACAATACGATTAGGCGAATGGATAGATGCTTGTCCAGAACATACGAGAGCTGTTGTATTAGAGGCTTCAAGTGAGATGGCGTATGGTATGGCAAAATGGGCGAAAGCCAATTGGGATATCCATACTAAAGCGGATTTAGATGACTATACATATTATGTTGCAGGACTTGTTGGTGTGATGCTTTCACAACTTTGGGATCTTTGCGCTGGCGTTAAAACAGACCGAGATTTAGCTATAGGATATGGTCGAGGTTTACAAGCTGTAAATATTCTGAGAAATCAACATGAAGATTATGAAGAACGAGGCGTAAGTTTTGTTCCAGATGATTGGGACAGAGATGACTTGTTCGAATATGCTGAAGATAATTTAGCTAAAGCTGATGCTTATATGAAAGACATTAATAAAAAGACAATATTATTATTTTGTCGCTTACCATTGGCACTTGCACATAAATCGCTTAAAGCGATGCAAAATGGACGTGAAAAAATATCACGTTCTGAAGTAGAAGAAACAGTTGAAGAAATACAAAAAGATTAATGATGCATTAAAAATGTCTCAGTTAGAATTAATAAAGAAACAGCAATCAAATTTATATTTGATTGCT
This sequence comes from Staphylococcus saprophyticus subsp. saprophyticus ATCC 15305 = NCTC 7292, assembly GCF_000010125.1. Lineage (NCBI taxonomy): Bacteria > Bacillati > Bacillota > Bacilli > Caryophanales > Staphylococcaceae > Staphylococcus > Staphylococcus saprophyticus. The sequence goes on from NC_007350.1 coordinate 1,154,209, forward strand.
GTTTCTTTATTTTAGTGAGTATATACAAACTATTGCTAATTATAACTTTCATTTCAGAACAAAAAATAAATTTAAATTTAAGATTATATTAATATTATCTGTTTTTGTTAATTTTGTTATTTAATAAATAAATCATGTTATAATGGGTGATAGGAGGTGCTTAAGTGTTTCTATTGTTTTTAATTTGCCCTATTTTATTTAGTTATTTATATCAGTTAAGTTTTGTAGAGAAGCTTGATTTGACTTACTTTAAATTACGTTCGCATTGCGATTATTGTTATCGACAACTTCGAATTTATGAAATGATCCCGATATTTAGCTTTTTATTTCAAAGAGGTAAAACGACATGTTGTAATAAACAACTCAATCGTTGTTATTTCGTTGGTGAAAGTCTTGCTTTATTACCAGTATTTTTTGTACTACAATATAACACTTTATTAAACATAGATTATTCCACTTTTTTACTCATTTATTTATTCTTACTTGTGCTTGCACTTTATGATATTGCTACCTTTTCAATCCCCTTACATATGCTGTTTATTTTTACATTTTGTATTTGTGTTATAGTACCGATACACTTCATTTCTTTTTTACTCGTAAGTAGTTTACTTCATTTAATATATTTCTTTTGTAATAAATCAATTGGATACGGAGACATTCTTGTCTTCTCTGTATTAGCATTAGCACTGCCGTTTTCTTTATTTAGATACCTTTTTTTATTTACTTTTATTATCGGTGGCGTATTTGCGTTATTTCATTTCATATTTTTTAGAAATACCAAACAGTGTGTACCACTGATTCCTTTTATCTTTTTTGCATTTAATCTCACAATCATATTCCAACAAAGTATAAGCTACGGAGTGAAGTTCTTATGAAAATAAATGATCTCGCAAATCATCAAAAACCCAGGGAGCGTATGTTAAATTATGGTGCCTCTCATCTATCACATGCTGAATTACTAGCAATTTTAATTAATACTGGTAGAAAAGGATATTCTAGTTTAGATATTGCGAATGAATTACTTAAATCTATTGTGAATTTAAAAGAATTAAAGCATCTATCAATTAATGATTTAAATAAAATCAAAGGCGTTGGACTATACAAAGCACTCACTTTAAAAGCTGCTTTTGAATTAGGTGAACGAATGCATTCTGGAAGTGTTGATGATAAAATTCAAATCAATAACCCTAAAGATGCAGCAGACTTTATGATGGGGAAAATGGAACATTTAACTCAAGAAAAATTTATAGCGTTATTTTTAAATTCTAAGAATATCATTATCAAGCAAAAAACAATTTTTATGGGGACATTGAATAGTGCTATTGTGCATCCTCGAGAAATCTACAGTGAAGCAGTTAAATGTGCAAGTAATGCAATTATTGTCCTTCATAACCATCCTTCAGGCGATACTACACCATCACTAGAGGATATTAAAACTACAGATAGATTACGAGAATGTGGAGATATATTAGGCATACAATTATTAGATCATGTCATTATTGGTGATCATACATATTTAAGTATGGTTGAAGAAGGTTACTTTGACATATAATAGAATGTCTAATTTCAATTTTTTGTTATAAAATAGATGAGGTATAATGAAATAGTTAACTAAGGAGGGAGAATGTTTGGGGATTTTATTTTTAATTGGGCTATTAATTCCAGTTGTATATTTAATGCAACTGACAAAAAAGAAAGTAGCTATTAATTTGAAACGGACAATAAATACAATTGTCATCTCGATCATTAGTGTTTTAATAGTAACCATTTTATTTATTGTCTTTAATCATGCGAAAATTGAGATATGGCATACTGTTATCAGTGCAATCATTGTATCAATCGTATGGGCATTATTATTAAGCGCGTGTTATTATGTTTATCAAATACTTTCTAATAATGTAAAAAAATAAGTTGTTTCTTTTAAATATAGTAATAGTTGATGTATGACTGAATTAAGTATGATTAAATTTCAACCATGAATGCATTATAAAAATAATTTGATGTAGAAAGCTAAAATCAAAATTTCGATTAATCATTTCATGCTCCAATTCAAGAATGGATGACAATGTTACGGTTCATCTATAAACTAAAGCGCATGCAAAACCATCGCTAATTTTGAGTTAAAAACAGTTTTATAACGTAGAGATGTTTATCACTATGCATTAAAAAAGCCTGAGGCATCTATTCATGCCTCAGGCTCAGATTATTCACATGCATCTTACTCAAATGAATCTATTCACTGTTTTCCAATTTCACAAATATTAATTTAATTTATAAAGTTGAAATAGTAGTTAAAATGATCCATGATCCAAAGAATTCCTTGATATCCTAAGTAGATACATAATACAATGATTCCAATATATATTAAAACTCTTAATAAAGATAAACCTACTCTAAATAATAGTATAACCAAGAGGGCAAGCAGGATTATAGATAAAATATTCATTCTATGTTCACTCCCTTTGCTTTTAATTGTACTATGAATTGAATGACTATTCATCAGTCTATGGGGAACTTTTTAAATACTACTTCAGACTGATGATTTTTTATGGGTAAAATTTTATAATTTAACATGACTTAATAGGAGGATGGTTCATGCGTTTTATATTTAGCATCATTAAAAATATTGTAGCAATTATAGCAATCGTTATTATTGTATTCTTTGCGCTTAAATATGCACCTTTTTTAAAAGACCAACAATGGAATCCAGTTAGTAACGATGAACCATCTGTAAACCATACGCAAACGAAAAAAGATTTAGCTGGAGGTCAACGTTATACTGTTAAAGATAATGATATATTGAATAACGTGCCACTCAGCCAAACTAAAAATGTTTTTGATTGGATAGATAAAAAAGAATTCATGTCTGTATCTGGCATATACAGGATGGGATACAGTGATGATTATTTAGCTGGTCAGCGCGGAGATGAATTTATTATTTATAAATTTGGCTCAGATTCAATCAGAGTATATAGAACAGAAATAGAGATGGAGCAAGATTTAAACCAACTGGGTGAACATATAGAACTATTACCACCTTCAAGCTACGAGTAAGGCGTTTGAATTCTATGCTAAAATGCGTTAGCCTTATATAAGTAAAAACGTTAAAGGTTGGTGTCTAATTATGAGTGAAGAAAAATCTAATGATAAAAAAGTAGATGAGCAAGCTAAAGCACAAAATCTATTTGCACGTTGGAGAAAAGAAGAAACATTATATAAAGAAGATGAAAAAGAAGCCGAAAAGAACGCTAACACTGAAACTTCAGAAGAAGATAAATCCTAATATTTAGTTCATAGGTAATTAAGTCTGAAACCAAAACGTTTCAGGCTTATTTTATTATAATGTAACGACTTAGCACTTTATTTATTTAATATGGATCATTTTAATACACTATTCACGTTGAAAATTGTTATAATACAATGTATCGTTCTTTTATATATTAATTAAAAGTAGTTTGTTAAAGTTTGTATTTGTAGAATACCTAAACAAAAAGAACTGATTTGAAAATTATTGAGGTTCGTGCTTTATTTCAAACTATGAGTAATATAAAATGATAGAAGAACATAAAATAGTCGTGTAATAGAGGTGTTTAGGTTGTCAAAGTTTTTTAAAAACAACAAATTGATTGTTATTTTGTGTGCAATCATTGTGTTTATTGCCTTAATAGGCGTGTCTTTACGTTCGCAATCGCAATCACCGGTAGAACAATACGTAGGGGATTCTGTAGCGTTTGGACAAAAAGCGGTAAGTTATCCTGTGCAATTTGTGACTGGATCAATTAATAATCTATTTTCAAACGATGGTTCAAAAGAGCAATCGAAAAAATTGAAGCAATTAGAAGCTGAAAATGAAAGATTAGAAAGTGAAAATAAAAAGTATAAAAAAGAATTGGATATTGAAGATATATCTAAGTTTGAACCCATCTCTAGTACGGTTTTATCTAGGAATCCAGATCAGTGGATGAATACATTAATCATTAATCAAGGGTCTAAAGATGGCATTCAAAATAATATGGCTGTCATGACATCAGAAGGCTTAGTTGGTCGTATTTCTAAAGTTAATCAATTTTCATCTCAGGTTGATTTGATTTCAACCAATACACGTGCCAATCGATTATCAGTAAATATCCAACACGATAGTAAAAATGTCTTTGGTTTAATTGATCATTATGATTCGAAAAGTGAAGAATTAGTAATTACTGATATTAATAACAAAGATAGCATTAAAAAAGGAGATAAAGTTGTTACGAGTGGTTTAGCGGATCAACTACCTAGCAGTATTTACATAGGAGAAGTATCTAAAGTTGAAAATGATGAGTATGGGCTATCGAAAGAGGTTCGAGTTAAAACGGCAGCTAATTTATCAGACTTAAACCATGTTTATGTAGCTAAAAGAGATCCTAAGACGATACCTGACGATGGAAGTGGGGATAATTAATGCGAGCTTTATACTACTTTCTAATCGGTATAGTTTTATTCTATATTGACACAGTTATTGGGTTAGTCATTCCAATGCAAATAGGGGATAAGGACATTGTTTTTGTACCTCATTTGACGCTTATGTATTTACTATTAATTTGTGTTTACAGAAGCTTTGGTGTTGCTATGATTTTAGCTGCTGTATTTGGAATAGTAACGGACCTTTATTTCGGTAGTTTTTACGGATTATATTTATTTGGCTTCATTTTATTTGTTGTCATCATGGACTTTTTCTTTAAAACGTTTTATAGAGATAACACGATGCTATTTATTACGGTTTGGTTAAGTACGATATTCTTAGAAATATACGTTGCAATCATTTATAGTATATTAGGTTTAATTGCATTTAATTTTATAGACTTTATTGTTTTCAGACTAATACCAACACTAATATTAAATTTCATTTTATTAGTGATACTATATCCAATTATTACTAAATTCTTCAGAAAAGTACAAATGAAGATTGACAGTAAGTAATCGTAATGCTAAAATGCAGTAGTTGAGTAGTTTTTAGCTACATACAACCGCTCGGATTCAGGTTAAAGTACATGTATGTCACCTGAGTTTGGCGTGACTTAAATTATTAGGAGGTGCAAAGTATGTTTGCTATTATTGAAACAGGTGGAAAACAAGTTAAAGTTGAAGAAGGACAAGAAATCTTCGTTGAGAAATTAGATGTTAACGAAGGTGATTCATTTACTTTTGACAAAGTATTATTTGTAGGTGGAGATGCAGTTAAAGTTGGTGCGCCAACAGTTGAAGGTGCTTCAGTTACTGCTACAGTACAAAAACAAGGTCGCGGTAAAAAAATCACTGTATTCACATACAAACGTCGTAAAGACTCAAAACGTAAAAAAGGTCATCGTCAACCTTACACTAAATTAACAATCGACAAAATCAACGCGTAATTATGATTACTGTTGATGTTACATTGAACGATGCCGGTCAAGTAACTGATGTTATCATGGATGGTCATGCAGAACATGGCGAATATGGACATGATATAGTTTGTGCAGGTGCATCCGCAGTTCTCTTCGGAAGTGTTAATGCTATAATGGGATTAACAAGTGAGAAGCCCGACATTGATTACAATGATGACGGTGGATATTTCCACGTTAGAAGTGTAGACACTACAAATGAACAAGCGCAATTAATTCTTCAAGCAATGCTCGTATCATTGCAAACAATTGAAGAGGAATATAAAGAAAATATTAGACTAAATTATAAGTGAGGTGCAAGAATATGTTAAAATTAAACTTACAATTTTTCTCATCTAAAAAAGGACTTGGTTCTACAAAAAACGGTCGTGACTCAGAATCAAAACGTTTAGGAGCTAAACGTGCTGATGGTCAATACGTTACAGGTGGTTCTATTTTATTCCGCCAACGTGGTACTAAAATTTATCCTGGTGAAAATGTAGGTCGTGGTGGCGACGATACATTATTCGCTAAAATCGACGGCGTTGTTAAATTTGAACGCAAAGGTCGCGACAAAAAACAAGTTTCTGTATACGCAGCAGCTGAGTAATTTTTGTCATCGTTAACACCAGAAGTGATCACTTCTGGTGTTTATTTTTTGTCTTTATTTTCTAGTTAATGAGATAATGATATAATAAAAAAGATATAGAAAGTAAAAATTTGAAAAAAAGAGGTGAAATCATGTTTGTTGATCAAGTTAAAATATCGCTTAAAGCAGGCGATGGTGGTAATGGTATTACAGCTTATCGCAGAGAAAAATATGTACCATTTGGTGGGCCAGCCGGTGGTGACGGTGGAGATGGCGCGTCTATTATATTTGAAGTTGATGAAGGCTTACGAACTTTATTAGATTTTAGATACCAAACACATTTCAAAGCTAAAAGAGGTGACGGTGGTCAAAGCAGCAATATGCACGGTAAAAACGCTGAACACCTTGTCTTGAAGGTACCACCAGGCACTATTATTAAAAGTGCAGATTCTGAAGAAGTATTAGCAGATTTAGTTGAAAATGGCCAACGTGCCGTTGTAGCTAAGGGGGGACGTGGAGGACGCGGAAACTCTCGATTTGCGTCACCAAGAAACCCTGCGCCTGATTTTAGTGAAAACGGAGAACCTGGCGAGGAAATTGAAGTAACCTTAGAGTTGAAATTACTTGCGGATGTTGGACTTGTAGGTTTTCCGAGTGTCGGTAAATCAACATTGTTATCTATCGTTTCTAAAGCTAAACCTAAAATTGGAGCATACCACTTTACTACAATTAAACCAAATTTAGGTGTAGTATCTACTAAAGATCAAAGAAGCTTTGTTATGGCTGACTTACCAGGTCTGATTGAAGGTGCTTCCGAAGGTATTGGATTAGGGCATCAATTTTTAAAACATGTTGAACGTACTAAAGTAATCGTACATATGATAGATATGAGTGGTTCTGAAGGACGAGATCCCTATGAAGATTATAAAGTAATTAACGAAGAATTAAGCGCATATGAACATCGTTTAGAAGAAAGACCACAAATAGTGGTAGCAAATAAGATGGATATGCCGAATGCAGAAGATAATTTAGCTTTATTCAAAGAAGAAATAAACGACGATTCAGTACACATTATACCGCTTTCTACATTTAAGCATGACCACATAGATGAATTACTTTATGCGATTGCTGATAAATTAGAAGCAGTTAAAGACATTGACTTCAGTAAAGATGAGGAAGAAGATTTAGGTGTGAATAGAGTTGTTTATAAACATACGCCTAGTCAAGATAAATTCACTATTACTAGAGATGATGATGCTGCATACGTTGTTAGTGGTAAGGCAATTGAAAGAATGTTCAAGATGACTGATTTCAATAGTGATCCAGCAGTACGTCGTTTCGCACGTCAAATGCGCTCAATGGGTATTGATGATGCTTTAAGAGCACGTGGTTGTAGAAATGGTGATATCGTGAGAATTTTAGGTGGAGAATTTGAATTTGTTGAATAGGAGTGCATAATATGGACAAAAAAGATTACAAAAAGTTTTACTTAATTCGTGAGGATGTATTACCTGAATCTGTTGTGAAAACTTTAAAGATAAAAGAAGTCTTAAAAAATGATCCATCACTGTCCATATTTGAAGCTGTTAAGCAATTTGATTTATCAAGAAGTGCATTCTATAAATACAGAGATACGATATTTCCAATTGATGAAAAAATCGAATCAACAAGAGAGTTTACGTTGATATTATACGTAAATGATATTGTAGGTATGTTAGCAGAAGTACTGAATACATTATCGAATTTAGATTTATCTATCTTGACAATTCATCAAAGTATACCGATGGAAGGTAGAGCAACCATCACACTTTCATTGGATGCTACAAGTACCGATTTAGAGATTGATGATGTAATGGAAGCATTAAGAATCGTTGATCATGTTTCTAAAGTGGAATTAATTAGTATGACTATATAAGGAAGTGTATTCATGTACGCATATATTAAAGGCACATTAACTGAATTAAACCCTACACACGTAGTTGTTGAGGCTTCAGGTGTTGGTTATGAAATACAAACGCCAAATTCTTATCGTTTTCAGAAATACATGGACCATGAAGTGGTTGTACATACATCACTTATCGTGCGAGAAGATGCACAATTGCTTTATGGTTTTATAAATCAAGAAGAAAAAGATATGTTTTTAAGCCTAATTAAGGTAACTGGCATCGGACCTAAATCAGCATTGGCTATACTCGCAAGTAGTTCACCAAACGATGTCAAAATAGCAATTGAAAATGAAAATGATGCTTACTTAACAAAATTTCCTGGCATAGGCAAAAAAACAGCGAGACAAATTGTATTGGATCTTAAAGGCAAGGTCCAAATTAATGATGTAGACAGTAGCCAAATTTTAAATACGGATACTCAGGACCACGCTAATGCACCGATTATTAAAGAAGCTTTGCTTGCTCTAGAAGCTTTAGGGTACTCTAAGCGAGAATTAACAAAAGTTGAAAAATCATTGAGTAAAGAAACATTTGACTCAGTAGACGATGCGGTTAAACGAGGCTTACAATTACTTATAGCATAAATATACAATTATATTTAAAAAGGGGGTAAAAAAATGGATGATAGAATGGTTGATCAATCTATGCATGATGAAGAATCTTCATTTGAGTTATCTTTAAGACCAACGAAACTACGCCAATATATTGGACAATCTACGATTAAGTCAAATTTAGAAGTGTTTATTAAAGCTGCCAAAATGCGACAAGAACCGTTAGATCATGTTTTATTATTTGGTCCCCCTGGTTTAGGTAAAACAACATTATCAAATATTATAGCCAATGAAATGGAAGTAAATATCAGAATCATTTCAGGCCCTTCTATAGAACGGCCGGGTGATTTGGCTGCAATTCTTTCAAGTTTACAACCTGGAGATGTGCTATTTATAGATGAAATTCATAGATTGAGTAGCGTTGTTGAAGAAGTATTGTATCCGGCGATGGAGGATTTCTTTTTAGATATTGTCATTGGTAAAGGTGAGGAAGCACGGAGTATTAGAATTGACTTACCGCCTTTCACGCTAATTGGTGCCACAACAAGAGCTGGTAGCTTAACTGCACCATTACGAGATAGATTTGGTGTACATTTAAGACTTGAGTATTACCAAGAGCTTGAATTAAAAGAAATCATCGTACGTACGGCAGAAGTTTTAGGTACCTCCATTGACGACGAAAGTGCAATTGAGTTAGCTAAACGTAGTCGTGGTACACCAAGAGTAGCAAATAGGTTGTTGAAACGCGTGCGTGATTTCCAACAAGTCAACGAAGATGAATTAATAAGTATTGCCACAACAAGAGCTTCATTACAATTACTTCAAGTTGATGATGAAGGTTTAGATTATATTGATCATAAAATGATGAATTGTATTTTAGAACAATATAAAGGTGGCCCTGTTGGCTTAGATACGATTGCAGTTTCGATTGGTGAAGAACGTGTAACTATCGAAGATGTTTACGAGCCATTTTTAATTCAAAAAGGATTTATAGAACGTACACCAAGAGGTAGAAAAGCGACACCTTATGCATTTGAACATTTTAGCAAGAAGAATGGAAAGAAGGAATAAGTTTGGATATTGAAGCATTTGATTATCACTTGCCTGAAGCATTAATTGCACAAACACCTCTGAAGAACAGAGATGAAAGTAGATTGCTAATTCTTGGCAGACAATCTGGTTATATTGAACATAAACATTTTAAAGATGTCACAGATTACCTTAATGAAGGGGATACACTTGTATTAAATGATACAAGGGTTATGCCAGCACGTTTATTTGGAATGAAAGAAGAAACAGGTGCTAAGGTAGAAATGTTAATGCTTACTCAAATCGAAGGCAATGATTGGGAAGTATTATTAAAACCAGCTAAAAGAATTAAGGTTGGTAACAAATTGACCTTTGGTGAAGGGAAAATCATAGCCGAATGCATTGAAGAACTGGACCAAGGTGGTCGTATCATGCGATTGCACTATGATGGTATCCTTCAAGAGCGTTTGGATGAGCTAGGTGAAATGCCATTGCCACCATATATTAAAGAACGGTTAGATGATCAAGAACGTTATCAAACTGTATATGCTAAAGCATCAGGATCGGCAGCAGCACCCACTGCAGGATTGCATTTCACAGATGAATTGTTAGAACGTATTAAAGCTCAAGGTGTAAATATAGCTTTTATTACATTACATGTAGGTCTAGGAACATTTAGACCAGTTAGTGTAGATAATATCGATGATCATGAAATGCATAGTGAATATTATCAAATGGATGAAGCTACAGCAAACCTTTTAAATAGTACAAGAGACAATGGTAATCGAATTATTTCTGTTGGTACGACTTCTACAAGAACTTTAGAAACAATTATGCAATCAAGTGATAGATTTGTCGCTAAAAGTGGATGGACAGATATTTTTATCTTCCCTGGATTTAATTTTAAAGCAATTGACGGATTAATTACCAATTTCCACTTACCAAAATCAACACTCGTTATGCTTGTGTCTGCTTTTAGTTCTAGAGATTATATCATTAATGCTTACAATCAAGCTGTAGCTTCAGAATATAGATTTTTTAGTTTTGGAGATGCAATGTTAATTATTTAGGGAATGAAAGGGGATTTTATATGCCAACGCCAGCTGTTACATATGAGCATATTAAAACTTGTAAACAATCAGGTGCAAGACTAGGTATCGTTCATACACCTCATGGTTCGTTTGAAACACCAATGTTTATGCCTGTTGGAACGAAAGCAACCGTAAAAACAATGAGTCCAGAAGAATTACATCAAATGGAAACTAAGATTATACTAGGTAATACATATCATTTGTGGTTACAACCGGGAAATGATATTATCAGAAAGAGTGGGGGGTTACATCAGTTCATGAACTGGAATGGTCCAATACTGACAGATTCTGGTGGTTTCCAAGTATTTAGTTTAAGTAATTTAAGAAAGATTACTGAGGAAGGTGTAGAATTTCGCCATCATACAAATGGATCTAAACTATTTTTAAGTCCTGAAAAATCTATGCAGATTCAAAATGACTTAGGTTCAGATATCATGATGGCATTTGATGAATGTCCACCTATGCCAGCTGAATATAAATATGTGAAAGACTCGATTGAAAGAACAACAAGATGGGCAGAACGCTGTCTTAAAGCACATTCGAGACCAGAGGATCAAGCCTTGTTTGGTATCATACAAGGTGGAGAATATAAAGATCTTAGAAAGCAAAGCGCTGAGGAGTTAGTAGCTTTAGATTTTCCTGGATATGCGATTGGCGGATTGTCTGTAGGAGAACCTAAACCAGTGATGTACGATATGGTACACCATACGGAACAATTTATGCCCAAAGATAAACCACGTTATTTAATGGGTGTTGGCTCGCCTGACGCATTAATAGAATGTAGTATTAGAGGCATGGATATGTTTGACTGTGTATTACCAACACGTATAGCGCGTAATGGTACTTGTATGACTTCTCATGGTCGTGTAATCATTAAAAATGCCAAATACGCTGAAGATTTGGGACCACTTGATGATAATTGCGATTGCTATACTTGTAAAAATTATAGTAGGGCATACATAAGACATTTAATAAAAGCAGAAGAAACTTTTGGAATACGTCTTACTACTTATCATAATTTACATTTCTTGCTGAAATTAATGGAAAATATCCGACAAGCAATTCGTGAAGATCGCCTTCTAGATTTTAAAGAAGAATTCTTTGAACAGTATGGACTTAATGTTGAAAACCCAAAAAACTTTTAAAAGGGAGAAAAAATAATGCAATTTACTTCATTGATATTACCAATATTATTATTAGTATTAATGTGGTTCTTCTTAATTAGACCACAACAAAAAAAGGCTAAAGAGCATCGTGAAATGATTAGTCAAGTAAGCTCAGGTCAACGTGTTACAACAATCGGCGGTATCAAAGGTACGGTTCGTAGTGTTGACGAAACAACAGTTGTATTAACTTTAAATGGTAATGGTACTGAAATCACTTTAGAAAAACCAGCTATTAAACAAGTTGATCCTTCATAATAAATGTTAGAACTGATATGTTTATATCAGTTCTTTTTTTATATCTTTTAATCAAATTGATCTAATATATAATAAGATGATGTTGGTTATTAGGTTACCTTCAGCTAGTTATAATGACAAGTAAGACCTTTAACGCTATAGAGTGTTATAATTTAATGTAATACTATATATTTAACATTATACGAATGTTAGTCAAAAACTGGACTTTGCTATCGTTACAATGAAATATACAAGGTTAATTTAGTTGAGTTAGTTTTTACACTCGTTGTAATATGTTAAGATATATAAGGTTGTTGAGTAAAATTTTCTAGTTTCATTAAACTTGCATTAATATAATTTAATCGAGTATTCTTAAAACATAAGCTTACAATGAGGTGTTCAAGTGAAGAAAAGTAGTAGAATAGTTGCGTTCATATTACTTGTAGTTCTGTTGTTTGCAGGCATGGGACTTACATATAAGAACGTAGTTAAAGATGTCAATCTTGGATTAGACCTACAAGGTGGATTTGAAGTCTTGTATCAAGTTGATCCTTTACAAAAAGGCGATAAGATAGATGATAAAGCGGTAAAAGCGACAGCTAAGACGCTTGAAAACCGTGTCAATGTCTTAGGGGTTTCAGAGCCTAAAATACAAGTCGAAGATAATAATAGAATTCGTGTGCAGCTAGCAGGTGTGAAAAATCAATCTCAAGCCCGCGATATCTTATCTTCACAAGCGAATTTAACGATTCGTGATGCTGATGACAATGTCAAACTGACAGGTAAAGATATTCAACAAGGGTCAGCTAAACAAGAATTCAAGCAAAATACAAATCAACCAGCAGTTACTTTTAAATTAAAAGATAGCGATAAATTTAAAAAAGTAACTGAAGAAATTTCTAAAAAAGATGAAAATGTCATGGTTGTATGGTTAGATCATGAAAAAGGTGATACTTACCATAAAGAAATGGATAAAAAAGACCCTAAATACGTTTCTGCAGCGTCTGTAGACAAACCGATTAACTCAGATAGTGTGGAAATTTCTGGTGGTTTCAATGGTGAAGAAGGCGTAGAGAAAGCAAAACAAATCGCTGATTTATTAAATTCTGGTTCATTACCAGTAGACCTTAAAGAAATATACTCAAATTCTGTAGGTGCACAATTTGGTCAAGACGCTTTAGATAAAACTGTATTAGCGGCTGCAATTGGTATTGCTGTTATTTACCTATTTATGTTAGGTTTCTATCGTTTACCGGGATTAGTTGCAGTTATCGCTTTAACAACTTACATTTATTTAACATTAGTAGCGTTTAACTTTATTTCTGGTGTATTAACATTGCCAGGATTAGCTGCGTTAGTACTTGGTGTAGGTATGGCAGTCGATGCTAATATTATAATGTATGAGCGGATCAAAGATGAATTGAAGATTGGGCGAACGCTTAAACAAGCCTATAAAAAAGCTAATAAGAGCTCTTTCTTAACTATTGTCGATGCACAGCTGACTACAGTCATTGCAGCAGCAGTGTTATTCTTCTTTGGTGAAAGTTCTGTTAAAGGTTTCGCAACGATGTTATTATTAGGTATCCTAATGATTTTCGTAACGGCAGTATTCTTATCAAGATGGTTATTATCGTTATTAATATCATCTAATTTCTTTAAGAAATCCAATTGGCTATTTGGTGTTAGTAAGAAAAATATCCATAACGCTAATGAAGAAAAAGAAATACATGACTTGAAAACACCATACGAGCGCATTGATTTTATGAAATTAGCAAAACCTTTATTAGGTTTAAGCGTGCTTATTATTGTTGTGGGTGCTATCATATTATTTATTTTCAGATTAAATTTAGGTATTGATTTTACAAGTGGTACTCGAGTTGATTTTGAATCTAATAATAAGGTCGACGAGAATAAAGTTACAAATACTTTAGAAAGTAAAGGCTTTAAACCGGATCAAGTTTCTCTTGGTGAAAATGATAAAAACGCAACAGTACAATTTAAGCATGACTTGTCTAAAGACGAAGTTTCTAAAATTCAAGATACGGTAGACCAATCATTTGGTAATAAACCGACTGTGAACACTGTATCACCAGTTATAGGACAAGAATTAGCTAAAAATGCAATGTTAGCACTCATTTACGCAGCGATTGGTATCATCATTTATATTACATTTAGATTCGAATGGCGAATGGGTCTGTCATCTGTACTTGCATTGCTACATGATGCCTTTATGATAGTTGCCGTCTTCAGTCTATTTAGAATAGAAATCGATATTACGTTTATCGCAGCAGTTCTTACAATAATTGGTTATTCTATCAATGATACGATTGTTACATTCGATAGGGTACGGGAAAACTTACACAAAGTAAAAGTGATTACTAAAAATGAACAAATTGATGACATTGTTAATAGATCTATACGTCAAACCATGACACGTTCTATTAATACTGTACTAACTGTACTTATTGTTGTAATTGCATTGTTGATTTTCGGTGCACCAAGTATCTTTAACTTCTCATTAGCTTTATTAATTGGATTAATTTCAGGCGTATTCTCATCTGTATTTATTGCAGTACCGCTATGGGGTATTATGAAGAAACGACAGCTTAAGAAATCAGACAATAACAAAATCATTGTTCATAAAGAGAAAAAATCAAATGATGAAAAGATTTTAGTATAAACAATCAGTCATTGAAATTATAGTGAAACGGCTTTCTGCATAAATTGTAGAAGGTCGTTTTTCTTTATCAAAGTAGTAACTATATCTTTGTTCAGGCACTTGATTTTTATTTTTAAATGGAACCACTTTTTATTTTTGGATTTCTTTTGTATAATGACTTGTGGAAATGAGGGAGAATAGTATGATTAAATCAAAATATACTTGGGACGTTAAATCACCAGAAAATGAAATTACAGAGGATGTTTCATTAGATTTAAAACTAACTCCTATTGTAAAAAAAATATTAGAGAGTAAAGAAATTACCGATAAAGCAGCGATAGATCAATTATTAAAAAATAAACAAGTTATGCATGATGCTTGGTTGATGAGCGATATGGAAAAAGCCATAGAACGTATTAATTTAGCCATCGATCAAAATCAAAAAATATTAGTTTATGGTGACTACGATGCAGATGGTGTAACATCAACAACAATATTAGTAGAAACATTAAAAGCATTAGGCGCACATGTTGGTTGGTATATACCCAATCGATTTTCAGAAGGCTACGGTCCCAATGAAATGGCTTTTAAAAATGCACATGAGGAAGGTATTTCCTTAATAATAACAGTAGATAATGGTATACAAGGTCATGATGAAATACAGATGATTCAAGATTTAGGTGTCGATGTTATTGTTACAGATCATCATGAAATTGGTAGAACAATGCCTAGTGCGTTTGCTATTGTCCATCCAATGCATCCTGAGTTTGACTATCCCTTTAAATATTTATGTGGTGCTGGTGTTGCATATAAATTAGCGCAAAATTTATTAGATGAACCGCCAGCTTATTTTCTTGGATTAGTTGCTATTGGAACGGTTGCCGATTTGGTATCATTAACTGATGAAAACAGAGCTTTAGTCCAAAAAGGTTTAGAAATACTAAACGATCATTGTCCAGCATCAATTAAGGCAATACTTAAACAAGCGGGTTATAATGATGTAATTACGGAAGAAACGATCGGATTTATTATTGGCCCAAGATTGAATGCGGTAGGTAGACTCGAAGATGCAGCATTAGCTGCTGAGTTATTGATGACTGATAATGATGAAGAAGCAGAATTTTTAGCAGAACAAGTTGAATTCTTTAATCAAGAACGAAAAGATATCGTTGCCCAAATTACAGAAGAAGCATTAGCTGCTGCTGAGGATCAAGTCAAACAAGGGACAAAGTTCTTACTTTTAGCACAGGCAGATTGGCATGAAGGTGTACTTGGCATTGTTGCATCTAAGATAGTAGAAACATATAGCTTACCAACATTGATTTTAAATATTGATGAAGCACAAGATCATGCGAAAGGTTCTGCACGCAGTATAGAACAAGTCTCAATGTTTGAAATTTTAAATGCACATTCAGATTTAATTTCAAAATTTGGTGGGCATCATATGGCTGCTGGAATCACAATGCCAATTGAAAATATCGAAAGTTTAAGACAAGGCTTAAATGATTGGATGGCACAATTAGCATCAACAACATCACTAGAACCGCGTAAAAAAGTGGATGTTAAAGTAGCAGAAACAGATATAACAATCAAGAATATTCAAGATATTCAAAGACTTAGACCATTTGGTACTGACTTTTCAAGCCCATGTTTTGAATTAGAAGGCGTCATAGTCAATCAAGCTAAAGCCATTGGCCAAGATAAAAAACATTTGAAAATGGTATTAGGTGATAGCCAATTGCAAGCTATTTTTTGGCAGAATGGTCATCTTGTGAAAGAACTAGGAGAACAGCAACCTATAAATGTAATAGGTACACTTCAAATAAATGAATGGAACGGATTTCAATCTCCACAATTTATGATTCAAGATTTAGCAAGTAATAATTTACAAATTTTAGATTATAGAAGCAAAAGTAAAGTGAGTGGATTTGAACAAGACTCAAGTAACGTTGCATATCTCATTCATAACAAGAGTGAAAAATTAGATGATAATTATTACTACTATGGTGATACAATTGACCAATCATATGATAAATATGTATTTAGAGATTTACCACCTTCAATTCAAGCTATAAAAACAACACTTAAAACAGTTGATGTTTCTCAAATATACTTGGTGCTTAATCACGAACGCTCAATTTATTTTGAAGGTATGCCCAAAATGGAAACATTCAAAAAATGCTTTAAAGCATTGGCAACTAAAAAAGAAACAGATTTAGCTAAAGAAGGCATGCAATTATGCCAATTTTTAAATATACAACCAAGTATGCTTAAATTCATTCTAAAAGTTTTTCTTGATTTAGAGTTTATAAAAGATGAAAATGGTATAATTAAAATGAATAGTGTTTCAACAAAGAGAGAAATAGAATCTAGTAAATACTATCAAGGCAGACTAGATAGAATAGAAGTTGAAAAAGTGCTTCTCTATGATGATTTCGCTAATTTAAAAAAATGGATTAAAACTGAACTGGTAGATAAATAGGAGGAAGTTTGAATGGATTTAAAACAGTATGTATCTGAAGTTGAAGATTGGCCAAAACCGGGTGTGAATTTTAAAGATATAACGACAATTATGGATAATGGAGAAGCGTATGGTTACGCTACTGATCAAATTGTTGAATATGCAAAACTTAGAGACGTAGATATTATTGTTGGACCTGAAGCGCGTGGTTTCATCATTGGATGTCCAGTGGCATATTCAATGGGCATTGGTTTTGCACCAGTGCGTAAAGAAGGCAAACTTCCACGCGAAGTTATCCGTTATGAATATGATTTAGAATATGGCACGAATGTGTTAACAATGCACAAAGATGCTATAAAACCAGGGCAACGTGTATTAATCACGGATGATTTACTTGCTACAGGTGGAACAATTGAAGCTGCTATTAAACTTGTTGAAAAATTAGGTGGCATTGTTGTTGGCATCGCATTCATAATAGAATTAAAATACTTAAACGGTATTGAAAAAATTAAAGACTATGATGTAATGAGTTTAATTTCATATGAAGATTAAATTAATCTAGTAAAAGAAGTCAGATATGCACATTTTAAGGCATGTGCTATCTGGCTTTTTTATTTATTCAAATATAGACTGTTCTAAATGATACTTTGAAATGAAAATTAGAATAATTTTAAACTGGATTTTATTATTCGTATGGCCTACGCATTTATTTATTTAATAACATGTAGTATTATATAACTATTATACAAAATTTGGCCTAATAACGTAAAAAAACGTTATAATCGAAAATAATACAATGAATAGAAGCTATTGAAGCTAACGAAATATAATACTGGGTATCTAATAGCGATTAATATTTAGTATAGGGGTGTCTTAAGTGAACAATGAATATCCATATAGTGCAGATGAAGTACTATCTAAAGCAAAATCATATTTATCAAAAGAGGACTATGAATTTGTATTAAAAAGTTATCATATAGCCTACGAAGCACATGAAGGCCAATTTAGAAAAAATGGATTACCTTATATTATGCATCCAATTCAAGTTGCAGGTATCTTAACGGAAATGCATTTAGATGGTCCAACGATTGTTGCAGGTTTCTTACACGATGTAATTGAAGATACACCTTATACATTTGATGATGTGAAAGGCATGTTCAATGAAGAAATTGCAGTAATTGTTGAAGGCGTAACAAAATTAAAAAAAGTGAAATATCGATCTAAAGAAGAACAACAAGCAGAGAATCATAGAAAATTATTTATTGCTATTGCTAAAGATGTTCGAGTTATCTTAGTTAAATTAGCAGACCGATTACATAATATGAGAACATTAAAAGCAATGCCAAGGGAAAAACAAATTAGAATTTCTAAAGAGACATTAGAAATTTATGCACCATTAGCACATCGATTAGGGATTAATACGATTAAATGGGAATTAGAAGATACGGCTTTAAGATATACAGATTCTGTACAATATTTTAGAATCGTGAATCTCATGAAAAAGAAACGCAGTGAAAGAGAAGAGTATATTCAAAACGCGATTAATCAAATTCAGTCTGATTTAACTAGTATGAATATTGTAGGGGATATTAATGGTCGTCCTAAACATATCTATAGCATTTATAGAAAAATGGTTAAACAGAAGAAACAATTTGATCAAATCTTTGATCTATTAG
This sequence comes from Staphylococcus saprophyticus subsp. saprophyticus ATCC 15305 = NCTC 7292, assembly GCF_000010125.1. Lineage (NCBI taxonomy): Bacteria > Bacillati > Bacillota > Bacilli > Caryophanales > Staphylococcaceae > Staphylococcus > Staphylococcus saprophyticus. Next base: position 1,173,007 of record NC_007350.1, read on the forward strand.
CAATACGTATCATCGTCAATTCAATTAATGATTGTTATGCTGTGTTAGGTTTAGTGCATACATTATGGAAACCAATGCCAGGCAGATTTAAAGACTATATTGCTATGCCGAAGCAGAATATGTACCAGTCATTACATACTACAGTCGTGGGCCCTAATGGCGATCCATTAGAAATTCAAATAAGAACCTTTGAAATGCATGAAATTGCAGAGCACGGTGTTGCAGCACATTGGGCATACAAAGAAGGTAAGAAAGTAACTGAGAAGTCACAAAATTTTAATAATAAATTGAATTGGATTAAGGAATTAGCTGAAACAAATAATACAACTTCTGATGCTGAAGAGTTTATGGAAACTCTTAAATTTGACTTGCAAAGTGATAAAGTCTACGCATTTACGCCAGAAAGTGATGTAATTGAATTACCATATGGTGCGGTTCCTATCGATTTTGCCTATGCGGTACATAGTGAAGTAGGTAATAAGATGATTGGTTCAAAAGTAAATGGTAAAATTGAGCCGATAGATTATGTGTTACAAACTGGTGATATAGTAGAAATCAGAACGAGTAAACATTCTTATGGTCCTAGTAGAGATTGGTTGAAAATAGTAAAATCATCTAGTGCTAAAAGTAAAATACGTAGTTTCTTTAAAAAGCAAGACCGTTCTTCAAATATTGAAAAAGGTAAATTCATGATTGAAGCGGAAATTAAAGACCAAGGCTTTAGAGTTGATACCGTGCTAACGGATGATAATATCGCTGTCGTTAATGATAAATATAATTTTGCAAATGAAGATGATTTATTTGCAGCTGTAGGCTTTGGTGGCGTAACTGCACTACAAATAGTCAATAAATTAACTGAAAAACAACGTATTATCGATAAACAAAAAGCCTTGAATGAAGCACAAGAAATTACTAAATCTGTACCAATTAAAGATGATATTACAACCGATAGTGGTGTATATGTAGAAGGTATTGAAAATGTATTAATTAGATTATCAAAATGTTGTAATCCTATACCCGGAGATGATATCGTTGGATATATCACTAAAGGTCATGGCATAAAAGTTCACCGAACGGACTGTCCAAATATCAAGAATGAAAAAGAAAGATTGATACATGTTGAATGGGTACGCTCAAAGGATTCAACGCAACGCTATCAAGTGGATTTAGAAGTTTCTGCTTACGATAGAAACGGTCTTTTAAATGAAGTATTACAAGCTGTCAATTCAACACAAAGCAACTTAGTCAAAGTTTCAGGCCGTTCAGATATTGACAAAAATGCAGTGATTAATATTAGTGTTATGGTAAAAAATGTAAATGAAGTTTACCAAGTTGTAGATAAAATTAAACAGCTCGGCGATGTATACACAGTCACTAGAGTATGGAATTAGAGGTGCAACCAAATGAGAATCGTAGTTCAAAGAGTGAAACACGCTTCAGTCACAAATGACTCAGTAGATAATAAAATAAATAAAGGCTACTGTTTATTAGTTGGTGTAGGAAAATCATCAACTGAAGCAGATATTGCTACATTAGCGAAAAAAATTGTTAATGCACGTTTATTTGAGGATGCAGATGGTAAATTAAATTTAAACTTACAACAAGTTGAAGGAGAAATATTGTCTATTTCACAATTCACTTTGTATGCAGATGTTAGAAAAGGAAATAGACCAGGATTCACACAATCGATGTCACCTGATTGCGCTAATGAATTATATGAACAATTCAATGATACTTTACGCTCATATGGTATTAATGTATTAACCGGTGAATTTGGTACAGACATGCTTGTTGATATTGCCAATGATGGTCCTGTAACGATTATTTATGAAAGTCAGGATGGCAAAATCATATGAAGAAGTTCAATGATTGGTTAGAAAAACATAATCTTAGAAACATCCCCACACTTATTGTCGTTGTTGCATTTGTACTCTTTGTTTTTATGACCATTGCTTTCTTAAATCATAATGACGAAGACAGTAGTACGATTTATATTACTGAAGATGCTGAATTGAGAACAGGACCTAGCGCTGCTTATCCTGAAATACATTCAATTGACAAAGGACAAAATTTCCATAAAATAGGCAAAACTGGTAAATGGATAGAAGTTGTATCCAGTAATAACAAAGAAAAAGGTTGGGTAGCAGGTTGGCATACCAATTTGAATATTCAAGCAGATAAGAATCCCAATGCTAAACCATTAAAAGATAAAACAATTGTACTTGATCCTGGTCACGGTGGTAGTGATCAGGGTGCATCAAGTAATACCCACAAAAAAAGCAAAGAGAAAGTATACACTTTAAAAACGGCTAAAGAATTAAAAGCACTTCTCGAGAAAGAAGGCGCAACAGTAAGTATGACGCGTGAGTCTGATACTTATGTAACACTTGATGACCGTAATATTAAAGGTGATGCTTATATTAGTATACATAATGATTCACTTAAATCTTCCAAAGCAAATGGAAGTACAGTCTATTGGTTTAAAGACAATCAAAAAGCATTAGCTGAAACCTTAAGTGCGAGCTTGCAGAAGAAAGCGTTATTAACCAATAAAGGCGCAAGACAAGAAAACTTTCAAGTATTGAGACAAACAAACGTCCCTGCTGTCTTATTAGAGCTAGGTTATATTAGTAATCCAACAGATGAAGATATGATTACAGAAAAATTACATCGTCATATTGTAGAACAAGCAATTGTTGAAGGACTACGGGCGTATTTTTCAGAATAAAAAGGTTGCATATTTTTAACAAAGTCGTTATCATTGAATATGAATTCTATATTAAAACCGATATGATTCTTGAAATTTCTAATTGAAATGGTAGCATTTTAAGTGTGTAGAGACATAATTCATGGCTGAAAAATTATGCAAATTAAGTTAGAAATATATAACACAAGAACAGGTGCTTTTTAAAAAAGCCGCGTAACGAGCGTTAATCGTAAGAAGTGGGTTATAAATTACAACTTATAACCAATTAGGGTGGCAACACGGAAATTCGTCCCTTGTATGACTTATTAGTCATGCAAGGGTTTTTTTATTGCATAAAAGGAGAGATTCTATGATCAATATACCTAGAGGGACGCAAGATATTTTACCAAATGAAACTAAAAAATGGCGTTTTATAGAAGCAAGATTAGATGAATTAATGGAAGTATATAATTATCAAGAAATTCGTACACCTATTTTTGAGAGTACTGAATTGTTTGCACGTGGTGTAGGAGATTCTACAGATGTTGTACAAAAAGAAATGTATACTTTTAAAGATAAAGGTGATAGAAGCATTACGTTACGTCCAGAAGGGACTGCTGCAGTAGTTCGTTCATACATTGAAAATAAAATGCAAGGTTTACCAAATCAACCTATTAAGCTTTATTATAATGGTCCGATGTTTAGATATGAACGCAAACAAAAAGGACGTTATCGCCAATTTACACAATTTGGAGTTGAAGCAATTGGTGCTGAAAACCCTGGTGTTGATGCTGAAGTATTAGCTATGGCAATGCACATTTATCAATCATTTGGGTTAAAACATTTAAAATTAGTGATTAATAGTATTGGTGATATCGATTCACGTCATGAATATAACGAAGCTTTAGTTAAACATTTCGAGCCAGTTATTGGCGACTTTTGTAGTGATTGTCAATCAAGATTGCACACGAATCCAATGAGAATATTGGATTGTAAAATAGATAAAGATAAAGAAGCAGTGAAAACTGCGCCTAGAATTACAGAATTTTTAAATGAAACATCTAAGCAGTATTATGCAGATGTCAAACAACATTTAGATGACTTAGGTGTACCTTATGTTGAAGACCCTAATTTGGTACGAGGCCTAGACTATTATACGCATACTGCATTTGAATTAATGATTGATAATCCTAACTATGATGGTGCGATAACAACTTTATGTGGTGGCGGTCGTTATAATGGATTATTAGAGTTATTAGATGGACCTCACCAAACAGGTATAGGTTTTGCTTTAAGTATTGAAAGGTTACTGTTAGCACTTGATGAAGAAAACATTGAACTAGATACTGAACATGACTTTGATTTATTCATTGTTACGATGGGTGAAGAAGCAGATCGATATGCAGTTAAATTACTTAATGATTTACGTCGAAATGGTGTTAAGGCAGATAAAGATTACTTACAACGTAAAGTTAAGGGTCAAATGAAACAAGCGGATAGATTAAATGCTAATTACACAATTGTTATTGGTGAGCAAGAATTACAAGAAAATAAAATTAACGTTAAAAATATGCAAACAGGTGAAAGTGAAAGCGTTGATTTAGATAAATTAGTTAATTATTTTAAAAAATAAGGAGAAGATAAAATGAGTAAACGTACAACATATTGTGGTTTAGTAACAGAATCTTTATTAGATCAAGAAGTTACATTAAAGGGTTGGGTACACAACCGTAGAGATTTGGGAGGATTAATTTTTGTTGATTTACGTGACCGTGAAGGTTATGTACAAATCGTGTTTAATCCAGATTTTTCTGAAGAAGCATTGAAAACTGCTGAAACCGTAAGATCGGAATATGTTGTAGAGGTTAAAGGTCTAGTTAAAAAACGTGACCCTCAAACAGTCAATCCTAAAATTGCAACGGGTCAAGTAGAGGTGCAAGTATCAGAAATCAATATCATTAATAAATCAGAAACGCCACCTTTTGCTATTAATGAAGAAAATCAAAATGTTGATGAAAACATTCGATTGAAATATAGATATCTTGATTTAAGACGACAAGAATTAGCACAAACTTTTAAAATGAGACATCAAACAACACGTTCAATAAGACAATATTTAGATAAAGAAGGCTTTTTTGATATCGAAACGCCAGTATTAACTAAATCAACGCCTGAAGGTGCGCGTGATTATCTTGTACCTTCTCGTGTACATGATGGAGAGTTTTATGCATTACCACAATCACCTCAAATTTTTAAGCAGTTATTAATGATTAGTGGTTTTGATAAATACTATCAAATCGTCAAATGTTTCCGTGACGAAGATTTACGTGCCGACCGTCAACCAGAATTCACTCAAGTCGATATCGAAATGAGCTTTGTTGATCAAGAAGATGTCATGGATATGGGTGAAGAAATGTTGCAAAATGTCGTAAAAGATGTCAAAGATGTTGAAATTCCACGTCCATTCCCAAGAATGACATATAATGAAGCAATGGAACGTTATGGGTCAGATAAACCAGATACACGTTTTGAAATGGAGTTAATTAATGTATCTGAACTTGGCGAAGAGATGGACTTCAAAGTATTTAAAGATGCCGTTAATAATGATGGCCAAGTTAAAGCAATCGTTGCAAAAGGGGCAGCTGATCAATATACTAGAAAAGATATTGATGCATTAACTGAATTTGTAAATATTTATGGCGCTAAAGGATTGGCTTGGGTCAAAGTGGTTGATGACGGTTTAAGTGGTCCAATCGCTAGATTCTTTGAAACAACACATATTGAAAAATTACAATCATTAACAAATGCAGAATCTGGAGATTTAGTATTATTTGTTGCTGATAAACCCAATGTTGTTGCTCAAAGTTTAGGTGCACTTAGACTTAAACTTGCAAGAGAGTTAGACTTAATAGACGAATCTAAATTGAATTTCTTGTGGGTAACAGATTGGCCATTATTAGAATATGATGAAGATCTCAAACGCTATACTGCAGCACATCATCCATTCACAGCACCAAAACAAGAAGATATTGAAAAATTAGATAGCGAACCTGAAAATGCACAAGCTAATGCATACGATGTTGTGTTAAATGGTTACGAATTAGGTGGCGGATCAATCAGAATCCATAACGGAGAGCTGCAAGCTAAAATGTTTGAAGTCTTAGGCTTTACTGAAGAACAAGCTCAGGAACAATTTGGTTTCTTACTTGATGCATTCAAATATGGTGCACCACCACATGGTGGTATTGCGTTAGGACTTGACCGTTTAGTTATGCTATTAACTGGTCGTACGAATTTACGTGATACGATTGCATTCCCTAAAACGGCTTCAGCAACGTGTCTATTAACAGATGCACCAAGTGAAGTTTCTGAAAATCAATTAGAAGAACTATCATTACGTATACGTCATTAATATGTTCACGAAGTTTTAATTCTTGCTATATTTTAATATTGTGTTATGATTATTCCATAAGATAGTCATCTGTAGTGTTCGTAAGTTTGCTTCATATTTGGGCCTAACACTCTTTGATCCGGGAGCCCAATGGGTTTTCTTGCAGCGCACACGCCTCATTTAGGAGGACTTGCAAAACAAGAAACAGGGCACCCACCTGTTATAAGCAGGCCGAATGATCAAGCATTTTATAACTACGGCACTAACGGACTCTATCGGTACGCAAGACTTCGGTCTTGCGTATTTTTTTGATATTAAACGATAAACTATACTTTTAAAATACATGAACGACGAAAATATAATTTTGACAATATGATTTTTAAAATAAATAATTTTTTATGAATAAGGAGTATGACATGAAACACCAATTTTCTAGAAATGAATTAGCATACGGTCAGGAAGGCCTGGCGCTTTTAAAACAAAAGACTGTTGTTATCTTAGGTGTAGGTGGCGTAGGTTCATTCGCAGCTGAGGCACTTGCAAGAACTAATATTGGACATATTATTCTTATAGATAAAGATGATGTTGATATTACTAACCTCAACAGACAACTTCACGCTTTGACAACAACCATTGGGCAAAGTAAAGTAACATTGATGGAGGAACGCATTAAACTTATTAATCCTGATTGTAAGTTGACACCTCTACATATGTTTTATACTGAGGATACATATGAGGAATTATTTAATAATTATGATATCGATTATTTTGTCGATGCAAGTGATACAATTATGTATAAAGTTCATCTTATGAAAGAGTGTTTGGATAGAGGGATTTCTGTGATTTCGAGCATGGGTGCGGCAAATAAAACAGATCCTACAAAATTCCAAATTGCCGATATCTCAGAAACATATATGGATCCAATGGCTAAAATCATTCGTAGAAAATTAAAAAAATTAGGTATAACCAAAGGGATACCAGTGGTCTTTTCTGATGAAAGTCCAATCGTCATTAGAGAAGATGTTAAAGAAACTGTTGGAGACGCAAATGCTTCAACAAGAAAGGCACAAATTCCACCTTCATCTAATGCCTTTGTACCGAGTGTAGTGGGTTTAATTAGTGCTAGTTACGTTGTTAATGACATTTTAAAAGATATACCTGTAACTAGAATTAAGGATAAAAAATAATAAGTGCTACAAAAGACTATTTTTGTGCGATGTTTAATTTAAACAATTAAAAGTAATAATAAGGCCTAAATTAAAAAGCGCTAATCCATCTTCATTGGGTTAGCGCTTTTCATATTTGTAAGGATTAAAATAGAAAGTGATTTCATCATATTTGAGGTAATGTGGCTTTAGCCTTTATTTTTTTGCTGCGATTGATTAATATGATCGAACACAGCTTTAAATTGTTGCTCACTTTTTGAAGTTGTTTTTGGTTCATAGTATATTCTATTTTTCAATTTATCTGGTAGATATTGTTGTGTGACAAAACCATTTTCATAGTTATGTGGATATTTATAACCAATAGAACGACCAAGTTCTTTTGCGCCAGCATAATGACCGTCTTTTAGATGATCTGGTATTTGACCAACATGACCTTTTCTAATATCGGAAAGGGCTGCATCAATCGCATTGATACCTGAATTTGATTTTGGAGATAAACAAAGTTCTATGACTGCTTGACTTAATGGGATTCTAGCTTCAGGAAAACCTAATCTTTCAGCTGATTCAATTGCAGCTAGTGTACGTTGACCTGCACTTGGAGAAGCTAGTCCAACATCTTCAAAACTGATTACAAGTAATCTTCTAACTATTGTGGGTAAATCCCCAGCTTCAATTAAACGGGCAAGATAGTGTAACGCAGCGTTAACATCACTACCGCGGATTGATTTTTGGAATGCACTCATCACATCATAATGCATGTCGCCATCTTTATCACTTACAAAAGCGCCTTTTTGTAGGCAATCTTTTGCATCTTGCAAAGTAATATGTCGTTGTTGATCAATATTTTCCGAACTCAATACGGCTAGTTCCAAGGCATTTAATGCACTCCTAACGTCACCTTGACTTTGGGTTGTAAAATAAGCCATAGCGTCTTCATCGACCTTTGGATTGTAGCTAGCTAAACCTCTTTCAGAATCATTTAATGCTCTATCCAATGATACCCTGACATCGTTTTCGTCAAGTGGATATAACTCGAAAATTTGAGCACGAGATCGAATCGCAGGATTTATCGCATGATAGGGATTTGACGTCGTAGCACCGATTAACACAATTTTTCCATTTTCTAAATGTGGTAATAAAAAATCCTGTTTCGCTTTATCTAAACGGTGGATTTCATCTAGTAATAAAATAACTTGTCCAGACATTTTTGCTTCTTCTACAATGAGTTGCATATCTTTTTTAGTATTTGTAACAGCGTTTAACTGTCTGAATTTAAATTGAGTACTTCCTGATATGGCTTTCGCGATACTCGTCTTACCAATACCAGGAGGTCCATAAAATATCATTGAAGAAAGTCTTTTAGTTTCAACCATTCTTCGAATAATTCCTTTTGGTCCAACTAAGTGTTCTTGAGAAATGATTTCATCGATATTATTTGGACGCATTCTTGAAGCTAATGGTTCATTTGTCAAAATCTTTCACACCTTTCTTATTCTATATTAACTTAAAAAATGATAGAATGTTAATATATAGTATTCGAATTAAGTGAGGTAATATAATGAAAATTTCAACAAAAGGAAGATATGGGTTAACATTAATGATATCGCTTGCCAAAAAAGAAGGTCAAGGATGTGTGTCATTAAAATCGATAGCAGAAGAAAACAACTTAAGTGATCTGTATCTAGAGCAATTAGTAGGTACATTAAGAAATGCCGGATTAATTCGAAGTGTTCGTGGTGCAAAAGGTGGCTATCAATTAAGAGTACCAGCGGATGAAATTACTGCTGGTGATATTATACGCTTACTTGAAGGACCAATTACCTTTGTCGAAAGCATAGAGTCTGAACCACCTGCACAGAAACAGCTTTGGATCAGAATGAGAGATGCGGTAAGAGATGTACTTGATAATACATCTTTAAAATATTTAGCTGAGTATAAAGAAACTAATAACTTAGACGGTTATATGTTTTATATTTAATGTGTAAGCCATCATTTTTAATAGTTTATATATCTATGTTAGTAAAAAACAAAAATTTTTTATTTGTATGTTTAATTAGTTTACTGAGTGGTATGTATATTATATATCGCAAGGAGGTAATTATTATGGCAGATGAAAATAAATTTGAACAAGCAAAAGGTAATGTGAAAGAAACAGTTGGAAACGTTACTGATAATAAAGAATTAGAAAACGAAGGTAAAGAAGATAAAACTTCAGGTAAAGCTAAAGAGTTTGTAGAAAATGCAAAAGATAAAGCTAACGAAGTTATCGATAAATTTAAAAAATAATTTACACTAATTCAATTAATTAAAAGGAGCGATTCATATGGCTGAAAATTTCTCTGAAAAAGCAAAAGAAACTGCAAAAACAGTATCAGATAAATTAAAAGATACAGATAATGAAAAAGCTAAACAAGCATCTGAACAAATCGATAAATTCACTGGTGGCAGTGATAACGATAATAAAGATTATAAAAAAGAAAAAGACGAAAAATAATAGTTTATTCGATTAAATAAAAAGCACAACTTACTTTTATAAAGTAAGTTGTGCTTTTTAATTGTTACTTGAGTTGATATTCCAATGTATAGTACACTTACGCGCTCTAGTGCATTGAATTTTATTAGCGTTGTATATACATACTGTTATAGAGATTCAATCACATGTTTTAATTTACGGTAAGATTCTACCTGTGCATCTTGATCGTAAATGTAACTGATTGCCATTAGTTCATCTATCTCACCATGTTCTTCTATAAATGAATTTAATTTAGCTTTCACAGTTTCTTCTGAACCTATGAGTGATTGTGCCATTCGCTGTTTCGCTAATTCAAATTCAGTAGGCGTTAATAAACCTCTTAAATCGTCTGTTGGTGGTTGAACTGGCTGCATTCTTCCTCTAGTTATACTGACCATCACTTGCGCTTGTGTCGTTGATAAATATTCAGCTTGCTCATCTGTATCTGCGACGATGGCGTTTAAACAAACGATAACATAAGGTTCGCTCAATACCTCTGAGGGTTCAAATAAGTCTTTATATATTTGTATAGCATCTTTCATTTGTTGAGGAGCAAAGTGACCCGCAAATACATAAGGAAGTCCTTTACGCGCAGCTAAATGAGCCGAGTCAGTTGAAGAACCGAGTATATAAATAGGAACGTTTTTGTTTACTGCAGGATACGCGCGAACATAAGCCTGTTTATTTGCTGGTCCGAAATAAGTTGTCAATTGTTCAACTTCTTCAGGGAATTCATAAACACCATTATGCTGGTCTCTTCTTAACGCGCTAGCCGTCATCATATCTGTTCCTGGTGCACGACCTAAACCTAAATCTACACGATTTGGAAACACTGTTTCCATTGTACCGAATTGTTCAGCGACAACCAGAGGTGCATGATTAGGTAACATGATTCCTCCAGATCCAACACGTATTTTTGAAGTATGTTCTAGAGTGTGTTGGATCAACAATGCGGTCGCTGAACTGACTAGATTAGGCGCGTTATGATGTTCGGCAATCCAATAACGCTCATAATCTAAGGATTCTAATTGTTGTGCTAACGTCACCATATCTTCTATGGCATTCTGGTCATTTTGACCTTCACGAATTGGCACTAAGTTAAGTGCCGATAACTTTAAATCTTTCATAATTAACGTAATCCTCCTTTAGATAACTAATATAAAGAATTATAACAGTGGTTTTTAAACTTGCGTAAGAAATTGCTCACTGTTATAATTAATGAAATTAAAACGAGAGGTGGCTTAAGAAAAATACTATGGATAATGCTCATAAGGTAAATATCAACGATGTACAAGAAAATAAAACTATTATGGGATAGGCATTGTCTGGTTAGTATTTTTATGTGAAAGCACCTTATAATCTTTTACAGTTATAATATTTAAAGATGTGTCATGTCCTTATTGAGAGCGAGGAAGATGATATGTCTTTTTATTTTTCAGAAAAACCATTTGAACAGTTTGGTAAAATATTGATAGAAGACGTAAATATTGATATCGAACTAGGTGAGCATGTTGCAATGATTGGTGATAATGGTATCGGCAAGTCAACATTGTTAAATGCTTTAAATTTAAAATATGAAACGCAATCATATTTAATGAAGCAAGACTTGACGCAAGTATTTGATTTAACCGCGATGAACTTTATCATTTCAATATTTCCTGAGGTTGCAACTTTGAAAACGCAAATTGTAACCGATTATGACAAGATAAGTGATTATATCGCTTTAAATGGTTATGAGATAGAATAAAAAATAATTACTACCGCAAAGTGTTTTAATATAAGTGAACAAGATTTAGATAAGCCAATACGATTATTAAGTGGCGGACAACAAACAAGCGTTGCATTAATCAGAGCGTTTATATCTGAAAAACCGCTAATTATATTAGATGAACCTACAAATCATCTTGATCAAGCAATGCTAGATAATTTAATTATAGAAATAAATAAGTCTAAGCAAACGATACTCTACGTTTCACATCACCGTGGTTTTATAAATCAAACTGCGAGTCATGTTTATGAAATCACTAGAAAAACATCGAGAAAATTTCAAGGTGATTATAATCAATACCATTCAGTCAAACAATTAGAATTTCAATCTCATAAAAATGCATATGATAAGCAACAAAAAGAAATCAAAGCGCTGGAAGAATCAATTGCACGCGTGAATGAATGGCATTCAACTGCCAAAGCTACGACCAGTGTGCGTGACCCTAAACAACAAAAGCGTCTTAGCAAACTAGCTAAAAAAGCAAAAGTAAAAAATGCTCAGTTAACACATAAATTAAATGAAAAGCAGTTTGAGTCTCCGGATAAACAAGATAGAAAGTTTCATTTTAATGATGAACAATTAGTGCGTAATCGAGAATTAGTGAAATTAGAAGATATATGTATAAGTATTGAACAAAAAATAATTTATAACAAAGCAAATTTTGAAATTAAAAAAGATGAACATATTTTATTAACTGGTCCGAATGGTAGTGGTAAATCATTACTAATTGCGCTTATAAGACAACAAGTGAAACCGGATAAAGGTACAGTTTATGTAACGCCTTCAGTAAAAATTGCGTATTTTGATCAACAAAATAATAATTTGAATTACAGACAAACACCATTAGATATGGTCATGTCAATATATCATATGACACGTAGTTATGCTCAAACAATCTTGGCTTCGTTCGGTTTTGATAAAGATAAAATACAACAAACGATTCGTTCTTTATCTATGGGTGAAAAAAGCAGATTGCAATTTGTACTATTGTTTTTTTCAAATGCTAATTTACTCATTTTAGATGAACCAACGAATTACTTTGATATTACAACGCAAAGCTTAATTTTAAATATGATCAAACAGTTCAAAGGACAAGTGTTGATTGTTACACATGATTCATATTTGCAAAAGCATTTTGATGCGACACATTGGGTTGTAAAAAACAAACAATTACTTAATGTTACAATGAATAGTGAACAAAAGATTAATACGCAGAATACGTTGAATTTATTAAATGATTTCAGAGATATAGATGAAAATGGCCATTTTGAAACAGACGACTAGAAAAATAAATTATATGGTGCTATTATTGGAACATTGATAAAAATTTAAGGAGTGTCAAACATGGAAGTATATGCAGATTATGCTGCAACAACACCCGTCAAACAAGAAGTTATTGATAAAATGATGGAAGTCTATTCCGTACATTTTGGTAATCCGTCATCAATTCACAGCATGGGTAGGGATGCCAGAAAATACTTAGATGATGCGCGTCGTACAATTGCTAAATCGTTTAATGCTAAGCCAAGTGAAATCATCTTTACTAGTGGTGCAACTGAATCAAATAACACTGCAATTAAAGGTATTGCTTATGAGCACATGCACAAAGGTAAACACATCATTACTACTAAGATTGAGCATCATTCTGTACTTCATGTATTTGAACAACTCGAAAAAGAAGGTTTCGAAGTTACTTATTTAGAAGTGGATAAAGAAGGATTGATTAACCTTAATCAATTAAGAAATGCACTTACTGAAGAAACCATTTTAGTTTCAATTATGTTTGTTAATAATGAAATTGGGACTGTTGAACCAATGTATGATATTGAAGAAATTGTTTCAGAATCGAATGCATTATTCCATGTTGATGCAGTTCAGGCTATTGGACACTTAGAAATTGATTTCCATGATTTTAATATGGATGCTATGAGTATTACTGCGCATAAATTTGGTGGTCCAAAAGGTGTCGGCGTACTTTTGCTTAAAGAAGAAACTAAATTAAAGTATCAACAATTAGGTGGAGAACAAGAAGCAAAACGTAGAGCTGGTACTGAAAATGTGCCACAAATTGTAGGTTTAGCTGAAGCAATCAAATTAGCTAATGAGCATAGAGATGAAAATAATGTGCATCTTATGAATTTAAAGAATTTGTTTCTAGTGTCGTTACAAGAGCGCTCAGTTCCATTTGAACTCAATGGATCCATGACAGATTCAACAGGACATATCATTAATTTATATTTACCGTTTGTAGATGTTGAAACAATGCTCACATTATTAGATTTATCAAATATTTATGTATCATCAGGCTCGGCATGTACAGCAGGAACAACGACGCCATCACACGTGTTACAAGCAATGTATAGTGATGATGAGCGAGCGAAGCACTCAGTTAGATTTAGCTTTAATGAACAGACGACAGAACAAGAAGTTAAATATATAGTTTCAGAAATTCACAAAATATACCATAAATTTAGGGAGGAAATGTAGTTGTCAAATAAAGATACACGCGTAGTAGTTGGCATGTCAGGCGGCGTTGATAGTTCAGTTACAGCACATATTTTAAAAGAACAAGGATATGATGTAATTGGCATTTTTATGAAAAATTGGGATAATACGGATGAAAATGGATATTGTACTGCAACAGAGGATTATAATGATGTCATCGCTGTATGTAATCAAATAGGTATTCCATATTATGCAGTTAATTTTGAAAAAGAATATTGGGATAAAGTGTTTACTTATTTCTTGGACGAATATAAAAAAGGACGTACACCAAATCCAGATGTTATGTGTAATAAAGAAATTAAATTTAAAGCATTTTTAGAACATGCGTTAAAACTCGGTGCAGATTATGTTGCAACTGGACATTATGCACGTGTGCGTCGTCATGAAGATGGTCATGTTGAAATGCTAAGAGGTGTTGATAATAATAAAGATCAAACATATTTCTTGAATCAGTTATCTCAATCCCAGTTGTCACGTGTGATGTTCCCAATAGGAGATATAGAGAAAAAAGAAGTACGCAGAATAGCAGAAGAACAAGACCTAGCTACAGCTAAAAAGAAAGATTCAACAGGAATCTGTTTTATTGGCGAACGTAATTTCAAAGAATTCTTATCACAATATTTACCAGCACAATCTGGAGAAATGAGAACACTAAAAGGTGAAAAAATCGGCACTCATGCTGGCTTGATGTATTATACAATTGGTCAACGTCACGGATTAGGTATTGGTGGCGATGGTGATCCATGGTTTGTTGTAGGTAAAAATTTAGATGACAATATTTTATATGTGGAACAAGGATTCCATCATGACGCATTATACAGCGATTATCTTATAGCATCTGATATCTCTTTCGTAAATGATGTAGATCTAGAAAATGGTTTCGAATGTACTGCTAAATTTAGATATCGTCAAAAAGATACGAAAGTATTTGTAAAAAATGAAAACGAAAATGCTATACGCGTGATATTTAATGAACCAGTTCGCGCCATTACACCTGGCCAATCTGTCGTTTTATACGATGGTGATGTATGTTTAGGTGGCGCAACGATAGATGACGTTTATAAAGAATCTGGTCAACTAAGTTACGTTGTATAAATATTACTTTTGAATTTTATTCGAAATCGTTAGTAAGCTATTCAAAATAGTAACTAACGATTTCTTTTTTTGAAATTATTATTTCAAATACCGTGGTAAATGTTATAATAAGTAGTCAGAAATGAGGGTTAGAAATGAATCAAGAACAGATATATAATTTAATTAAACAAGGCAATTTTGAAGAAGCATTAAAAGCATTATTTGAAAACATAGAAGCAAATCCAAAAGAAGTGGAAAATTACATAAATGCAGGGATTTTATTAGCTGAAGCGAACGAAGTAGATAAAGCAGAAAAATTCTTTCAACGTGCAATTACTTTAGATCCGCAAAATGGCGCAATCTATTATAATCTCGGGAATGTATATTACAATGAAGGCCGTTTTAATGAAGCGATTAAATTGTATCAACAAGCGTTGAAATTTAACGTTGATCAAGTCGATACTAACTATATGATTGGTATGTCATTTAGTCAATTAGAAGCATTTAAAGAGGCTTTACCTTTTTTAATGACTGCAGCAGAACAAGATGACCGTCATGATGTTGAGATTCAATTTCAGTATGGGCTTGTACTTTGTCATTTAGAAATGTTTGAGCAAGCGATAAAGCAACTTAAGTCGGTGTTAGAAATGGATAATAAACATTCAGATGCATTATATAATTTAGGTTTGGCAACTTATATGCAGACTGAAGATACAGCACAAGCAATTGAATATTTTGAAGCTGCTGTAGACGCAAATCCAGAACATGTTATGAGTCAGCATGCTATAAAAACATTTAAATCTATCGCAGAGGAGGAATAACTGATGGGAGACCCTACACTATTTAATAATTCAATGATTAAAGGAACCGTTGATGCGATTTTATTTCAAAATAAAGAAAATTTTTATACGGTTTTAAAAGTTGATACAATTGAGTCAAGTGAAACATTTGATTCAATGCCTACGATTGTAGGGTTTTTCCCAGAAATTGCTGAAGGTGATGTTTATACATTCAAAGGCCAAGTTGTTACACATCCGAAGTATGGTAAACAACTTAAAGCTGAAACGTTTGAAAAAGAATTACCACAAACTAAAGAGGCAATTATTAGTTATTTATCAAGTGATTTATTTAAAGGTATTGGTAAAAAAACTGCGCAAAGTATTGTTAATAAACTAGGTGAAAATGCTATAAACGATATCTTAAATGACCCGTCGGTATTAGAGCAAGTACCTGGTTTACCTAAGAAAAAGCAAAAACAAATAGCTGAACAAATTGCTAGTAATCAAGAGACGGAGCAAATTATCATACGCTTACATGATTTAGGGTTTGGACCAAAACTAGCTATGGCGATTTACCAAGCGTATTTAGGAGAAACACTTAATGTTGTTGAAAATAAACCCTACCAACTCGTATATGATGTAAAAGGAATTGGATTTAATAAAGCTGATACCTTAGCACGTAATGTTGGAATCCAGTTCAATGATACAGAAAGACTAAAAGCGGGTTTGTTATATGTACTTGAAGAGGAATGTATTAAGCAAGGACATACATATTTACCTACTCAAAATGTATTAGAAATGACTCAAGATATGCTTTCTCAAGCACCTAGTGAAATAATAGAAATGCAACAATTGAATCATGTATTACAAGAATTGGTAAATGATACCAAACTCATTCAACAAGAAAATGAAGTTGCAATTCCGAGTTTATATTATTCAGAATTAAAAAGTGTGCAGAATCTTTATCGCAATTATGCGTATAAGAATAAACTCAAACAAATAGAACAGTCTGATCTTTTAATGAAGATTGGAGAAATTGAAGAGCGCAATCAAGTTAATTATGCAAATTCACAAAAAGATGCGTTACAGACTGCTATTAATTCTAAAATTATGCTGCTCACAGGTGGCCCTGGTACAGGTAAAACAACTGTGATAAAAGGTATTGTAGAATTATATGCAGAAATTCATGGTCTCTCATTAAATTATGATGATTATCAAAATGATGATTATCCAGTCGTATTAGGTGCGCCTACAGGAAGAGCTTCAAAGCGTTTGGCAGAGTCGACAGGTTTAGAAGCCATGACAATTCATCGCTTAATCGGATGGAATCAGGATACACAACCGGAAGATATTTTAGATAATGAAATATCAGCAAAATTAATTATCATTGATGAGATGTCTATGGTTGATACTTGGCTGTTTCACCAATTTTTAAGTGCAGTTCCAATAGATGCACAAATCATTTTAGTAGGTGATGAAGATCAATTGCCTTCTGTAGGTCCTGGTCAAGTATTTAAAGATTTAATTGATTCAAAAGTGATACCTCGTGTTAATTTAACAGAAGTTTATAGACAACAAGATGGTTCTAGTATTATTGAATTAGCGCATCGGATGAAACTAGGTGAACCGATTGATATAACCCAACGTTTTCATGATCGAAATTTTATAAATTGTAATACAGATCAGATTCCGACAGTTGTGGAAAAAGTTGTTTCAAGCGCTGTGAATAAAGGCTATGATATGAGTGACATTCAAGTGCTTGCACCAATGTATAAAGGGTCAGCAGGCATTAAAAAACTTAATATGGTATTACAAGATATTTTAAATCCTAAGGATAAAGATACACGTGAAATAGAATTTGGTGATGTGTTTTTTAGAAAAGGTGACAAAGTCTTGCAACTTGTAAATAGGCCTAATGATAATATTTTCAACGGTGATATTGGTGTAATCGTGGGTGTTTTTTGGGCAAAAGAAAATGCGTTGAACAAAGATGTATTAGTCGTTGATTTTGAAGGTAATGAAATTACTTTTGTTCGTCAAGATTTAATAGAATTAACTCATGCTTATTGTACGTCGATCCATAAATCACAAGGTTCTGAATTCCCAATAGTCATCATGCCTATGGTAAAACAATACTTTAGAATGCTACAAAAGCCCATATTATATACTGGCTTAACAAGGGCTAAACAATCCCTTGTCTTTTTAGGTGATCCGCAAGCCTTTGATATTGGTTTAAAAACGCATGGACAAGTGAGAATGACACAGTTATGCACATTTTTAAAAGCCTACTTTAATAACGATGCATCTACTGAAGAAGAAATCAGCGACACATTTGATGCTGATATCATTCTAACTGAAGACAATATTTTTAAAATTAACCCAATGATTAATATGGGAGATATTTCCCCATATGACTTCGTTGAAGATTGACATGTGACAAGAAAATAAATACAATATAATTAACTTCACATAAAGATGAGTAAATTATACTGAGCGAAAAGAGATGTACTGGTTGGTGAAAAGTACAGTCGGTATAGTTGAATGCTACTTTGTGTCAGCAAGCATAATAACTAATTAAGTGATAAGTGTATGTTAGGGAATTAAAGTCAGTCGTTTGATCTGTGTGATACTTACAATTAAGATTGAATTAATTTGTTAACACTTATAACTAGGGTGGTACCGCGAAACGTTCGTCCCTTTATGAGGATGGGCGTTTTTTATTTTCTTTTTTAATTATTTAAAGAACTAACATGAGTTGAGATGGAGGAATTTTAAGTATGAAAAACTTAAAAGCAAGTGAAATTAGACAAAATTTTATTGATTATTTCGTAGAAAAAGGCCATATGGTAGAACCTTCTGCACCATTAGTCCCTATTGACGATGATTCACTATTATGGATTAATTCTGGTGTAGCTACACTGAAAAAATATTTTGATGGTAGAGAAACACCTAGAAAACCAAGAATAGTTAATTCTCAAAAGGCAATTCGTACAAATGATATAGAAAATGTTGGCTTCACAGCACGTCATCATACATTTTTTGAAATGTTAGGTAACTTTTCAATTGGGGATTACTTTAAGCAAGAAGCTATAGAATTTGCATGGGAATTTTTAACAAGTGAAAAGTGGATGGCAATGGAACCTAAACTTCTATATGTGACAATACATCCAGAGGATAAAGAAGCGTATAGAATTTGGAATGAAGACATTGGACTTGAGGAAAGTCGTATTATTCGCATTGAAGGCAACTTCTGGGATATTGGTGAAGGCCCATCAGGTCCAAATACGGAAATTTTCTATGATCGTGGAGAAGATTTTGGACAAGATGATCCTGCAGAAGAAATGTATCCAGGGGGAGAAAATGAACGTTTCCTTGAAGTATGGAATTTAGTGTTTAGTGAGTTCAATCACAATAAAGATCATACTTATACACCACTGCCTAATAAAAATATTGATACCGGCATGGGTCTTGAAAGAATGGCATCACTTGCTCAAAATGTGCGTACAAATTATGAAACAGACTTATTTATGCCTATCATTCATGAAGTAGAAAAAGTATCAGGTAAAACATACTTGGAAAATGATAACTATGATGTGGCATTTAAAGTGATTGCCGACCATATTCGTACAATTGCATTTGCCATTGCAGATGGTGCACTACCAGCTAATGAAGGAAGAGGATATGTTTTACGTCGTTTATTACGTAGAGCAGTAAGATTCAGTCAATCATTAGATATTAATGAACCATTTATGTATCGTCTAGTTGATATTGTAGCTGACATTATGGAACCATATTATCCTAATGTTAAAGAAAAAGCAGACTTTATTAAGCGCGTCATTAAATCAGAAGAAGAACGCTTCCATGAAACATTAGAAGAAGGTCTAGCTATTCTAAATAACTTAGTTGCACAAGCGAAAACATCTACCCATGAAATCAGTGGTAAAGACGCTTTTAAATTATATGACACTTACGGCTTTCCAGTTGAGTTAACAGAAGAAATTGCGACACAAGAAAATTTATCAATAGATATGCAAACATTCGAAGAAGAAATGCAACAGCAACGAGACAGAGCAAGACAAGCAAGACAAAATTCACAATCTATGCAAGTTCAAAGTGAAGTATTGAAAAAGATTACCACAGATAGCACATTTGTTGGGTATGATGTTATGGACAAAGCCTCTGTCATCACAGATATTATCCAAAATGGTGAACTTGTAGAATCTGCAGAAGCAGGAGAGACGATTTACTTTATTTTACGTGAGACACCATTTTATGCTGTTAGTGGTGGTCAAGTGGCAGACCAAGGTACAATTAGTAATGAAAACTTTGAAATCGCAGTTACTGAAGTGACTAAAGCACCAAATGGTCAGAATTTGCACAAAGGTGAGATTCAATTTGGTACTGTTAAGAAGAATGCTGAAGTTTCAGCGAGTGTGAATCACAAAGAACGTCGTTCAATCAAGAAAAACCATAGTGCAACACATTTATTACACGCTGCATTAAAAGAAGTCCTTGGAGATCACGTTAATCAAGCAGGTTCACTTGTTGAAGCAGATCGTCTAAGATTTGACTTTTCACACTTTGGCCCAATGACACAAGAGGAAATTGACACGGTTGAGCGTCGTGTTAATGAAGAAATTTGGAACAGTATTGAAGTAGATATTCAAGAAATGCCAATTTCTGAAGCAAAACAACTAGGTGCTATGGCACTTTTCGGTGAAAAATATGGTGAAATTGTAAGAGTTGTAAATATGGCCCCATTTTCAATTGAATTATGTGGTGGTATTCACGTGAACAACACAGCAGAAATCGGTTTATTTAAAATAGTAAGTGAGTCTGGTACAGGTGCTGGAGTGCGTCGAATAGAAGCATTGACTGGTAAATCAGCTTTCTTATACTTAGAAACGATTCAATCTCAATTTAACGCAGTTAAATCGCAAGTAAAAGTAAAATCAGATGACCAAGTATTAGAGAAAATCGTTCATATGCAAGACGAAGAAAAAGAGCTTACAAAACAACTTGAACAAAAGAATAAAGAAGTGACATCATTAAAAATGGGTGACATCACTAATCAAGTAGAAGAAATTAATGGATTGAAAGTCTTAGCAACGGAAGTAGACGTTCCTAATGCTAAAGCAATACGTGAAACTATGGATGATTTTAAATCAAAATTACAAGATACTGTTATTGTACTTATTAGTAATATAGATGGTAAGGTGTCATTAGTAGCTACCGTACCAAAAGCATTAACTGATAAAGTGAAAGCAGGAGATATCATTAAAAACATGGCTCCTGTAGTAGGCGGTAAAGGTGGCGGACGCCCTGATATGGCTCAAGGCGGCGGTACTGAACCAAAGAACATAACAGAATCATTACGTTTCATTAAAGATTACATTAAATCTCTATAAGTTGATTCGATTCTAATGTAGAATATAAGTAAGAACTTTTTTTACTCGATACAAAGGAGTGTAAGAACAATGGAAAATTTTGATAAAACAATGAAATTTAATTATGATGAAATTCCAAAAGAAGATGTCAAAACAGTATTACAAAATGTCTATCATACCTTAGAAGAAAGAGGATATAATCCTGTGAACCAAATTGTTGGTTACTTATTATCAGGAGATCCTGCATATATTCCACGTAATAACGAAGCTAGAAATCAAATTCGTCGTATTGATCGCGATGATATCATGGAAGAATTAGTTTCAAACTATTTGCAAGAGAAATCGAATTAGTTTATGTTAAAGCATAAAATTATAGGATTAGATGTAGGAAGTAAGACTGTTGGCATTGCAATAAGTGATCTGATGGGTTGGACAGCCCAAGGATTAGACACACTCCGTATAGACGAAGAGAACAATGAATTAGGTATTGAAGCATTAGTAAAAATTATAAAAAGAGATAACGTTGGTACTGTAGTTATTGGATTACCAAAAAATATGAACAATTCTATTGGATTTCGAGGCGAGGCTTCGTTACAATACAAGGAGCAACTTCAAGAAGCACTGCCATCATTAGAAATAATTATGTGGGATGAACGTCTAAGCACTATGGCTGCGGAGCGTTCATTACTTGAAGCGGATGTTTCTAGACAGAAACGAAAAAAAGTAATAGATAAAATGGCAGCAGTATTTATATTGCAAGGCTATTTAGACTCATTACAATAAAAAGGAGCTTTTAATAATGACAGAGCATAACCATGATTCTCAATTAGAAATTAACAATGAAGAGGAATTACTTACATTATATGATGAAGAAGGTAATGAAGTCTTATATCGTAAAGTATTAGAATTTTTCCACCCAGAATTCAAAAAAGAATACGTTATTCTTGCTGAAGAAGGTGCAGAATCAGATGATGACGATTTAATTGAATTGGTGCCTATGATTAATGAGCCAGATGAAAATGGTGAAGGTGGCAAATTCTTACCAGTGGAAACTGACGAAGAATGGGATATGATTGAAGAAGTCGTTAATACAGAAATGGATGATCATGACCACGATCATGACCACGAATAATTAAAAAATCGTTCTTTAAATATAAGTCACTATGAAGTAAACCATACTGGAAAAGCAGTATGGTTTTTTTCTGTAAATAAACGAATAAAAATCGAATGATTAATGATAATTATATATTTAAGAGTTAACTAACTACGGAATTTATGCTTATATTATCGGGGTGTTTATGGTAAAATATATAAAGTTAAATTCAAACACATACGATTTTGAAATTGCATTTATTAATAATGGAATAGACCATATAAATGTTATATGTAAATATATTTTTCATCTTTACTAAAATTAAACTAGCACGAGCACCAATGACTAGTGTGATTGATAGTCTGTGCGGTAACTGATTAAGTTGAAAATACAATGATAATAGATGTTAAAGCATAATTTCTAAAGAAAATATGATGGTCATACATAAAATGACGCATTCTAGCGCAAATCTATAAGTATTTTGAGTTTTTAATTGGCCATTTTTGCCGGGATGGGGCAAGGAACCTTATGTACAAAAGGCTTCTATACTACTCCCTATTTTATTGTTAAAACTTATGTATTATATTATAACGAAGGAAGTTTTGAAAATGGATAATAATCAATCCTATTTATTAAATTTACATAAACAAACCGATGAAACGATAGAGTCTTTGAGACCATATGCAGAAGCGAATAACGTCCCTATTGTAGACAGACTTACTTTAGAAATGATTAAGCAATTGATTAGGCTGCATAAACCACAAAATATTTTAGAAATTGGTACAGCGATTGGCTATAGTGCAATGCAATTTGCATCTGTATCTAAGGATGTACATATTACGACAATTGAACGTGATTCAGATATGCAACAGCAAGCAAAAGAAAATATTAGGAAATACGATTTTTCAAATCAAGTGACATTGGTTGAGGGTGACGCGTTAGAGCAATTTCATAATGTCGAACAAGAAAGTTTCGATATGATATTTATTGATGCTGCTAAAGCACAGTCTAAGAAATTCTTTGAATTATATACACCTTTATTAAAAGAAGGTGGCGTAGTTATTACGGATAATGTACTCTATCATGGCTTTGTTTCTGATATTTCAGTTGTGCGGACTCGCAATGTGCGCCAAATGGTTAAAAAGGTGATTGAATATAACGAATGGCTTATGAATAACGAAGCTTATACGACTAACTTTTTAAATATTGATGATGGATTAGCCATTTCAATTAAAGGAGAATCTAAATGACAGAATTATTAGTGACACCCAAATCGGTTAAACATATCGAAACATTAATTGAAAAAGGTGCTGATGCCTTTGTCATTGGCGAGCAAAAATTTGGTTTGAGATTAGCAGGAGAATTTGATAAAGCAGCAATGATTGAAGCAGTGGATATGATTCATCGTAATGGTAAAAAGGCATATGCTGCAGTAAATGGTATATTCCATAACTATCATTTAAGTGCAGTTGAAGCTTATATTGATTTTCTTCATGAAATAAAAGTTGATCGAATTATCTTTGGAGACCCAGCTGTTGTTATGTATGTTAAACAACACACAGATCCAATTCCTTTACATTGGGATGCAGAAGCACTGGTGACTAATTATTTTCAATGTAATTATTGGGGAGAAAAAGGAGCTGCACGTGCACAACTTGCTAGAGAATTGAGTTTGGACGAAATCCTTAATATCAAAGCCCATGCGAATGTTGAAATTGAAGTTCAAGTTCATGGTATGACTTGCATGTTCCAATCTAAGCGTATGTTGTTAGGTAATTATTACACTTTCCAAGAACGTCAAATGAAGATCTCACGTAACGATGAAACGAATGATTTATTATTATATGACGAAGAACGTGATAATAAATACCCAGTTTATGAAGATTATAATGGAACACATATTATGTCACCAAACGATATTTGCTTAATAGAAGAATTGGAACCATTACTTGAAGCGGGTATAGATTCACTGAAAATAGACGGCATCTTACAGTCAGAAAGTTATATCAATATTTGTACCGAACAATACAGAGAAGCAATAGATCTGTATAATGAGGACCCAGATGCATATGAAGATGAAAAATTCATGCTTGTCGATCCAATAGAAGCAATACAACCGGAACATCGCCCGTTTGACGAAGGCTTCTTATATAAACAAACAGTATACTAATGGAGGTTAACTCGTGAAAATTTTAGAAGAAATTAATGTTCAAAATAAACCTAAAATGAAAAAGCCTGAACTTCTTGCCCCTGCTGGTAATTTAGAGAAACTTAAAATAGCTATACATTATGGTGCAGATGCTGTTTTTCTCGGTGGACAAGAATATGGTTTGAGATCTAATGCAGATAACTTTACAATGCCAGAAATCCAAGAGGGTGTTGCATTTGCAAAGCGTTATGGTGCTAAAATATACGTAACCACTAATATAATTGCTCATGATGAAAATATAGACGGCTTAGACACCTATTTACGCGATTTAGCATTAACAGGTGCAACTGGTATTATCGTTGCTGATCCGCTTATAATTGAAACTTGTAAAAAAGTAGCGCCAGAATTGGAAATCCACCTTTCAACACAGCAATCACTTTCTAATTACAAAGCAGTTGAGTTTTGGAAAGAAGAAGGTTTAGATAGGGTTGTTTTAGCACGTGAGACAGGTGCTATGGAAATGAAAGAGATGAAAGAAAAAGTTGATATTGAAATTGAATCTTTTATACATGGTGCAATGTGTATTGCTTATTCAGGAAGATGTACATTAAGTAATCATATGACTGCGCGTGACTCAAATCGTGGTGGGTGTTGTCAAAGTTGTCGATGGGATTATGATTTATTACATATTGAATCTGATGGGGAATTAGATTTATATTATGGTGATCATGAGGTTGCACCTTTTGCAATGAGCCCTAAAGATTTGAAATTAATAGAATCGATTCCTAATATGATGGATATTGGTGTAGATTCTTTAAAAATTGAAGGACGCATGAAATCCATACATTATATTGCGACAGTAGTCTCAATTTATAGAAAAGTTATAGACGCATATGCAAGTGATCCAGAGAACTTTAAGATTAAGCCAGAATGGTTGATTGAACTAGACAAATGCGCTAATAGAGATACTGCATCTGCATTTATAGAAGGTACACCAGGTTATGAAGAGCAAATGTTTGGTCAACAAAATAAGAAAAATTCTGCTTATGATTTCTGTGGGTTAGTGTTAGATTATGATAAAGCGACTAAAATTGCTACAGTACAACAACGCAATAAATTTGAACCTGGACAGGAAATTGAATTTTTTGGACCAGAAATTGATACTTTTCGACAAGTTGTGGAAACAATTTATGATGAAGAGGGAAATGAACTTGATGCTGCACGCCATCCGTTGCAGATAGTTCAAATTAAAGTCGATCATCCAATTTATGCGAATAACATGATGAGAAAGGAAATTGGATAATGAAAAGTACAACAATAATAGGCATTGCCGGTGGTTCAGGATCGGGGAAAACATCCGTTACAAACGAAATAATGAAAAATTTAGAAGGTCATAGTGTTGCACTATTGGCTCAAGACTATTATTATAAAGACCAATCACATTTAACTTTTGATGAACGTTTAGAAACCAATTACGATCATCCATTTGCATTTGATAATGATTTATTAATTGACAATTTGAATGACTTGAGGAATGGTAAGCAGGTTGAAGTGCCAACATATGACTACTCAAATCATACGAGAAGTAAGGAAACGATTGCATTTGAGCCAAAAGATGTTATCATCGTAGAAGGTATATTTGCACTTGAAAACAAAACATTAAGAGATTTAATGGATGTCAAAATTTATGTTGATACAGATGCTGATCTGCGCATATTAAGACGTCTGCTTCGTGATACCGAAGAAAGAGGACGTACAATGGAATCTGTTATTAATCAATATCTGAATGTAGTTCGGCCTATGCATAATCAATTCATAGAACCAACTAAGAGATACGCAGATATTATCATACCAGAAGGCGGAAGTAATAAAGTAGCTATCGATATAATGACGACGAAGATTCAAACTTTAGTTAGTAAACAATAGTATTTATAAGTAAAGGAAGATGACATAATGGAAAACCAAAAGCAATATCCAATGACGCAAGAAGGTTTTGAGAAATTAGAACATGAGCTTGAAGAATTAAAAACTGTTAAACGACCTGAAGTCGTTGAAAAAATTAAAATTGCCCGTTCTTTTGGTGACTTATCAGAGAACTCAGAGTATGATGCGGCAAAAGATGAACAAGGTTTTATTGAGCAAGATATCCAACGTGTAGAAAACATGTTACGTAATGCACTTATTATCGAAGATACAGGTAATAATAACGAAGTACAATTAGGTAAAACAGTTACGATTGTTGAATTACCTGGTGAAGAAGAAGAAGAATATCAAATTGTTGGTTCTGCAGAGTCAGACGCATTTAAAGGTAAAATTTCTAACGAATCACCTATGGCCAAAAGTTTAATTGGCAAAAAATTAGACGATGAAGTACGTGTTCCACTACCAAATGGTGGAGAAATAAATGTTAAAATCGTAAATATCAAATAAATTTTAGTGCAAATCCCCCCACACATGTTAAATGTCTGGGGGGATTTTACACTTTGCTAAAATATTTCTATACTTGCAGACTATATTCTGATAAATTGATAACAATTATAAAATTATTTAGGCTATCTATATTGATTCTTTTCATATAAGCCGAATTCATTATTTATTATAATCTATGATAATTATTTGCTATTAAACAGAAATTTATAATAAATGATATAATAGAAATGTTGAATGTACAACTTAGTTTGTTTTTATAATAAGTTGTGATAATTAACAAAGGGGGCAACGTTTCTGGAATATAAAATCATTAATGAACAAACCATCATGATTTATTTTGATGAACAGATTGATCCTGATACTTTTAAAGAAGTACAGCGAATAGAACAGTATATTAAGGATCAAAGTAATAAAGCTATTTTAGAAATAATACCTTCGTATCGCGCAATTATGTTGACTATCGATATCACTCAAAGCGATGCGACAGAAATCATAAACAGCTTGGACTTAGGCAATGTTGATGTTGATGCAGGACTGACATCAAACTCACAATTTAAAATTTTACATATACCCGTATACTATGGTGGTGACCGTGGCCCAGACATAGAAACAGTCGCGAAACATAATCAATTAACTTCAGAAGAAGTTATTAAATTACATACTGAAAATACCTACCTAATATATATGCTGGGCTTTATGCCAGGTTTCCCATTTTTAGGAGGGTTAAATAAACAATTACATACACCCAGAAGAGAGGAACCGAGGACAAGTATTCCTGCGGGTTCTGTTGGTATTGCAAATAACCAAACAGGATTATATCCAAAATCTTCTCCAGGTGGTTGGCAAATTATCGGACAAACACCTATACAAGTGTTTGATATAAATCGAGATCCAATGTGTTTATACAACTCAGGAGATTATATTAAGTTTTATGCTATTAATGAACAAACCTTAAATCAGATTGAAGAGGAACAAAAAAGTAATCAATTTGATATTGAAAAGTGGGTGACAGTAAGTAATGAGTATTAAAATATTAACGCCCGGTTTGTTTAGTACAATCCAAGACGAAGGGCGAATTGGTTATCAAAATCAAGGGTTTTCAACAGCTGGTGCATTAGACATCTATGCGTATAGACTTGCACAAACATTAATTAATAATGAAGGACCTGCAATAGAAGTTACAATTATCGGCCCGTCCATTCAATTTTCAGCAGATAATACCTTTGTTATAACAGGTGCTCAGTTTGACGCTACTATTAATGATGAACCTATATCTCATCAAACGGTTATTAAAGCACAAAAAGGCGATATATTAAAGTTAAATTCAGCGTTACATGGTGCCAGAGGATACATAGCTTTTGGACAACCTATCAATGTACCTTTGATAGCTAATAGTTATGCCACACACACCCGTAATCAAATTGGCGGCTATAAAGGACGAGCTTTAAAAAAAGGTGATGTATTGACTATTCAACAAAACGATCACTATTTATCTCAGATAGGTATAAGTGCGCGTATTGAAAATGAAAACGATGAACAACACACGATTCATATTATAGAAGGGCCACAAATAGAGCAGTTTTCAGAAGAAGTAAAAGCAAAATTAACATCTGAATCGTTTGAAATTTCAGAAAAATCTGACCGTATGGGATTCCGCTTACAAGGCGAAAATATTGCGCCAACCAATTCTGCAGATATCATTTCAGAACCAGTAGCACTTGGTAGTATTCAAGTGCCTAACGATGGTAATCCCATTATCTTACTGAATGATAAGCAAACTGTGGGAGGCTATACTAAAATTGCAACAGTTTGTGCAGCTGATTTATCGATACTGGCACAAAAACAGCCAGGTGAAACCATCCGATTCCAATGGATATCAGTCGAAGATGCAATCAAGACACTAAAGCAAAAAGAAAAATGTTTTTCTGAAAAAAGAAAAGAAATAATAAAAAATCCAATTTTTGAAATAAAACAACTTCGACCAACAGCGTCACGAATCAAAAATTTATTAAAAGGGGAATTATAATGAATTTTGAAAAAATAGAACAGTTAATTAAATTAGTTAAAGAGAACGACGTTAAAAAATTTAAATATAAAGACTATGAAAACGAAATCGAACTTGATTTTACTGAGAATGATGCAAATCATATTACATCAAACCAAGCAGAAAAAAATGATAGTAATAAAATAGATAATGCTAAAAATGAAGAGAATGATTCAACAAATGAGCATACATATCAACAAATTAAATCTCCAATGGTAGGCACATTTTTCTTACAAGACGAAAAAGAGTTAACAAACCCTATTATACAAGTGGGTGACGAAATTAAAAAAGGAGATACAGTCGGATATATTGAAGCGATGAAAGTGCTTAATGAAGTAACAAGCGATGTTTCAGGCGTTGTAGAAGAAATTTTAGTTGAGCACGGTTCGAGCGTAGAATACAATCAACTGATTGTTAACGTAAAATAAGTCAAATAAAGGGGTGTTTGCATTGTATCGTTGTCTGATAGCAAATAGAGGAGAAATTGCTGTACGTATTATAAGAGCGTGCAGAGAACTAAATATTGAAACTGTTGCAATCTATGCGATAGGTGATGAATCAAGTTTGCATGTAAGTTTAGCAGATCAAGCTGTTTGTATAGGTGAGGCAAATCCACTTGAAAGTTATTTAAACCAAGACAGAATTATTAGCGCAGCCAAAATAACACAAGCTAACGCGATTCATCCAGGGTATGGCTTTTTATCGGAGAGTGCATCGTTTGCCCAAAAAGTTGAAGAGAACGAGATTTATTTTATTGGTCCTACTAAGACAACTATGGAAATGATGGGGGATAAAATCACTGCTAGACAAACAGTTGATAATGTCGGTGTTCCTATTATTCCGGGTTCTACAAGTGCTGTTGATTCGATAAGTGAAGTGAAATCTATTGCTCAAGATATTGGTTATCCACTTGTGTTAAAAGCAGCGAGTGGTGGTGGCGGTAAAGGTATACGTATTATCAAAGAAGAAGCGTCACTCGAAAAAGCTTTTAAAGAAGCTAAAAGTGAGGGTGAAAAGTATTTTGATGATGACCGTATTTATGTTGAAGCTTTCATCCCTATTGCAAAACATGTGGAAGTTCAAGTTATCGGTGATGGCAAAAATAATTTTATTCACTTAGGTGAAAGAGATTGTTCTGTACAAAGGAAAAATCAAAAGTTAATTGAAGAATCACCATGCGCTGCAATTTCTGAGTCGATGCGAGAAGCAATGTGTAATGATGCTGTTAAAGTGGCGCGTGCATCTCATTATCGCAGTGCAGGCACCATTGAATATTTAGTTACGGATGATGCGTATTACTTTATAGAAATGAATGCACGCATTCAAGTTGAACACACAGTAACAGAGATGAGAGCAAACAGAGACTTATTACAAGCACAATTGTATCTCATGCAACATAATGAACTACCATTCACACAAGAAGACATTACTTTTGATGGTCATGTCATTGAGGCAAGAATTAATGCAGAAAATCCAGAGAAACAATTTCAACCTACACCAGGCACTGTAGAAGCTTTACATCTGCCACAAGGCTTTAATATACGTGTTGATAGTTTGTTATATCACGGATATAAAGTTTCACCATATTATGATTCATTAGTTGCAAAGGTGATTGTGAAGTCTTCCACTAGACAACTTGCTATTAATAAATTAAAAGTAACACTTGATGAAATGGTCATCGATGGTTTTACGACAACTGCTGATTTTCTGTATGCTGTATTATCTTATCCTGAATATGCTGATGGTGATGCAAGCCAAGTAGACATTAAATTTTTAGATAGACATCAAATTTTAAAGGAGGAAGTATAAATGAAAGTAGATTTGAATTGTGATTTAGGAGAAGCGTTTGGTAACTATTCATTTGGTGGTGACAATCAAATTATTCCTTTAATAACATCAGCAAATATTGCATGTGGCTTTCATGCTGGCGATCAACATGTGATGAACGATACCATTAAACTTGCAAAAGACAACGGTATAGGTATCGGCGCACACCCAGGACTTCCTGATTTACAAGGCTTTGGCAGAAGAAATATGGATTTATCTCCTGAAGAAGTTTATGATATTGTTGTTTATCAATTAGGTGCATTGAATGGTTTTTGTAGAATTCATGACGTTAAGATTAATCATGTTAAACCGCATGGTGCACTTTATCAAATGGGAGCAAGAGATAAAGTTATTGCGCATGCTATTGCAAAAGCAGTTTATGACTTTGATCCGACTTTAATCTATGTGGGACTTTCTAATACTTTATTAATTTCAGAAGCACAGGCTTTAGGATTGTCCACAGCTTCTGAGGTTTTTGCCGACAGACGTTATGAAGACGATGGACAGTTAGTAAGCAGAAAAGAAGCTGATGCATTGATTACCAATACAGATGAAGCGATTAAACAAGTGATAAATATGGTTAAATTTCAAAAAGTAATTACAAAAAATAACAATACAATAGATATTAAAGCAGATACTATTTGTGTGCACGGCGATGGGGCACATGCAATTGAATTTGTAACACAAATTAGAGAACAATTAACGAAAGAAGGCATTTCAATTACAAGGTTAGGGGGCTAAGCAATGGGAGAAAAATTAAGGTCAGACGAAAAAGATTTCCAGTTTACTAAAAATCACAAAAGGTTATTATTAGGTTCTGTGTTTTTAATGGCAACATCCGCGATAGGACCAGCATTTTTAACACAAACTGCTGTATTTACAGCACAATTTGCATCTAGTTTTGCATTTGCAATTTTACTATCTATATTAATTGATATTGGTGCACAGATTAATATTTGGCGTGTACTCGTTGTTACAGGTAAACGTGGACAAGAAGTAGCTAATGAAATTTTTAATGGACTGGGTACATTTATATCAATCCTCATTGCAATTGGTGGTCTAGCTTTTAATATTGGTAACATAGCCGGTGCTGGATTAGGTTTGAATGCGATATTTGGGTTAGATGTTAAAATAGGTGCAGCAATTACTGCCGTTCTTTCAATTGCAATATTTATTAGTAAAAGTGGACAAAAGATAATGGACGTCGTAACAATGTTTTTAGGTGTATTGATGATTATCGTTGTCGCTTTTGTTATGTTTAAAGCCAATCCACCCTATGCTGAGGCTGCAAAACATTTAGTGATGCCAGAGCAACCACTAGCGCTTGTTTTACCAATTATCACATTAGTTGGTGGTACGGTTGGCGGATACATTACTTTTGCTGGCGCACATAGAATATTAGATTCTGGAATTAAAGGTAAAGATTATTTACCATTTGTAAATAAGGCTGCGATTTCAGGTATATTAACAACTGGTGTACTAAGAACATTATTATTCTTAGCTGTATTAGGTGTAGTAGTAACGGGCGTTACATTGAATGCTGATAATCCACCTGCTTCTGTATTTGAACATGTGTTAGGACCTATAGGACGAAATATTTTCGGTATTGTACTATTTGCGGCTGCAATGTCTTCAGTTATTGGCTCTGCATATACAAGTGCAACATTCTTAAAAACATTACATAAATCTGTTTATAATAAAACGAATATTATTGTAATTAGTTTCATTGTAGTGTCAACGTTAGTATTTTTATTCTTAGGCAAACCTGTCACGTTACTTATTGTAGCAGGTGCACTAAATGGTTTGATTTTACCTATTACATTAGGTACGATATTAATTGCTAGTAAACGTAAATCAATCGTAGGAGATTACAAACACCCGACATGGATGCTTTGGTTCGGGATTGTTGCAGTAGTCGTAACGATTGTAATTGGTATCTTCTCGCTTCAAGGTTTAACTGAATTATTTGGTAGCTAAATGAAAATAGATAATACCCTGACTTATGGTTACAATACATTAAGTTCAGGGTATTTTTCATGTTAAATTTTTAAAATAAACGAATTTATGATAGTTAATATAATTAAAAAGTTTAAATAATTTCAATAATTATTATTTTATGCAAAAACATTGAACTATTATCGAGCTATGTGTTCAAATATGGTAGAATAACAAAGGCTAGGATTTTAAAATGAGGTGAAATATAATGATAGGTATTATAGGTGCTATGGAAGAAGAAGTAGCTATCTTAAAAGATAAAATTGTTAACTTAGAAATAATTAATGTTGCTCATGTTGTTTTTTATAAAGGGCGTTTACATGATAAAGAAGTTATCTTGACTCAAAGTGGTATTGGAAAAGTAAATGTTGCAATTTCTACTACTTTATTAATAAATCGTTTTCACCCAGATTTAATTATTAATACAGGTTCGGCGGGTGCATTAGACAAATCACTTGGTGTCGGAGATATTATAGTAAGTGACATGGTAGCTTATCACGATGCAGATGCAAGAGCATTTGGTTATCAATTGGGTCAAATTCCTCAAATGCCTGCACAATTTGTTGCGGATAGCCATTTAATTGAATTAGCAAAAGAAGCAATAAATGATCAAAAATGGGTTGCTAAATCTGGTTTAATTGTAAGTGGAGATAGTTTTATTGGCACTGCAGAACAACGCGCAGATATCAAAACAAACTTTCCACAAGCCATGGCAGCAGAAATGGAAGCAACAGCGATTGCCCAGACATGTTATCAGTTTAACCTACCATTCATAATTACACGTGCTATTTCTGATTTAGCAGATGGTGATGCAGGTATAACATTCGAAGCATTCTTAGAAAAAGCAGCAATTGCTTCAAGTCAAATTGTTGATCGTTTAATTAAAACTATATAAAAAGGTGAAATAAAACATGGGTATGATAAAGCACTATTTTATGCCAAACGAATATGTACAATCTATTTTTCAAATTGATATAGAAAAACTCGCAAATTCAGGCGTAAAAGGTATAATTACAGATTTAGATAACACACTTGTAGGATGGGATGTAGCTGATCCAACAGAAGCAGTAAAAGAATGGTTCGATAGAGCAAAAGAACTCGGCATAACTGTAACAATTGTTTCAAATAACAACGAACAACGCGTAGGCAATTTTTCAAAATCATTAAATGTGGACTATATATTTAAAGCAAAAAAACCCAGAGGTCGCGCCTTTAATCAAGCATCTAAATTAATGAATTTGAATCCAGAAGAAATAGTTGTCATTGGAGACCAAATGCTAACAGATGTGTTTGGCGGAAATAGACGCGGATTATTCACAATTATGGTTGTCCCAGTGAAAAAAACAGATGGATTTATAACGAAGTTTAATCGCATGATTGAACGTAGATTACTACAGCATTTTAGAAAAAAAGGTTATATTAAATGGGAGGAAAATTGATTGGCAGAAACTGAGATATTAAAATGTATCGGTTGTGGCGCACCCTTACAATCTGAAGATTTAGATGCGCCTGGATATGTTCCAGAAAGTAGTCTTTATAAAGAAGACGTTATTTGTAAAAGATGCTTTAGGTTAAAAAATTACAACGAAGTGCAAGATGTAGGCTTGGATAGTGAAGATTTTTTAAATTTACTTAATGGCTTAGCAGACAAAAAAGGTATTGTTGTAAATGTTGTGGATGTTTTTGACTTTGAAGGATCTTTTATTAATGCAATCAAACGCATTGTTGGAAATAAACAAATCATTTTAGTAGGTAATAAACTAGACTTATTACCGAAACAAATTAATAAACGCCGTGTAAAAGAATGGTTGAAGAAAACAGCGAGAAAATACGGCTTAGATGCAGAAGATGTCATTTTAATTTCTGCTGAAAAAAATGAGGGTATCGAAGATTTATTGAATGCTATTAATACTTTGAGAAATAATGACGATGTCTATATTGTAGGGACTACAAATGTAGGTAAATCTACACTGATTAAT
The DNA here is from genome assembly GCF_000010125.1 of Staphylococcus saprophyticus subsp. saprophyticus ATCC 15305 = NCTC 7292. Classification (NCBI taxonomy): domain Bacteria; kingdom Bacillati; phylum Bacillota; class Bacilli; order Caryophanales; family Staphylococcaceae; genus Staphylococcus; species Staphylococcus saprophyticus. The sequence goes on from NC_007350.1 coordinate 1,207,792, forward strand.
AAATTGATAGAGCGCAGTGTGGGTGAAAAGAATGTAGTTACCACTTCTCGATTCCCTGGTACAACTTTAGATATGATTGATATACCACTTGATGACACTTCGTTCATGTATGATACACCTGGTGTGATTCAAGAACATCAAATGACGCATTACGTAACGGAAAAAGAATTAAAAACAATTATGCCTAAAAAAGAGGTTAAACAACGTGTATATCAATTAAATGAAGGACAAACATTATTTTTCGGTGGTTTAGCACGTATTGATTATATAAGTGGTGGTAAACGACCATTAGTATGTTATTTTTCAAATGATCTTAATATCCATAGAACTAAAACGGAAAATGCAAATGAATTGTGGCGTAATCAATTAGGGGATGTATTGTCGCCCCCTAATAACCCAGATCATTTTGATTTGCAAAATGTTAAAGCCGTACGTCTAGAAACAGGTAAAGAAAAGCGTGATGTTATGATTTCTGGATTAGGTTTTATTACCATTGATGAAGGTGCTAAAATCATTGTTCGTGTACCTAAAAATGTCGATGTCGTATTACGAAATTCTATAATGTAAGGCGGGTTTAATGTGAAGTACGCAGTGATAGGCAATCCTATTGATCACTCTTTATCACCAGTTATGCATAATGCAAATTTTGCAGCTTTAAATGATTTATCATCTTATGAAGCGATTAATATTAGAAACGAAGACTTTCATCGTATCAAAGAGATAATTAATGACAAAGCACTTTCTGGATTTAACGTTACAATACCACATAAAGAGCGTATTATACCCTATCTGGATGAAATCGATGAACAATCAAAAACAGTTGGAGCAGTTAATACGGTGAAAATTGTGGACGGTAAATGGATTGGTTACAATACGGATGGTATTGGATATGTAACAGGTTTAAGACAAGTATATCCAGATTTAGAAGATGCATATATATTAATTTTAGGCGCTGGTGGTGCGAGTAAAGGGCTCGCTAATGAACTAAAAAAATTCGTTAGACCCAAACTTACAGTAGCCAATAGATCTATGGATCGATTTGAAAGTTGGCAATTAGAAGTGAATAAAATTAGTTTACAAGAAGCTGAAGCAGCATTATCAGAATTTGATATTATTATCAATACAACGCCAGCAGGTATGAATCAAAATAAAGAGGTTATTATTAACCTTGATAATTTGGATAGTCACACGTTAGTGAGTGATATCGTTTATGTACCATTTAAGACACCTATTTTAGAAATTGCAGAAGCTAAAGGAAATCCTATTCATAATGGATTAGATATGTTCGTATACCAAGGTGCTGAAAGTTATAGAATTTGGACAGGTGAATTACCACAAATTCAAATAATGAAAGACACTGTTTTAAAATATTTATAAAAGGAGATTGAATTATGTTAACAGGTAAACAAAAAAGATTTTTACGAAGTAAAGCCCATAACGTAGATCCAACTTTTCAAATAGGGAAAGCTGGTATTAATGACAATATGGTAGCGCAAATACAAGATATTCTAGAAAATAGAGAGTTAATTAAAATACATGTATTGCAAAACAACTTTGAAGATAAAAATGACTTAGCACAATCATTAAGTGATGCAACACGTAGTGATATTGTACAAGTAATCGGGTCGATGATTGTACTTTACAAAGAATCACAAGATAATAAACAAATTCAGTTACCATAATGGCTAAATCGATTGTCTTATATGGTGGGCAATTTAACCCGATTCATATCGCCCACATGGTCGTAGCTAGTGAAGTTAACGCATTTATAAAACCGGACGTATTTTATTTTATACCTAGTTTTATATCTCCGCTAAAAGAACATACAGATTATTTGGAAGGTCGATATAGAGTTGATATGATTCAATCTGTTATAGATGATCTGGGTTTTGGTCGTATCTGTTTAAATGAAATAGAAAGACGAGGACAAAGTTATACCTATGATACAGTGATGTATATTTTAGATAAGCATCCTGATGCAAAACTTTATCTTGTGATAGGGACAGACCAATATAATCAACTGCATAAGTGGTTTAAGATTAATGAATTAAAATCGTACATTACTTTTGTAATCGTCAATAGAGATAAAACGACACAAGAAGTCGAATCAGAAATGCTATCGATAACAATTCCACGTATTGATATAAGCTCAACATTAATTAGAAAAAGAGTGAAGAATAAAGAGAATATTCAAGCACTCGTTTCTCCAAGTGTTGAACAATATATCCGAGAGGAAGGATTATATGAAAGTTAATGAAGCAATAGAAATTGTCAAAGAGAAATTGCCTGAAAAGCGGTTTAACCATTCATTAAGAGTGGCTGAAACTGCGGTTAAATTAGCAGATATTTATGATGGTGATAAAGATAAAGCAGAACTTGCGGGTGTATTACACGATTATTCTAAATATGATGATTTAGGAACGATGTATCAAGTTGTTACGCAACATGATTTAGATAGCAATCTATTAAGTTATGGTTCGGAAATTTTACACGGACCTGTTTGTGCGGTTATTATGAAAGAGAAGTATGGTATCGATGATGAAGAAGTATTATTAGCGATAAAAAACCATACGACAGGTCGTGCTCAAATGACAAAAACAGAGAAACTTGTCTTTATTGCAGACTATATAGAACCTGGGCGTCAAACCCCAGGCGTTGAAGAAATTAGAGATTTAGCATACAATAAAGGTGGCTTAGATAAAACAATATATGAAATATCTAAGCGTACCGTTTTATATTTAATTAATAAAGATATTAATGTCTATGACGCGACGATTGCATGCTTGAATTATTACAATTACAGTGACGAAAGAGTAAAGGATGATTAAATGAAATCAGATCAATTATTAAAATTAGCTGTGGAAGCAACTGAGAATAAAAAAGCAGAAGATATTATTTCTTTAAATATGCAAGGTATTAGTGATATGACAGACTATTTTGTGGTTTGCCACGGAAATAATGAAAAACAAGTTCAGTCTATCGCACGTGCAGTCAAAGATGCAGCTAATGAAGCGGAAATTGAAGTTAAACGAATGGAAGGCTTTAATGATGCGAGATGGATTCTTATTGATTTGGCAAATGTAGTCGTACACGTATTCCATAAAGATGAAAGAGATTATTATAATATTGAAAAACTGTATAGAGATGCACCTCTTGAATCATACAGACAGGCTGTTTATTAAAAATGGCACAATATGAAGAAATGAGCTTGTTTTATGATCAGCTAACCTTAGATCAACCGTATGAAGATTGGCTAAGCATTGTTAATCATTTTGCAGGTAAAAAGCATTCTATTTTAGATATTGGTTGTGGAACCGGTAGTTTAACATCGCTGTTCACTGAATTTGAGCAAGTGACAGGAATGGATCTTAGTGTTGATATGTTAGCTATAGCTGCTCAAAAATCTAATGTTGTTAATTGGATTGAAGCAGATATGACTGATTTTGAGCTTGAACAACATTTTGATGTCATTACAATATTTTGTGATTCTTTGAATTATTTACCTGAAAGAGAAAATGTTTCAGATACATTTAAAAATGTTTATCGACATTTATCTCAAGATGGTGTCTTTATGTTTGATGTTCACACAGCTTATAAAATGAATACATTGTTTAATAATCAAAGTTATATTGACGAATCCGAAGATGTTTTCTTAGGGTGGGAAGCTGTCCAAGGCGAAGAACCTCTGAGTGTTTGGCACGATATGTCGTTTTTTATTAAACAAGATAGTACGCATTATACTAGGTTTGATGAATCACATTATCAGCAAACTTATACTGAAAATGAATATACAGCGATGTTAAAAGAAGTAGGTTTTAACCATATACAGACTTTTGTTGACTTTGACATAAACAATCACACTGAAAATGGTTATAGATTATTTTTCATAGCTAAAAAATAAAAGTAAAATCACTCCCTTATACGTGTTAAGTATAAAGGAGTGATTTTTTGCAATTAGACTGGTCAAAATGGAAAGTAATTTTTGAGAAAAATAAATTAGTGATCATAGTTGGATGCGCGTTAGTACTATTGCTTGCTATTTGTTGTTATAAATTTTTAAATGTCAGCAATACAGATGACAACAGCAATGCAAACTTAAGTACAAATGATGATTCCACATTAATTAATGAACAAAGTACCAATAGTAAAACAATTGCTACTAATAATGATAATGCAAAATCAGTAAAAAATGATAAAAAGGGTAGCTTTATTTTTGTTGATATTAAAGGTGCTGTACAGCATCCTGATATTTATAAGATGAAAGATACGGATAGGGTTAAGCAATTAGTGGACAAAGCAATTTTATTAAAAGATGCTGATCTTTCAAGTGTGAATTTAGCTGAAAAATTACAAGACCAGAAAGTCATTTATATTCCGAAAATTGGTGACAAAGATCAAAAAGACATTAATATGAATCATTTTGCTTTAAAGAATAACCACACAGAAGATAGTAAAAAAGGTAATAGTACAATAAACTCAGAACAAATAAATATTAATGATGCAACAGAATCTCAGTTATTAACGATAAATGGGATTGGACCGACTAAAGCTAAGGCTATTATAGAATATAGACAACAACATGGCCCTTTTGAGTCTGTAGAGCAATTAAAAGACGTAAATGGTATTGGAGCTAAGACTTTAGAAAAAATCGGTTCAAAGCTGACTATATAACTTTTAGTTGCATTATGGTTCAATTCAAATTAATCTATAATTAATCAAAAAATATAATACATATATGGAGGTAAATCATCATGGATCGTATCAAATGGGAAGAATACTTTATGGCTCAAAGTCATCTTTTGGCTTTGCGTTCTACGTGTGAACGTTTGTCAGTTGGTGCTACTATAGTGAAAGATAATAGAATCATTGCAGGGGGCTATAACGGTTCGGTTTCAGGTGAAGTTCATTGTATTGATGAAGGGTGTTTATTAGAGGATGGCCATTGTATCAGAACAATACACGCTGAGATGAACGCTTTACTTCAATGTGCTAAACAAGGTGTTTCTACAGATGGCGCTACAATCTATGTTACTCATTTCCCTTGTTTGAACTGTACAAAATCAATCATACAATCTGGTATTGATACAATATATTATGCCGAAGATTATCATAACCATACATATGCATTGGAGTTATTGAAACAAGCAGGTATTGAGTATAAAAAAATTTCATTTGATCAAGAGCATGTAGCACAATACTTATTAAATAAATAGCCACGGTTTATTATGGCATAGCATATTTAGTTGGCATTCTTTGGCTACATCTCAAATTTCTTTCAATACTTCTTTTTATATTCCTTATATTTTTACTTAAAATAAAGCAGTTCAAATGGCAGCAAGTTATTATGATTATAATTGTTCCTTTTATAGCTTTTGGATTATTTTATAGGTATTATCATCAAACGTTAGAATTTCAAAATGATATGTTAAGTAAATCTTTAATTGCTAATGCAAAATTTATCACTAAACCTGTCATTAGCGACAATACTCTAAGTGGTAAACTCCAAATTGATAGCGATTATTATCAATATTATTTTAAGCCGAACAGAAAAGTTAAATCTTCGGATTCGTCTGAATTATACCGACGCGATTGTAAAATCCATGGTGCTTTTAAATTTAATGGGGAAGGAATAAGTAGAAAATTATATATCAATATAAAAAGCTTCGATTTATCAAGTTGTAAGTCAATATCAATGGGTTGGATGTCTCTGGTCGATTTACATAAGCAATATATTTATAAGCGTCTTGTTACAGAACACAACGATGATCCAGGTAAAATAATTGCATTGATTACGGGAGATACTTCCAAGATAAAAGACTATCAATTAGATCAAATTAGAGAAATTGGTATTTATCATTTACTAGCAATAAGTGGGACACATATCACAGCTTTAGTTAGTATTATTTTTTATACTTTGACTAAAGTCAGATGTCCCTTATTTTTGATAAAAGCTATTATTTTTATTTTGTTACCCATTTATACTATTTACACTGGTATGGCTCCAAGTGCTATTCGTGCAGTGTTAGTTGCGCTTATTCTTCTATTACTTCCGAAAAAGTTGTACAAACATTCTATGAATGTTCTTTTTGGTGTTTTTATTTTAATCACACTAATTTCTCCACAATTAATATATAATATTGGATTTCAGTTTTCATTTTTTATAACTTTTTGTATTCTTTTTGCACTCCCGATTTTAAAAGACGCTAATATCGTCAAAAGCATGATTTTTGTCAGTGTTATAGCACAACTTTCATCTTCCATTATTAGTGCAGCCCATTTTAATCAAATCCAATGGATAGGTATCTTAGCTAATTTATTCTTTGTTCCGTTTTACACATTTATTTTATTTCCTGCCTCGTTAATTTATTTTGCTTCGCTTCATTTTCCTATTAAAGTTACAATTTTTACAAAATGCCTAAATATATTGCTCTTGATTCATGATTACTTTGTTTCTATTTTTATGAAATTCTCTACTTTAAAATGGTTCACCCCCGAATTATCTTCATTTTTTATTGCGATTGCTGTGTTTCTTATCATTGTTGCACTTATTTTATTCGTTCATAAGCATTATTTTCTTTTTTTATTGATTCTAATAAGCATATTTTTCATTTTAACCATTTTACCGAAATCAAATGATTACAGATTAACTATGTTAAACGTGAACCAAGGAGATGCTATATTATTTGAAACGGATAAACAGGAATCTATGCTTATAGATACTGGGGGTGTATTGATTAAAAAAGGTATGAAAGACAACCACATGCTATCAAAACGAAAGATTCTGCCCACTTTAAAAAAGCATGGTTTACCTAAAATTAATTATTTGATTATTACACACCCACATGTTGATCATATGGGAGAATTAAGCTATCTAATAGGAAAATATCAAATAGATCATATAATAATAAATGCAAATAGCTTTAGCTTAGAACAATTAAAAGCGCTAACGTTACAATGTAAAAAACATAAGGTTAAATTATTAGATTTTAAAACTTTTAATCATATCGTACTTAGCAAAGCAGATATTCGTTTGTTAGATGCTACAATACAAAATTCAGACGATCTAAATGAACATTCTATTATTACCTACATACAATATAATAAATATAAAATGTTATTTATGGGCGATGCTTCAAAACATAATGAATCTCTTTTACTTAATAAGTACAAACTTAATAATTTGGATGTATTAAAAGTAGGTCATCATGGAAGTAAAACAAGTTCTAGTTCTAACTTTGTCAATATAATGCATCCTAAAATCAGCTTAATTTCAGTTGGACAAAATAATAGATATAAATTACCTAGTACCGAAGTTATTACTAGATTGAAAGCAATAGGATCTAAAATATATATGACAAGTCTCTCTGGGGAAGTCACAATTACTTTATCAAATTCGATACAAATTAAATCACAATTTGGTAAATGATTTGGGTAGAGAGAACAAATACTGCGTGATATAATAATTTAATGTGTAATAGAGATGAAAGGGTGCTATATATGAGCAATAATATAATAACAATTTACGGAGAAGTACCTGAACTTATAGAAAAAAAGTCAGCAGAAGAAATAAATAACTATTTAAATGCACCTAAAGATGATTTTAATTTCGTAAAATATAATTTATACGAACATGATTTGGCACCCGTAATAGAAGAATCATTGACCATGCCTTTTTTCTCTGATAAAAAAGTAGTACTTGTTCAAAATGCATACCTATTCACTGGTGAAAAACCTCCTAAAGATTTGAATCATAACATAGATCAACTCATTGAATTTATTGAAAAATATGATGGAGATACGTTGATTATTTTTGAGGTATATCATAGTAAATTAGATGAGCGTAAGAAATTGGTGAAAACATTAAAAAAGAATGCCCAATTAAAAAAAATAGAGCAAATGTCAGAAGAAGAAATTATGCAGTGGATGAAAAAAGAGCTTCATGAAAATTTTAAAGATATCAAACAAGATGCACTTGACCTATTTATAGAATTAACAGGCGTTAATTTTAATATTGTTAAACAAGAACTCGAAAAATTAATCCTTTTCTTAGGTGACAGATCAACAATTAATAAACAAGATGTGTACCAAATTGTTAATAGAAGTTTAGAACAAAATGTGTTTTTACTAACAGATTATATTCAAAAAAATAAAAAATCAAATGCAATTCAATTGGTTAATGATCTGATTGCAATGAAAGAAGAACCAATTAAGTTATTAGCATTAATTACCAGTAATTATCGACTTTTTTATCAGTCTAAAATATTAAGTCAAAAGGGTTATAGTGGTCAACAAATTGCCAAGACAATAAATGTACACCCATACAGAGTAAAATTAGCGCTTAATCAAGCAAGAAACTACCAACTTGAAAATTTGCTAAATATTATAGATTCCTGTGCTGAGACGGATTATAAATTAAAATCATCTTATATGGATAAACATCTCATATTAGAGTTATTTATTTTATCGCTGTAGTTTTAAACAAAGCAATATTATCCCGCTGTGCATACATTAAATTGGGAGTATTTTAAAAGGATACTTATTTAAAAAAAGATATAAAAAAAGTTCAAGCAATTGCTTGAACTTTAATATTATTTAGCAGCTGTCATTAATGATGACTTAATACGAGCAGCTTTGTTGTCGTGGATTAAGTTGCGTTGTGCAGCTTTATCTACTTTTTTCAAAGCAAAACTCAATAAGTCAGCTTTGTTATCAGCATTTGATTCTAAAGCTGAATGAGCTCTTTTAACTGCTGTACGCATTTCATTTTTTTGAGAAATATTACGTTCTTCAGCAGTATGTGTTGTATTAACACGTTTAATTGCAGATTTGATGTTTGGCATGTGTGTCACCTCCTAAAAGTGATCTTCGCTATCAAAATGAATTTGATTACAACAAGAAATATTTTATCAAAACAAGCGACTTTCTGCAATCATTTATTTATGAGCCGCCCGTAAATTCAATATAAATGATATAATAATGTATAAAGTTATGAAACACTTATTCTATAAAATATTCTGATAAAGTGTTAACAAGTGAATTAATATTTTGAATTATTATAAACTAATGGCTTTGCAAGTTTGCAATTAACTTGTAAAAACGTTATTATATCAAAGAATGTCATACATACAAACGGGCTAGAATTATGAAAGTGAGAAGGATAATACATGGATAAACAAGATCGTTATAATCGACGCAAAAATATAAGAAACTTTTCTATTATCGCACATATAGACCATGGTAAATCTACTTTAGCTGATAGAATTTTAGAAAATACTAAATCAGTTGAAACAAGAGACATGCAATCACAGTTGCTAGATTCTATGGATTTAGAGAGAGAACGCGGTATTACTATAAAACTAAACGCAGTACGATTGAAATACGAAGCGAAGGATGGAGAAACATACACGTTCCATTTGATTGATACACCAGGACACGTAGATTTTACATATGAAGTATCTAGATCACTTGCAGCGTGTGAGGGTGCTATTTTAGTAGTGGACGCAGCACAAGGTATTGAGGCACAAACACTAGCTAATGTCTATTTAGCACTGGATAATGATTTAGAGCTTCTACCTGTTATCAATAAAATTGATTTGCCTGCAGCTGAGCCAGAACGCGTTAAACAAGAACTTGAAGACGTTATTGGTATTGATAAAGAGGATGTCGTACTTGCAAGTGCAAAATCAAACATAGGTATTGAAGATATATTGGAAAAAATAGTTGAGGTAGTACCACCACCTGAAGGTGATCCAGAAGCACCTTTAAAAGCTTTAATATTTGATTCTGAGTATGATCCATATAGAGGTGTCATTTCATCCATACGTGTTATGGAAGGCGTTGTTAAAGCTGGAGATCGTATCAAAATGATGGCTACTGGAAAAGAATTTGAAGTAACTGAAGTAGGTATTAACACCCCAAAACAATTATCAGTAGATGAATTAACAGTGGGTGATGTAGGTTATATCATTGCTAGTATTAAAAATGTTGATGATTCCCGTGTAGGTGATACAATCACGCATGCAGAGAGACCTGCTGAAGCGCCACTACAAGGTTATAAAAAAATGAATCCAATGGTATTCTGTGGATTATTCCCTATTGATAACAAAGACTATAACGATTTAAGAGAAGCTTTAGAGAAGCTGCAATTAAACGATGCCTCATTAGAATTTGAACCAGAATCTTCTCAAGCATTAGGTTTTGGCTACCGTACTGGTTTTTTAGGTATGTTACACATGGAAATTATTCAAGAAAGAATTGAACGTGAATTCGGCATTGAATTAATCGCAACTGCGCCATCGGTAATTTACCAATGTATATTAAAATCTGGTGAGGAAGTATCTGTAGATAATCCAGCGAATATGCCAGATCGCGATAAAATAGAAACCATTTATGAGCCGTTTGTACGTGCGACTATGATGGTACCAAATGATTATGTCGGTGCTGTAATGGAATTGTGTCAACGTAAACGTGGTCAATTTATTAATATGGAATACATGGATGATATTCGAGTGAATATTATTTATGAAATTCCATTATCAGAAGTAGTATTTGATTTCTTCGATCAATTAAAATCTAATACTAAAGGCTATGCTTCTTTTGATTATGAATTTATTGATAATAAAGAAAGTGACCTGGTTAAGATGGATATTTTATTAAATGGTGAAAAAGTCGATGCTCTTAGCTTTATCGTGCATAAAGAATTTGCATACGAACGTGGTAAAACTCTTGTCGATAAGTTGAAAACATTAATACCAAGACAACAATTTGAAGTACCAGTACAAGCTGCTGTAGGACAAAAAATTGTCGCGAGAACAAACATTAAATCTATGGGGAAAAATGTATTGTCTAAATGTTATGGCGGAGACATTACACGTAAGAGAAAATTATTAGAAAAACAAAAAGCGGGTAAAGCCAAAATGAAAGCAGTGGGAAATGTAGAAATTCCACAAGATGCTTTCCTTGCAGTACTCAAAATGGATGAAGATTAATAATACTTTAAACTTGGGGCCTTAAATCCGAACGATTTATGCCCCAGTTTTTTATGAAACATCATGTTTTTAAATAGGGAAGTAGGTGAACACAATATGGAAGTGAAAAGTGCATATATACATATCCCCTTCTGTGTAAGAATATGTACGTATTGTGATTTCAATAAATATTTTATTCATAACCAACCAGTTGATGAATACTTAGATTGTTTAATTAAAGAAATGCAATATAGTAAAACGAAGGTGTTAGAAACTGTTTTTGTTGGTGGAGGAACGCCAACGGCACTTAGTTATGAACAACTTAAACGTTTACTTAAAGCTATTACTGATATTTTCGAAATCAAAGGAGAATTTAGTTTTGAAGCAAATCCAGATGAATTGACTTTGGAAAAAGTTCAATTATTAAAGGATTTTGGTGTGAATAGATTATCTATGGGCGTTCAAACTTTTAAACCAGAGCTGCTTGAAATATTAGGAAGAACACATAATACATCTGATATATACCAAGCAGTTACAAATGCGAGAGCCGTAGGTATTCCTTCTATTAGTTTAGATTTAATGTATCACTTACCAAAACAGACCATCGATGATTTTAAAGATAGTTTAGAAAAAGCATTGGCGATGGATATTGATCATATTTCTAGTTATGGTCTTATTTTAGAACCTAAAACTCAATTTTATAATATGTATAAAAAAGGCAAATTGAAAATACCTAATGAAGATATCGGGGAAGAAATGTATGAATATCTTTTAGAACGCATGCAAAGGTCTGAGTTACATCAATATGAGATTTCTAATTTTGGAAAAATGGGTCACGAATCAGAGCATAATAAAGTTTATTGGAAAAATGAAGGTTACTATGGCTTTGGCGCAGGTGCAAGCGGCTATGTTGACGGTGAAAGGTACAGTAACGTTAATCCTGTAAATCACTATATAAAGAAAATAAAGAACAATGAAAGACCTTTGTTAGAGTCCACGAGACCAACAAAAAATGAACAAATGGAAGAAGAAATGTTTTTAGGTTTAAGAATGAACCAAGGTGTCAATAAAGCTAGATTTAAAGAAAAGTTTGATTTATCTATAGATGAAGTATATGGCACAACAATTGAGGATTTACTTAAAAGAGAACTTATTGTAGATAACCAAGGCTTTATTTCAATGACTGAGAGAGGGAAAGTCATCGGAAACCTTGTATTTGAGTCTTTTTTACTAAATGTATAAGTTTTTATTAAAAACCGAGGCTTTAACATTGACTTACTTTGACCAATTTGATAAATTATAATTAGCACTTGAAACAAAAGAGTGCTAATGAGGTGAAAACATGATTAGTGATAGACAATTAAGCATATTAAATGCAATTGTTGAAGATTATGTTGATTTAGGTCAGCCAATTGGTTCTAAAACACTGATTGAACGACATAAATTAAATGTTAGCCCTGCTACTATTAGAAATGAGATGAAACAATTAGAAGATCTCGAACTAATAGAAAAAACACATACTTCATCAGGAAGATATCCATCAGAATCAGGTATCAGATATTATGTGAATCAATTATTACAAGAAACATCTCATCAACAACAAACTAAAATGCAGCGTTTAAAAGATTTGGTAATTGAAAATCATTATGACCTTTCCTCTACATTGAGTGATTTTGCTAATGAACTTTCAATTGCATCACAATATACAACGCTGGTAATGCGTCCAAATCATAAACAAGATATAATCAATAATATTCATTTGATTAGAGCAAATGCTTATTTGGTTATTATGGTGGTTGTGTTTACATCAGGTCATGTTGAACATTTACATTTAGCATCTGAAGTACCATTATCTAATGACGAATTAACCAAAATATCAAATTTTGTTACTGCTAAATATAATGAATGGAATAACCACCGTTTTGAAAATGAATTAAATGCTTTTGTAAAATCTGATACTGAAAAAGATTTTATAAAAGACATGCTAAATATGATTGATATTCATTTTGATAATCAAAGTAATGGCATTTTTATGGGCGGAAAGGTTAAACTCATAGATGCGTTGAATGAATCAAACGTATCATCTATTCAACCGATTCTACAGTATATAGAATCGAACAAAATCACACAACTACTTGATGAAATGTCCAATACTTCCATCAATGTGAAAATTGGACATGAAATTGAATCAAGTTTAAGTGATATTTCTATCGTAACAAGTGAGTATCATATTGATGATAGGCTGAAAGGTCAAATTGCGGTTATCGGACCAACAGCAATGAATTATCAGAACGTAATTCGATTACTAAATACGATTTGGTAATTAAGAATTGTATTGGAGGGCAGACTATGACAGAGCAAAACGAATCAGCTTTCAACGAAAATGAAGAAGTTAATGAAGAAACTTCACAAACCGATTCAGTTGAAAACAATGATGAAACTACAGAAACATCACAAGATAATCTGCAGGAGGACGATTCACAAGAAATTGCAGAAGACGTAGATCCTAAAGATGAAGAAATTCAACAATTAAAAAAAGATGTTCAAGAAAATGAAGAAAAATATTTAAGATTATACGCTGAGTTTGAAAACTATAAACGTAGAATTCAAAAAGAAAATCAAACAATGAAAGCATATAAAGCACAAGATGTACTAAATGATATTTTACCAACAATAGATAACATTGAACGTGCTTTACAAATAGATGGCGAAGATGAACAATTTAAATCACTTAAAAAAGGTGTAGAAATGGTTCATGAAAGTCTATTAAATGCATTAAAAAATAATGGTTTAGAAAAAATTGAGACAGAAGGTCAACAATTTGATCCGAATGTACATCAAGCAGTAGTTCAAGATGACAATCCTGATTTCGAATCAGGTCAAATCACTCAAGAACTACAAAGTGGATACAAATTGAAAGAAAGAGTTTTAAGACCTTCAATGGTTAAAGTAAATCAATAATTCGTTTTATTGTTGAAAACACCAAATTTTTAAATATATCAGGAGGAATTTATTTATGAGTAAAGTAATAGGTATTGACTTAGGTACAACAAATTCATGTATTGCAATTTTAGAAGGCGATGAGCCAAAAGTAATTCAAAACCCTGAAGGCGCTAGAACTACACCATCTGTAGTAGCATTCAAAAATGATGAAACTCAAGTAGGTGAAGTTGCAAAACGCCAAGCAATTACTAACCCAAATACAATACAATCTATCAAACGTCACATGGGTACTGATTATAAAGTTGATGTTGATGGAAAATCATATACACCACAAGAAATTTCAGCAATGGTTTTACAAAATCTTAAAAGTACAGCTGAAGATTATTTAGGTGAAAGTGTAGATAAAGCAGTCATTACTGTTCCAGCTTATTTCAATGATAGTGAACGTCAAGCTACTAAAGATGCTGGTAAAATTGCTGGCTTAGAAGTTGAACGTATTATTAATGAGCCAACAGCAGCTGCTTTAGCATATGGTTTAGACAAAACTGAACAAGATCAAAAAGTACTTGTATTCGACTTAGGTGGCGGTACTTTTGACGTATCAATCCTTGAATTAGGTGACGGTGTATTTGAAGTGCTTTCTACAGCAGGTGACAACAAACTTGGTGGGGATGACTTTGACCAAGTAATTATTGATCACTTAGTTGCAGAATTCAAAAAAGAAAACAGTGTAGATTTATCTAAAGACAAAATGGCGTTACAACGTCTTAAAGACGCTGCAGAAAAAGCTAAAAAAGATTTATCTGGTGTATCTCAAACACAAATTTCATTACCATTTATCTCTGCAGGAGAGAATGGTCCATTACACTTAGAATTAACTTTAACTCGTTCTAAATTTGAAGAGTTAGCAGATTCATTAATCAGAAGAACTATGGAACCTACGCGTCAAGCAATGAAAGATGCTGGTTTATCAAGTTCTGACATTGACGAAGTTATCTTAGTTGGTGGTTCTACTAGAATCCCAGCAGTTCAAGAAGCTGTTAAAAAAGAAGTTGGAAAAGATCCTCATAAAGGTGTGAACCCAGATGAAGTAGTTGCAATGGGCGCAGCAATTCAAGGTGGCGTTATCACTGGTGATGTTAAAGATGTCGTATTATTAGACGTAACACCATTATCATTAGGTATTGAAATTATGGGTGGACGTATGAATACGCTTATCGAAAGAAATACTACAATCCCAACATCTAAATCTCAAGTTTATTCAACAGCAGCAGACAACCAACCTGCAGTTGATATCCATGTATTACAAGGTGAACGCCCAATGGCTGCAGATAACAAAACACTTGGTAGATTCCAATTAACTGATATTCCAGCAGCTCCACGTGGCGTACCTCAAATTGAAGTGACATTTGATATCGACAAAAACGGTATTGTGAACGTTACTGCAAAAGATTTAGGTACAAACAAAGAACAAAATATTACAATTCAATCTAGCTCTGCACTTTCAGACGACGAAATTGATCGTATGGTTAAAGACGCTGAAGAAAATGCTGAAGCAGATAAAAAACGTCGCGAAGAAAGTGACTTGAGAAACGAAGCAGATAGCTTAGTATTCCAAGTTGAAAAAACAATTACTGATTTAGGTGAAAACATCAGCGAAGAAGATAAACAAAATGCTGAAGACAAAAAAGAAGCACTTAAATCAGCACTAGAAGGCGAAGATATTGATGATATCAAAGCTAAAAAAGAAGACTTAGAAAAAGTAGTTCAAGACTTGTCTACAAAAGTTTATGAACAAGCAGCTCAAGCTCAACAACAAGCTCAAGGTGAAGATGCAAATGCTTCTCAAGATAGTAATGTTGAAGACGCTGATTTCAAAGAAGTTAAAGATGATGACAACCAAGATAACCAAAAATAAGTCGAGTCATTGACTAAATAATTGTTATTAACAGAAATATATGACACAATTGCTTAGCCAAATTAAGTCAAAGTCAATTGAACATTGGCTTTGACTTTTTCCTTTTTATAATAGATTTAATAAAACCGTGAAAGGAGAGGTATGAGTGGCCAAAAGAGATTATTATGAAGTTTTAGGTGTTAGCAAAAGCGCTTCTAAAGATGAAATTAAAAAGGCTTATCGTAAATTATCAAAACAATACCATCCAGATATAAATAAAGAAGAGGGTGCTGATGAGAAGTTTAAAGAAATCTCAGAAGCATATGAAGTATTAAGTGACGAAAATAAACGTGCAAATTATGACCAATTTGGACACGATGGACCACAAGGTGGCTTTGGCGGCCAAGGATTCGGTGGCCAAGACTTTAGTGGATTCGGCGGTGGCGGATTCGAAGATATCTTTAGTTCATTCTTTGGTGGTGGCAGACAGCAACGAGATCCAAATGCCCCAAGAAAAGGTGACGATTTACAATATACGATGACTGTCACATTTGATGAAGCTGTTTTTGGTAGCGAAAAAGAAATTTCTATTCGCAAAGATGTTGCTTGTCACACATGTGATGGTGAAGGTGCTAAACCAGGAACTAAGAAAAAAACTTGTCATTACTGTAATGGTTCTGGTCATGTTTCAGTTGAACAAAATACTATTCTTGGTAGAGTAAGAACTGAAAAAGTATGTCCAGTATGTAGTGGTTCAGGCCAAGAATTTGAAGAACCTTGTCCAACTTGTCATGGTAAAGGTACTGAAAATAAAAATGTTAAAATTAGTGTGACGATTCCTGAAGGTGTAGACAATGAACAACAAATTAGATTAGCTGGTGAAGGTGCTCCAGGAGAAAACGGTGGGCCTCAAGGTGATTTATATATTGTGTTTAGAGTCAAACCATCTGAAAAATTTGAAAGAGACGGCGATGATATTTACTATTCATTAGATATCAGTATTGCTCAAGCCACTTTAGGTGATGAAGTTAAAGTACCAACGCTTAAAGGTAGTGTCATGCTAACAATTCCTGCCGGTACACAAACTGAAAAACAATTCCGTCTGAAAGAAAAAGGCATTAAAAATGTTCATGGTTACGGTTATGGCGATTTATTTATTAACATCAATGTAGTTACGCCTACAAAAATTAGCGATCGCCAAAAAGAATTACTTAGAGAATTTGCTGAAATAGATGGCGAGGAGCTTTCTGAGCAGCCATCAAATTTTAGAGATAAAGCAAAAAGATTCTTCAAAGGAGAATAACTTATGAACTGGACTGAAGTTGCAATCGTTGCTAACCATGAGGTATCACCAATCATAACCAATTTACTCGAAGATTATGGCTCTAATGGTGTTGTTATAGAAGATTCAGAAGATTTAACACATGATTTCGAAGATAAGTATGGTGAAATATATGCATTAAATGCAGAAGATTATCCTACACAAGGTGTGAGAGTTAAAGCATATTTTAACGAAATTAAGTATACAAAAGATTTTCAAGAAAAATTAATTCAATCATTAAAAGACATTGAAAGTCTTGATTTAGATTTGTTTAGCTTTGATGAGCAAACAATTAGAGAGCAAGATTGGGAGAATGAGTGGAAGCATTACTTTCATCCATTTCGCGCATCTGAAAAATTCACAATTGTTCCGAGTTGGGAAACATACCAACAGGAAGATGATAGTGAATTATGCATTGAGTTAGATCCAGGTATGGCATTTGGAACAGGTGATCATCCGACAACGAGTATGTGTCTAAAAGCAATTGAAGCATATGTTAAGTCTAGTGATTCAGTTATAGATGTCGGCACAGGCTCAGGTATACTGAGCATTGCAGCACATTTGTTAGGCGTTAAACGTATAAAAGCACTTGATGTAGATGAAATGGCTGTTAGAGTAGCTAAAGAAAACTTTCAAAAAAACAACTGTGAATATGCTATTGAAGCAGTCCCAGGTAATTTATTAAAAGAAGAAACTGAAAAATTTGATGTTGTTATCGCTAATATTTTAGCTCATATTATTGAAGAAATGATAGATGATGCTTATAATACACTTAATAAAGACGGTTATTTTATAACTTCTGGTATTATAGAAGAAAAACACGAGGCTATTGTTGAACATATGAAACGCAGTGGATTTGAAATAGTTTCTATTAACCATGACAATAGTTGGGTTTGTATCGTCGGACAGAAAGTGAGCGATTGACATGCAAAGATATTTTATAGATCAAAACGCTGATGTAAATCAGCGTTTTTGTATAACTGATCAAGGTGATATACATCATATTTCAAACGTCATGAGACATCAAGTTGATGATTATATCATTATTACATTTGCTGATCATTATGTTTATAAATGTAAACTTGTTAATATTGGTGCAGAAGGTATCATGGTTTCGTTAGAAGAACGTATTGATGTGGATACAGAATTACCACAAAATGTAACGATATGTAGTGGACTAATCAAGTCTGACAAATATGAATGGATGCTACAAAAGTCAACGGAATTAGGTGCAAGTGAATTTATTGCTGTAGGTATGAAACGTTCTGTTGTCAAGATTACAGAAAATAAAATTGCAAAGAAATTAGAGCGTTGGCAGAAGATTATCAAAGAAGCTGCAGAACAAAGTTATAGATTAGCTATTCCAACGATTCAATATCAAGCAACATTAAACGATGTACTTAAAAGTACCAAAACGTATGATTATATTCTAATTGCCTATGAGGATGCCGCTAAAAGTGGTGAAGTAAGTCAATTTAAATCGTTAGTTCAACAATTTAAACCAAATGATAAAGTATTAATTATATTTGGACCTGAAGGTGGCCTTGATGAGGATGAAGTCTCACTGTTACAAGATGTTGGTTACCAAATTGGCTTAGGTCCTAGAATTTTAAGGGCTGAAACAGCACCTTTATATGTTTTAAGTGCTTTGAGTTTCGAAAAGGATTTACACAATTAGTTTAATGTATTGATGTGTGCTAATAGCGTGTTATATGAATTATAAAGAATAAGATGATACAACGATAAAAATCCATAACCGGATAAATTTAATCATGTATTAATAGAATTTATTCAAAATAACAAAATCTGAATTTTAGTAATTGACCACATTAATCAGATATATTATACTAGATTATACATGGTTCATACCGTGTATTGATAATAAAGTTTCGTTGATATTTGGAGGGAGGGAAATACACATGTCTAAAACAGTAGTCAAAAAGAACGAATCACTTGAAGATGCGTTACGTCGTTTCAAACGTACAGTTTCTAAAAGCGGTACTATTCAAGAAGTACGTAAACGTGAATTTTACGAAAAACCTAGCGTTAAACGTAAAAAGAAATCAGAAGCTGCACGTAAACGTAAATTCAAATAATTAATAGTTTCGTTGACTCCCTCAACACCAACATTAATTATAAACCATAATAGCCTTAGTTGTTATATACAGCTAAGGCTATTATTTTTTTATAAAAAACCATTGTACTTTTTAAATCAACATATTTTTTATTATACATAGCATGTAGTACTTAACCATTATTAAAGCAAAAAGTAATAATGAAAATTTCTTTGAAGATAATAGTTTTTTATAGTGTAAACGGTATAATCGCATATTAGTTTCATGTATAATCAAATTGAGAGCGAGGTGATAGAGTGATTCTTTCAAGTAGTTTACATACAATTTTTCCTTCCAATTTAGTCGAGGATGGAAATTGGATTGATAATATAGCTAACTTTATAGTACATCCAATTGGCGCTTTGATTTTAACATGTATTATCTTTCTTGGTTTTCTATATCAATTATATTCTAATAAGATTAATGTTGTTGGTATCATATCAACGATAGCGTTATTGATATTTTTCTTAGGATTTTTTGTGAAAGGCGACGTTAATTTCTATTCTGTGATACTTTTTGGAGTAGGAGTCATATTAGTTATCATTGAATTATTTGTTGTCGGTGCGGTTATTGGCATCATTGGTATGGGTTTTATTATTTTCAGTATTATTACTTTAGGAGACAATTTAATCTTCATGATTGCTAATGTTGTCTTTGCATTAATCTTATCTATTATTGAGTGGGTGATACTTGTGAAAGGATTTAAACGCAAAATTCCATTTTTAGACAAAGTTGTACTGAAAGATTCTACAAATGCAGAGGCAGGTTACACTTCACATGAAGATCGCTCTCATTTAGTTGGAAAAACTGCAACAACATCAACGGACTTAAGACCAGCAGGGATTATTACATTAAATAATGAAAGAATCGATGCTGTTTCAGATGGTTCATTTATTTTAAGGAATAAACAGGTTACCATCTTAGAAGTTGAAGGTACACGTGTTGTTGTAAGAGAAATCGAATCATAAAGGAGAGAAAGTATGATCGGATTAATTATAATCGTCGTTATTGTATTAGTAGCATTGTTGTTGCTATTTTCATTTGTTCCAGTAGGATTATGGATTTCAGCAATTGCTGCTGGTGTTAAAGTAGGCATCGGTACTTTAGTAGGTATGAGATTACGTAGAGTATCTCCACGTAAAGTGATTTCACCGCTAATTAAAGCGCACAAAGCTGGATTGCATTTAACTACAAATCAACTTGAATCGCATTATTTAGCTGGAGGTAATGTTGATCGCGTTGTTGATGCTAATATTGCAGCGCAAAGAGCTGATATCAACTTACCATTCGAACGTGGGGCTGCTATAGATTTAGCGGGTCGTGACGTATTAGAAGCTGTACAAATGTCAGTTAATCCTAAAGTCATTGAAACACCATTTATTGCTGGTGTAGCAATGAATGGTATCGAAGTTAAAGCAAAAGCACGTATTACAGTTCGTGCCAACATTGCTCGCTTAGTTGGTGGTGCAGGTGAAGAAACAATTATCGCACGTGTTGGTGAAGGTATTGTTTCAACAATAGGTTCAAGTGAACACCATACACAAGTTCTTGAAAATCCAGATAATATTTCTAAAACTGTTTTAAGTAAAGGATTAGATTCTGGTACAGCATTTGAAATTTTATCAATTGATATTGCTGATGTTGATATTAGCAAAAATATTGGTGCAGATTTACAAACTGAACAAGCGCTTGCAGACAAGAATATTGCACAAGCTAAAGCAGAAGAACGTCGTGCGATGGCTGTAGCTCAAGAACAAGAAATGAAAGCAAAAGTACAAGAAATGCGTTCTAAAGTGGTTGAAGCAGAAGCAGAAGTACCATTGGCTATGGCTGAAGCTTTACGTTCTGGCAACTTAGGCGTAAAAGATTATTACAATTTAAAAAATGTTGAAGCTGACACAGGCATGAGAAATTCTATTAATCAACGTACGAATCAAAAAGATGATGAATCACCGGATAAATAATTAGGGGTGATTAAATGAGTATAGGTATTATTATCTTTGTAATATCTGTGATTGTGACAGTAATTGGTGCTATTAGTGATAATAGCCATAAAGAAAGACAAAACCAAAAACCACCAGTCAACAAACGGTCAAATGACCATGGAGGAGAACCACAGAAACGTGGCTTTTTTGATGAAATAGGAAAAACATTTAAAGAAATAGAGAAACAATTAAATGAAGACCCTATGTCGCAAGAACGTGAAAAACCACGCGCTCCTCAACCTACTAAGACACAAGCAGAACCGGTTGAAACACGTGCAGAAAAAATGGAAACACCGAGTCCTGAGCGCTCATCAAGAACGATGAGAACGGATAATGAAACTGAAGCTGAAAAAGCAAAACGTTCACAACAACAGCAAGATGATAAATTACAACAAGAATTAGAATCCGATTTAATAGGACAAATGCAAGATGTACGTAGTGAAATTGATCGCGAAACTGAGAAGAAGTTGCAACGAACTGAACGAAAAGCACGTGCAATTATAGCTGATAAATATTTATCAGAAAGAACAAAGCGTTTTCGTTTAAAACAACTTATGAATGCTCATGCGATACAAGGAACAGCCACAAATGAACAATTCAGGTTTGCTGAGGACGAAGTTGTTAATGGTATTATTTGGTCAGAAGTATTAGAAAGACCGAAACAATTATAATATAATTTTTTAAGTTAACGCCTTATAAATCAATGTAATTTGATGTTATAAGGCGTTTTTAATATTATAATCGTAGTAAGAACTTTTATTTATCTGATTATCACAATCATATTTATACATTATAAAGCTTTCGTTTTATTATAAAATTAGATAGAATGTAAATCTTCTGTTAAAATTAATGAAATTCTGTCCTATTCAATTCACTTTAAAATAATATATTGAGTATTCGTGATATAATAGAGATGTATAATCAATAGTTTTAAACAGTAATTGTATATTTTTATACAAGCTGATTATTTATTTGTTAACAATCATTTTGTAACTTAAAATCTAATAGGATAAAATAAAAGAAACGAATATACTTGTAAAGGAGCACCTATATGCCTGGAATTATTCAAATAAATGACATCAATGAAGCGCAAGCACTCATTGGTAATAATGATGAACACCTTAAATCAATTGAGGAAGGATTTGATGTCATTATACATGCTCGTGGTCAAGAAATTGCTGTAAAAGGAGAGCAAGTTGAGCATGTTGAAAAAGCGGAATCCGTACTAATTAATTTATTAAAAGTCATACAACAAGGTGTAACAATATCGATTAAAGATGTTGAAGCAGCAGTGAAAATGGCACAAAATGGTACGATTCAATACTTATTAGATTTATATGAAGATGAAATTACTAAAGATGCATTTGGCAAGACGATTCGTGCTAAAACAATGGGACAACGTTTATACGTAAATGCGATGCACCATAATGATTTAGTTTTTGGTGTGGGACCAGCTGGTACAGGTAAAACATTTTTAGCTGTAGTCTATGCTGCTAAACAGTTACGTAAAGGGTCAGTAAAACGCATTGTTTTGACAAGACCTGCAGTTGAAGCTGGCGAATCTTTAGGATTTCTACCAGGAGATTTAAAAGAAAAAGTAGATCCTTATCTAAGACCGCTTTATGACGGGTTAAATACTGTTTTAGGTAGAGAACAAACTGCTAGATTTATAGAAAGAGGTATCATTGAAGTTGCCCCATTAGCTTATATGAGAGGTAGAACATTAGATGATGCGTTTGTCATTTTAGATGAAGCTCAAAATACTACACATGCACAAATGAAAATGTTCTTAACTAGATTAGGATTTGGATCAAAAATGGTAGTCACTGGTGACAAAACACAAGTAGATTTACCAAAAGGTGTAAAGAGTGGTTTGAAAGAAGCGATTAAAAAATTAGAAAACGTTAAAGGTTTAAGTATTCATCATTTAGACCAAACAGATGTGGTACGTCATCCATTAGTAAGTAAAATTATTGATCGTTATGAGGGAGATGAATAAATGTTTACGATAGATTTTAGTGACCATACTAATTTAGTGAAAGAGGATTGGTTTACACAAATTGACAAGCTGCTAACGTTTGCAAAGGAACAAGAAAATATCGAAGAAGAGGCTGAATTGTCAGTTACTTTTGTAGATAAAGATGAGATTCAAGAAATTAATAAAATGTATCGAGATAAAGACAAAGTCACAGATGTTATATCTTTTGCATTAGAGGAAGATGAACCTGAAATAACTGGTATAGAAATGCCGAGAGTTTTAGGCGATATTATTATTTGTACTGATGTTGCTCAAGAACAAGCAGACTCGTACGGACATTCATTTGAAAGAGAATTGGGCTTCCTTGCATTACACGGCTTTTTACATTTATTAGGTTATGATCATATGAATGAGCAAGATGAGAAACAAATGTTCGGACGCCAAGATCAAATTCTTAATGCATACGGCTTAACTAGAGATTAGAGGCGTGTATGGATAGATTTAAATATGCATTTCAAGGCATGATAGTTTTATTAAAAAAAGATAAGAATTTCTTACTTCATCTTATTTTTGGTTTGATAGTCATTGTTTGTGGATTTATATTTCATATTACAAAAGTGGAATGGCTTTTTATATTGTTAGCGATTGGACTTGTGCTAGCATTTGAAACGATAAACACAGCTATTGAATATGTAGTCGATTTGGTAACAACGGATTATCATATTTTAGCTAAGAAAGCGAAAGACGTTGCTGCTTTTAGCGTGATTATTGCGTCTATTATAGCTGTCTTAATTGGGCTGATTGTTTTTTTACCGTATATTTTTAAATAATAGTGCAAATTCACAAAAGTTGTTTATACTTAATGAATAAAGCTTTTAATAAAATATAGTTATACACCCATTTCCATGGTGTTGAATATTGAACAGGAGAGATGAAGCAATGGCATACCAACCACATTATTTTTCAGAAGTAAGAAAAGCACAGGCAAATGCGTACGCACCCTACAGTAATTTTAAAGTTGGTGCGTATTTAAGAACGAAAGATGGCAAAGCTTATTACGGTGGTAATGTTGAAAATGCAGCTTATCCAATGGCGATTTGTGCTGAAAGATCAAGTTTAGTTGCGGCAATTGCTGATGGATACCGCCCAGGAGATTTTGAATCAATTACTGTAACTGTAGATGCAGATGAACCGTCCTCACCATGTGGCGCATGTCGACAAGTAATGAAAGAGCTTTGTGATGACGAAATGCCAGTTTATATGACCAATCATAAAGGTGATATGACAGAATTATCAGTAGGCGAGTTATTGCCTTTAGGATTTTCAGGAAAGGATTTAAATTAATGACAGAACACAAATCAGGCTTTATATCTATCATTGGTAGACCCAATGTTGGTAAATCAACCTTTGTAAATCGTGTAATAGGACATAAGATTGCGATAATGTCCGATAAAGCACAAACAACTAGAAACAAAATTCAAGGTGTCATGACACAAGAAGATGCGCAAATTATTTTCCTAGATACACCAGGTATTCATAAACCTAAGCACAAATTAGGAGATTATATGATGCGCGTTGCGACGAATACACTATCTGAAATAGATGCCATTATGTTTATGGTAAACGTCAATGAGGATATTGGTAGAGGCGACGAATATATTATGGAAATGCTAAAAACAATCAAAACGCCAGTATTTTTAGTGTTAAATAAGATTGACTTGGTTCATCCCGATGAATTAATGCCTAGAATTGAAAAATATAAAAAATATATGGATTTTACAGAAATCGTACCTATTTCTGCACTTGAAGGCTTAAATGTAGATCATTTTATTAATGTTATAAAATCATATTTACCAGAAGGCCCTAAATATTATCCTGATGATCAAATATCAGATCATCCAGAACAATTTGTTGTTGGAGAACTGATAAGAGAGAAAATTTTACATTTAACAAGTGAAGAAATTCCTCATGCGATTGGTGTTAATGTAGACCGTATGATTAAAGAAGATGAAGATAGAGTGAGAATTGAAGCTACTATTTACGTAGAAAGAGATTCTCAAAAAGGGATTGTCATTGGTAAAGGCGGTAAAAAATTAAAAGAGGTTGGTAAACGTGCGCGTCAAGATATAGAGCGTTTATTAGGCTCGAAAGTTTACTTGGAACTATGGGTTAAAGTACAAAAAGACTGGCGAAATAAAGTTAATTTCATTCGCCAAATGGGTTATTTAGAAGATAGAGATTAAGTTAAAGTTGAAAGTCGGTGAATTCGTGTGTTAATCAAACAAAAAGGGATTATTATAAAAACCATTGATTATGGCGAATCCGATAAAATTATAACTATCTTAAATGAATATGGTGCTAAAGTCCCACTTATGGTAAGAAGAGCCAAGAAAAGTAAGAGCGGCTTGCAGGCTAATACGCAATTATTTGTGTATGGCTTGTTTATTTATTCAAAGTGGAAAGGTATGGGCACCTTAAGTTCAGTTGATGTCATTGACCAAAATTACCATCTGCGACTAGATATATATGAAAGTAGCTATGCAAGTTTGTGTACTGAAACGATCGACCGTTCCATGGAAACAGATGGAATCTCTAAAAATAGTTACGAATTATTGCATTTTGTATTAGATAAGATTAGGCAGGGGATTTCAGCACAACTCATGTCAGTTGTTGTATTGTTAAAATGTATGACAAAATTTGGATTTAATGCAGTATTTGACAGATGTGTGATAACTCAAAGTGAAGATCAATCAAAATTAGTCGGTTATAGTTTTAAATATGATGGTGCAATTTCTGAAAATGTTGCATATAAAGATACACACGCATTTCAGTTATCAAACAAAACGTTGTATTTATTAGATATCCTTCAGAAGTTACCAATTAATCAAATGAGTTCATTGAGCATACACGAAACAATTGTCGATGAAATGTCAGAACTTGTTATCTTATTGTATAAAGAGTATGCGGGTATGTATTTCAAAAGTCAAAAACTAATTAATCAATTATATCGATTAGATAACTTATAATAATTATTTATATTCAAACCTATTGGCCCAGACCATAGGTTTGTTTTTTTTATATAAAAAAATGGGACAAGAAAAATTAATCCATTACAATGAAATAATCTTAGTTTCTTGTCCCATAAATATTTAAATTGCTATTTAAGTTTTATTTGATTTTGAATATATCATTCTTAAAATTAAAATTTAACTTTTTCAGCTAAGAATGATTTTAATTCAGTGATTGGCATACGAACTTGCTCCATTGTATCACGGTCACGAACTGTAACCTTTTCATCTTCTAAAGAATCAAAATCAAAAGTGATACAGTATGGTGTTCCAATTTCATCTTGACGACGGTAACGTTTACCAATTGATTGTGATTCATCAAAATCAATTGCAAAATCAGCGCTTAATTCTTCGAACACTTTAATTGCATCGCCTGATAATTTTTTACTTAATGGTAATACAGCTGCTTTATATGGTGCAAGTGCAGGGTGGAAGTGAAGTACTGTTCTTGAATCTTTGCTTCCTTCGACTCCTTCTTCATCATAAGCATCACATAAAAATGCTAAAGTAACACGGTCAGCACCTAATGAAGGCTCTATACAGTAAGGGATATATTTTTCTCCTGTTTCTTGATCGTGATATTGGAAATCTTCACCAGAATGTTCACTATGTTTTTTCAAGTCAAAATCCGTACGACTCGCGATACCCCAAAGTTCACCCCAACCAAATGGGAAACGATATTCGATATCAGTAGTCGCATTTGAATAGTGAGACAATTCATCTGCATCGTGATCACGTAAACGCGTTGCTTCTTCGCTTAAATTTAAATCTTTAAGCCATTGACTCGCGAATGTTTTCCAATAATTTTGCCATTCAATTTCTTCACCAGGTTTACAGAAGAATTCCAATTCCATTTGTTCGAATTCACGTGTTCTAAAGATAAAGTTACCAGGCGTAATTTCATTACGGAATGATTTACCGATTTGTCCTATACCAAAAGGTAATTTTTTACGCATAGTACGTTGTACATTTTTATAGTTAACAAAAATACCTTGTGCAGTTTCAGGGCGTAGGAAAATTTCGTTAGTAGAATCTTCAGTAACCCCTTGGAAAGTCTTAAACATAAGGTTGAATTGACGAATATCAGTCCAATTCGCTGTGCCACTTACAGGACAAACGATACCTTCTTCATCAATAATGCGTTTCATTTCATCAAAGCTTAAACCGTCAGCGACAAAGTTTTCGTCACCTTTTTCATTTAACATGTAGTCTTCAATGATTTTATCTGCACGATAACGAATTTTACTATCTTTGTTATCGATCATCGGATCATTAAAATTACCTAAATGACCTGATGCTTCCCAAGTTTTAGGGTTCATTAAAATTGCAGCATCAATACCAACATTATATGGTGATTGTGTAATGAATTTTTGCCACCATGCCTTTTTAACATTATTTTTTAATTCGACACCAAGTGGGCCGTAGTCCCATGTATTTGATAGACCACCATAAATGTCACTACCAGGGAATACAAAACCTCTATGTTTTGCTAATGAGACGATTGTTTCCATATCTTTTGTCATTAAATATAACTCTCCTTTTTTACATAAAAACGCCCCAAGACACAGAATAAGCCAAAAAGTTTAATCTATATCTTGGGACGAGTTAATCTTTTTAATCACATATGTAATATATGTGTTTATTTACTAGATTCATGTTAACCCGCGGTTCCACCCAAATTAGTGTGTACACTCGCTTTTAACTATCATTTAATTTTAGCCATTGTTACTTGTTAAGCTTTCACCATCCTTAACTCGCTTTAAGTCTAATTTTAATGTATTGATAGTTTATAAGCAAGTAAATATATGTATTTGTAGCAATTAAAAATTCAATGTATAATTAAGAAGAATGAATAAAGGGGTGAGTGTTATAGAACTAAGTAAAAGGCAACAACAAATAATTGAAATAGTAAAGAGTAATGGGCCTATTACAGGAGAACATATTGCTGATCGTCTGAGCTTGACTAGAGCTACATTGCGACCGGATTTAGCCATATTAACAATGTCTGGCATATTAGAAGCTCGACCACGTGTAGGTTATTATTATTCTGGCAAACCTCAGAATAAATTAATTGCGGATGAATTGAAGCAATATGTTGTGAAAGATTATGCGTCTCACCCTGTCGTCGTTAAAAGTGAGACGTCAGTTTATGATGCAATTTGCACCATATTTTTAGAAGATGTCAGCACATTGTTTGTTATTAATAGTGATGGTGACTTTATGGGTGTTTGTTCTCGTAAAGATTTACTGAGAGCTTCTATGATTGGTGATGATATACATACAATGCCAGTTAATATTATTATGACACGAATGCCGAATTTGAGTTTTGTACTTGAAGGTGAGAAAGTCATACATGCAGCAAATCTTATGATCGAAAAAGAAATTGATTCATTACCAATTGTAGTAAAGAAAGATAATGATAAATATGAAGTTAAAGGTCGTATTTCTAAAACTACGATCACTAAAATCTTTGTATCCTTACTAAATGAATAGGTGGTTTTAAGTAAATGAAAAATATTCAAATAATCGTGGCATCCGACTCAGTAGGTGAAACAGCCGAACTTGTAGCAAGAGCTTGCATTTCACAATTTAATCCTAAACAATGTGAAAGTGAAATAAGTAGGTATCCCTATATAGAAGCACTAGAAAATGTGGATGAAGTGATTTCAGTAGCAAAAGATACCGAAGCGATAGTGGTATATACACTAGTTAAACCAGAAATTAGAAAATACATGGAAGCGAAATTAGCAGAATTTAAAATTAAAGCAGTGGATATTATGGGGCCACTAATGAATATTTTATTAGATCAAATAGATGAAAAGCCGTATTTTGAACCAGGTTTAGTCCATCAACTAGATGAAGCTTATTTCAAAAAAATTGATGCAATTGAATTTGCAGTTAAATATGACGATGGTAAAGATCCAAAAGGTTTATTCAAGGCTGACATTGTATTGTTAGGGATTTCAAGAACGTCTAAGACGCCGTTATCACAATATCTAGCACATAAAAGTTACAAAGTTATGAATATTCCAATCGTACCTGAAGTAACACCTCCAGATGATTTATTTAATATAGATTCTTCTAAATGTATCGCTTTAAAAATTAGTGAAGAAAAATTAAATAGAATTCGTAAAGAAAGACTCAGACAACTTGGCTTAGGTGAAAGTGCAAGATATGCTACTGAACAACGCATAGAAGAAGAGCTGAATTATTTCCATGAATTAGTTGATAAAATTGGTTGTCCTATAATTGATGTTTCAGATAAGGCTATTGAAGAAACAGCAAATGATATTATCAGTCTTATTGAGCAAAATAATTTCAAAAATTAACGAAAACAATTATAATAGTATGACTAATGTTTAATAGGTGATAATATTGAGAATCGATCAATCCACGATAAATGAAATAAAAGATAAAACGGATATACTTGATTTAGTTAGTGAGTATGTGAAGTTAGAGAAGAGAGGACGCAATTATATAGGTTTGTGTCCTTTTCATGATGAAAAAACACCCTCATTTACAGTTTCTGAAGATAAACAAATTTGTCACTGCTTCGGTTGTAAAAAAGGTGGTAATGTTTTTCAATTCACACAAGAAATTAAAGATATCCCATTTACAGAAGCAGTAAAAGAATTAGGTGAACGTGTAAATATTAAAGTTGAAACCGATCAAAGTTATGCTAATCAAGACAATGGGCATCAAGTCGCTTCAGATGATTTAAAAATGATTGAAATGCATGAATTAATGCAAGATTATTACCATTACGCACTGAAGAAAACTGTTGAAGGTGAAGCGGCATTAAATTATTTAAAAGAACGTGGTTTTACAGATGAATTAATAGATGCAAGAAAAATTGGTTATGCACCTAATAATGCGCATTTCTGTCATGATTTTTTAAAGAAAAAAGAATATGACATTGAACTAGCTTATGAATCTGGTTTGTTGTCACGAAATGAAGAGAATTTTAGTTATTATGATCGATTTCGTGATCGTATCATGTTTCCATTAAATAATGCACAAGGAAGAACTGTTGGTTATTCTGGTAGAACATATACAAATCAAGAGCCAAAATATTTAAATAGTCCAGAAACACCCATATTTCAAAAGCGAAGATTACTTTACAATGTAGATAAAGCAAGAAAATCAATACGTAAAAATGATGAAATTATTTTATTAGAAGGCTTTATGGATGTAATCAAATCAGATCAAGCAGGATTGAAACAAGTTGTTGCTAGTATGGGTACACAGATTTCAAATGAACATATTGCCTTTATAAAGAAATTAACAACAAATGTCACTTTGATGTTCGACGGTGATTTTGCGGGTACTGAAGCTACTTTGAAATCAGGACAGGCTCTATTACAACAAGGCTTTAACGTCTTTGTAGTACAACTTCCTAAAAATATGGACCCTGATGAATATATTGGTAAACATGGCGCAGACGCTTTTAATTATTATGTTGAACATGAGAAGAAGTCCTTCATCATTTACAAAATTCACACGCATCAAGACGAAATAGAAAACAATGATCTAGCATATGAAAGATATTTAAAAGAGATAACTAATGATATTTCATTTATGCAATCAACGATTTTACGCAAAAAAATATTGCAAGAAGTATCTGAATTGTTTAAAGTTAGCTTGGATAGTCTAAATAATGAAGTAGGACAGCAACAAGATTATTATCAGCCACACAATTATCAAATACCCACTGTTCCTGAATTTAATAATTTGAGCAAACATGAAAAAGCAGAACGTGCTTTATTAAAACATTTTATGAACGATAAAGACACTTTCTTGAATTATCATAAATTACTTCAAACAGAGGACTTTACAAATCAATATTTTAAGCGTATATTTAATGTTTTACATGAGTTTTACTCTGAAAATGATACGTTTAATATTAGTGATGTGTTACAGTATATCGATATCAATGAAATCAAAGAAGCATTTATATCATTAGATAATTATATGATAAATGAAGAACCTTATGAATATGAGATTGACGATTATATAAATACACTGACATCTAATAGAAATGAAGAAACGATTGAATCGCTTAATCAAAAGTTGCGGGAAGCTTCAAGGTTAGGTGATTTAGAACTGCAAAAATATTATTTAGAAAAAATTGTAAATCACAATAAAAATAGAATGAATTAATTTTTTATGTATTTGTCTGTATATTTATTTATATGGGGTTGCTAAAATGTATACTAAGTAAATATTTTGAGTAGATTTCACTAATTTTATCTATAAAAATATTTTGATATCAATTTGATATTATATTCGGGAGGCCATTTCATGTCTGGAAATAACGTTAAAGTTAAAAAACAAACGATTGATCCATCTCTAACTTTAGAAGATGTAAAAAAACAATTAATTGAAAAAGGTAAAAAAGAAGGGCACCTTAGTCATGAAGAAATTGCAGAAAAACTGCAAAATTTCGAAATGGATTCTGATCAAATGGACGAATTATTTGATCAATTAACTGATAATGACATAAGTTTAGTTAATGAAAAAGATAGTTCAGATAAAGATTCCAAATTAAATCCAAATGATTTAAGTGCACCTCCAGGCGTAAAAATAAATGATCCAGTGCGTATGTATTTAAAAGAAATCGGACGAGTAAATTTATTAAACGCTCAAGAAGAAATTGAATTGGCGAAAAAAATTGAGCAGGGCGATGAAGTTGCGAAATCTCGATTAGCTGAAGCCAATTTACGACTTGTAGTTAGTATTGCTAAAAGATATGTAGGTCGTGGCATGCTTTTCCTTGACCTTATTCAAGAAGGTAATATGGGTTTAATCAAAGCAGTAGAAAAGTTCGATTTTAATAAAGGATTTAAATTTTCAACTTATGCAACTTGGTGGATTCGTCAAGCAATCACTCGTGCGATTGCTGACCAAGCACGTACAATTCGTATACCGGTACACATGGTAGAAACAATTAACAAATTAATTCGTGTTCAAAGACAATTATTACAAGATTTAGGTAGAGATCCTGCACCTGAAGAAATAGGGGAAGAAATGGATTTACCACCAGAAAAAGTAAGAGAAATCTTAAAAATTGCTCAAGAACCTGTATCACTTGAAACACCAATTGGTGAAGAAGATGATAGTCATTTAGGTGATTTTATTGAGGACCAAGAGGCTCAAAGTCCTTCTGATCATGCGGCCTATGAATTGTTAAAAGAACAATTAGAAGATGTCTTAGATACATTGACGGACCGTGAAGAAAATGTACTACGCTTACGTTTTGGTTTGGATGATGGACGTACGCGCACATTAGAAGAAGTAGGTAAAGTATTTGGCGTTACTAGAGAACGTATTCGTCAAATAGAAGCAAAAGCGCTTAGAAAACTAAGACACCCAAGCAGAAGTAAACGTCTAAAAGACTTTATGGACTAACAAGTAATATAAACATAAATTGGAAACCACACGTTATTGTGTATAAATTGTTAAAGCAATGACTGACTGATTTCTAAATTCACTCACGCTAAGTATTTTGAAATCAATTTATCTTTGTAGGGGGCGGGCATACGAAATCTAATTACATTTTTAGATTTCAATCCCGCTCCTTTTTTACATATATCAGAGGAGTAACAATATGATTCCATTAAATCAGAGATTAAAAAAAGTAAGTACTTTTATTCAAGGTAATTGTTTAGCTGACATTGGATCAGATCACGCCTACCTACCAATTTATGCCATTGAAAATCATTTAATTGATTCTGCAATTGCTGGGGAAGTGATTAAAGGACCATTTGATGCGTCTATTCGCAATGTACGAGATTATAAACTGAGTCATGAAATTGATGTTAGGCTCGGAGATGGCTTAACTGTTATAAGACCCGAAGACCATGTCACTTCTGTATCAATTTGTGGCATGGGTGGTCCATTAATCGCTAAAATATTAAATGAAGGCACTGAAAAATTAGAAAACAAACCTAGACTGATATTACAAAGTAATATTCAATCTAGTGCAATACGTGAGCAACTATTAAAGTTAAACTACACTATAATCGCAGAAGAAATTTTGGAAGAAAAAGGTCACATCTATGAAATACTTGTTGCTGATTATAATAATCATTGTGAACCTATGACTGAACAAGAAATAAAATTTGGCCCAAAATTACTCCAAAATAAAACCCCATTATTTTATAAAAAATGGAAACGCGAACATGACGCATTGTTAAAAATAAAAAGTAATTTGAATCCAAATGTACATACAGAACGTTTAAGAGAAATTGATAAGGATATTAATTTAATTAATGAGGTGATTTAAATGAACATAGAAAATTTACTGAATATCATTAATAAGCATGTTCCATTTGCTTCTGCTGAATCTTGGGATAATGTAGGATTGTTAATTGGCAATAAAAGCGCAACGATTTCAGGCATTATGACTGCACTTGATTGTACTGAAGAAGTAGTAGATGACGCATTAAAAAATCACTGTAATACCATTATTTGTCACCATCCACTTATTTTCAAAGGAATCAAACAAATAACACAAGATGATGGTTATGGTGCAATTTTAAGAAAATTAATTAAACATGATATAAATGTCATTGCACTACATACAAATTTAGATGTTTACCCTAAAGGCGTTAATGCAATGCTTGCCAATAAACTTAAGTTAAATCATCAACGTATTTTAAATCCTGAGTTACGCTCCTATTATAAAGTTCAAGTCTTTATTCCTAAAGAAAATTTAATAGACTTTAAAAATAAATTAAGTGAAGCAGGATTAGCAGAAGAAGGGGATTATCAATATTGTTTCTTTGAAACCCCAGGAAATGGACAATTCAAACCGATTGAGGGTGCCAATCCGCACATTGGTGAATTAGACCAAATTTCATCTGTTGAAGAATATAAATTAGAATTTATGATTGATTATAATCAGAAACAACTAGCTCAACAACTTATAATGCAACACCATCCATATGAAACACCTGTATTTGATTTTATAGAATTACAAAAAGAAGCAGATTATGGCTTGGGAATGCTTGGTGAATTGGAAGAAACGATGAATACAATGGCATTTGTAAACCATGTGAAAACGAATTTGAAAATGCCTAGTGTTAGATTTACAGGTAATTTAGATGCAGACATTAAAACAGTAGCAATTATTGGTGGTTCAGGTATTGGATTTGAATTTGACGCTATAAATAAAGGTGCAGATATATTTGTAACAGGAGACATAAAACACCATGATGCTTTAGATGCAAAAATCGCAGGTATGAATCTATTAGATATTAATCATTACAGTGAATATGTAATGAAAGAAGGTTTATGTGAGTTATTAGTAGATTGGTTAAATAATGAAACAGAAGATTTTAAAATTATAGCGTCAAAACTTAATACAGATCCCTTCAACTATCTATAATTAAAATTTTAAAAATTTATAGGTTATCTTAAACCAAAATATGCCCGAATCAATAGAAACAACAAATAGTAAAATACTATATGAATTATTAGGGATACTTTTTTATGGTAGATACACTAAATAAGTTAATAAGTGGTTGAGATATAAATAAGTATCTCAACCATTTTAAATGCTGTAGAGTAAAAAGTAAGATTGTTCTGCGAAATTATTTTGATAAGGTGCGTATTTCTCTACAAAGACTACTTAAAGGTTCAAAGTCAGATTCCAAATCAATAATTTAGTTCAAAATTATAGTGTTTTGCTTTATAATAGACAAGATGAAGATTTAAGGAGGCCAAGACATGGCAAATCACCCATTTGAAAAATTTAATTTAGAAGCAGGTCTTATAGATGCTGTGAAAGATTTGAATTTTAATCAACCGACTGAAATACAGACACGTGTCATACCAAAGATAATTAAACAAGTGAATTTAATTGGTCAATCACAAACAGGCACAGGAAAATCACATGCGTTTTTATTACCATTATTAAATTCAATCGATACAGACTATAAAGAACCACAAGCAATAGTTGTTGCACCAACACGTGAACTAGCACAACAACTATTTGATGTAGCAAGTCATTTAACAAGATTCAAAGAAGACGTATCTGTAAAACTCTTCATTGGCGGCACAGATATCGAAAAAGATCGTAGCCGAGTTAAGAACCAACCGCAACTTATCATAGGCACACCAACTCGAATTAACGATTTAGCTAAACATGGGGATTTACATGTACACTTAGCTTCTTATTTGGTGATTGATGAAGCAGATTTAATGATTGATTTAGGACTAATAGATGAAGTGGATTACGTAGCAACAAGACTAGATGAAAATGCACATATTGCAGTATTTAGTGCAACTATTCCTAAGTCATTGCACCCATTTTTAAATAAATATTTAGAAAATCCAGAATTTGTAGAAATTGAAAACACAGAAAAAAATAAGAAAAATATCGAATTTTATTTAATACCTACAAAAGGTGAAGCAAAAATAGAAAAAACACTAAAACTGATCGATATATTAAATCCATATTTATGTATTATATTCTGTAACAGTAGAGATAGTGCAGATGAATTAGCAAAACAATTAAATGCTGCTGGTTTAAAATTAGGGATGATTCACGGTGGTCTTACACCTAGAGAACGTAAACAACAAATGAAAAGAATTAGAAATTTAGAATTCCAATTTGTGATTGCAAGTGATTTAGCTTCACGTGGTATAGATATTGACGGTGTAAGCCATGTAATTAACTTCGATGTGCCTAATGATATTGATTTCTTTACACATAGAGTTGGACGTACAGGACGTGGTCAATACAAAGGTGTAGCAATTACATTGTACAGTCCTGATGAAGAGCATAATATTGCATTAATTGAGCAAAGAGGTTATAAATTCGAAAATGTAGATATCAAAGACGATGAATTAAAACCAATAAAAGCGCATAATATGCGACAAACGCGTAAAAATAAAGACGATCACTTAACAAATCAATTGAAATATAAAGTTAAAACGAATAAGAAAAAAGTAAAGCCAGGCTATAAGAAAAAATTCAAAAGAGATTTAGATGATTTAAAACGTAAGGAACGTAAACAATTTAGTAAACAGAAAAGTCGTCAAGATAGAAAAAATAGAAAAGGATAGGTGAATTTTATGTTATTAGGATCACATGTATCTATGAATGGTAAAAAAATGTTAGAAGGTTCAGCTGAAGAAGCACATAAATTTGGCGAATCTACTTTTATGATTTACACGGGTGCACCTCAAAATACTAGAAGAAAACCTATCGAAGAATTAAATATTGAAAAAGGTCATGAGATAATGAAAGCACATGGTCTTTCCAATATTGTTGTTCACGCACCTTATATTATAAATATCGCAAATACTGTTAAACCCCATGTCTTTGAATTGGGTGTAGAGTTTCTTCAAAGTGAAATCGAAAGAACACAAGCACTTGGTGCACAAGATATTGTTTTACACCCAGGCTCTCATGTAGGAGAAGGTACAGATGCTGGTATTAAAAAAATTATAGAAGGTTTAAACGAAGTTTTAACGAACGATAATAATGTAAGAATTGCATTAGAAACGATGGCTGGAAAAGGTTCTGAAGTAGGTAGAAACTTTGAAGAGCTAGCAAGAATTATAGATGGTGTAAACCATAATGATCGTTTATCGGTTTGTTTCGACACATGTCATACACATGATGCTGGCTATAATGTTAAAGAAGATTTTGATGGTGTACTAAATGAATTTGATAAAATTATCGGTGTAGATAGAATTAAAGTAGTACACGTCAATGATAGTAAAAATGATATTGGTGCACATAAAGATAGACACGAAAATATCGGTTTTGGATATATTGGCTTTGATGCATTAAATTATGTCGTACATCATGATACATTTAAAGATATACCTAAGATATTAGAAACACCTTATGTAGGTGAAGATAAAAAAAATAAAAAACCACCATATAAATTAGAAATTGAAATGTTAAAACAGCAAAAATTTGATGAAGATTTAAAAAATAAAATATTACAACAATAATGTTTGTTTAAAATTAAACTAATATATTGAATTGAGTAAGCGTAAGTATCCTAGATATAAAATAGGCTATTTGTGCTTACTCTTTTTTGTTAATTCGGAAACATTACTATTTACATATTGGGTTCGACGTTGTATAGTATAGAACGAGGTGAAAACATGACTACACCAGTATTCGAATTAAAAAATATTGATTATTATTTTGATAACAAACAAGTACTTGAAAATATAAATATAAAAATTAATCGAGGAGAGTTTGTTGCAATTGTAGGACCCAATGGTGCTGGAAAATCAACACTATTGAAAATTATCCTAGGGTTATTACCTATCCAAAAAGGTCAAATATATGTGGATGGAAAAGATTATAATGGCAAACAATCATTGTTAAAAATAAGTTACGTCTCACAAAAAGCACAAGCCTTTAAAGCGGGGTTCCCTGCAAGTGTTAAAGAAGTTGTGATAAGTGGTCTAACTAAACGTAAAAGACTGTTTCAATGGTTCAATAAAAAAGATGAGAGAAAAGTAGAAATTGTATTAAAAAGACTGAATATAGAACATTTAATAGATAAAAACATTGCTGAATTATCCGGAGGACAACAACAACGCGTCTTAATAGCTAGAGCACTTATAAGTGAGCCTTCGGTATTAATTTTAGATGAACCGACCAGTGGTATTGATGCAAAACATGTTAGTGAATTTTATGAAACGTTGAAAAGACTCAAAAATGAAGGCGTAACAATTATACTAGTAACGCATGATATTGGTGTGGTTGCCGATACAGCTACAGAGGTTGCATGTCTCAATAAACATTTACATTTCCATGGAACAACAGAAGCATTTAAATCTCTAGACGAAGTAGAAATTTCAAAAATTTATGGTCATCCAATACAATTTGTTGATCATCAACATAGTAGGGAGTGTTGTTCATCATGATAGAAGCCCTACTGAATTTTGATTTTATGAGATATTCACTTATCAGTGGTATATTAATTGGTTTCATTGCACCACTTATTGGTGCTTTTATCGTTGTTAGAAGATTGTCACTCATTGCCGATGCACTCAGTCATGTTACACTGGGAGGTATTTCCTTTGGCATGTTCATTATAACGGTGATACCTGCATTTGTATTTATTAACCCAATGTGGTTTGGTATTTTATTTGCTATTATAGGCGCTTTACTTATAGAGAATTTAAGAAGATCTTATAGTAATTATCAGGAAATTGCGATACCTATCATCATGAGCGCAGGTATTGCATTAAGTGCTATCTTTATATCACTCGCTGATGGATTTAACCAAGAAATAGTTGGGCTATTATTTGGTTCAATCAGTGCTGTTACATTAAGTGATTTATCAACTATTATCGTGATTGTAGTTATCGTACTCATATTTATTTTCTCATTTTATAAAGAACTATTTATATTATCGTTCGATGAGGAATATAGTAAAGTAATTGGAATTCCAAAATGGATACAATTTTTATTTATAATTATCGTTGCAATGGTAATTTCTGCTTCTATGCGTGTTGTAGGCATATTATTGGTAAGTGCTTTAATTACGTTACCAGTAGCAGTTTCAATGCGAATAACTAAAGGATTTAAACAATTAATTATATTGAGCGTGATTATTGGAGAGTTTTCTGTTATCGCTGGACTTGTTCTAGCATTTTATATGAATATATCTCCTGGCGGTGTAATAGTAGTACTACTTGTACTTATTTTAGCAATAACGATGATGTATCAAAGATTAAAAGTAAAATCGATTAAAGGAGTTGCTAAAGATGAAGACTGAAGAAGCTATTGGCATTATTAAAAATCATGGACACAAATATACAAATAAAAGACGTGAAATGATTGATATTTTTGTAGAAGAAGATAAATACATCAATGCAAAAATAATACAACAAAAAATGGACAAAAATTACCCTGGCATTTCATTCGATACAATTTATAGAAACTTACATTTATTTAAAGATTTAGGTATTGTAGAAGGTACTGAATTAGATGGAGAAATGAAATTCAGAATTGCATGTACTGATCATCATCACCATCATTTTATTTGTGAATCCTGTGGCGATACAAAAGTAATAGATTTTTGTCCAATTGATCAAATTAAAGCATTTTTACCAAAAGTAGATATTCACACACATAAATTAGAAGTTTATGGCATATGCGAATCGTGCCAAAAAGCATAATATATGAGTAATTGATTTAATGTAAAACGTGACAAATTCATTCTTTCTACAAGCTTATCTCTTTTTAAACATAGGTCATTAGTATGAATTAAAGTGAATTTTTAAAATTGTTTGATAAACATGTTTAAATAAGCTGTTTTTGAGATATACTAATAGAGTAACTAAAGATAACAAATACTATATTATGACATTACAATTAATGTTTAAGCATATTAATTGTTGTCATCATTAATAATTGTTATGCTTTATTTAAAGATTAATTAGGAGGATGATTATTTATGGCTTTTGAATTACCAAATTTACCTTATGGTTTTGATGCATTGGAACCACACATTGATAAACAAACAATGGAAATTCACCATGACAAACACCATAACACTTATGTAACTAAATTAAATGCAGCAGTAGAAGGAACTGATTTAGAATCTAAATCAATCGAAGAAATTGTTGCAAACTTAGACAGTGTTCCAGAAAATATTCAAACAGCTGTTCGAAATAATGGTGGTGGACACTTAAACCACTCACTATTCTGGGAATTATTAACTCCAAACTCAGAAGAAAAAGGTACTGTTGTTGATAAAATTAAAGAACAATGGGGCTCTTTAGATGCATTTAAAGAAGAATTTGCTGACAAAGCAGCAGCTCGTTTCGGTTCAGGTTGGGCATGGCTAGTTGTGAATAACGGTAACTTAGAAATCGTTACAACACCTAACCAAGATAACCCATTAACTGAAGGTAAAACACCAATCTTAGGATTAGATGTTTGGGAACACGCATATTACCTTAAATACCAAAATAAACGTCCAGACTATATTAGTGCTTTCTGGAATGTTGTTAATTGGGAAAAAGTTGACGAATTATATAACGCTGCAAAATAATTGCGCGGACGATTATGACGGCCTTTTCAAAGGTCGTCATTTTTTTAACTAAAATAATAGAAATATTGACTGATTTCATATATCATTTGTAGTGAGAACTATTGAATAGAGGTATGCTGTTTTGCTAAAAAGATTAAAAGAAAAATCAAATGATGAAAAAATTAGAAATACGATGAATAAAAGAATTAGCTTTATATTTGGAATCATTGTATTCATTTTTGCGATAATTGTTTTAAGATTAGGATATTTACAAATTGCACAAGGTTCTCATTATAAGCAACTTATTAAAAATAGTGAAAACCTGACAGTCAACGAAGCTGTTCCTAGAGGTCGTATTCTAGATAGGAATGGCAAAGTCCTTGTCGACAATGCTTCTAAAAAAGCGATTACATATGCAAGAGGAAGAAAAACTTCACAATCAGAAGTATTGAAAACTGCTGAAAAATTATCAAAACTTATTAAAATGGATACAGATAAAATTACTGATCGTGATAAACAAGATTATTGGATACAACTTCATCCAAATAAAGCTAAAAGTTTAATGAAAAACGAGCAAGTATTGTTAGATGACGGTAATATTACCCAAGATGAATATGATGATGCTTTATATAAAAAAGTAGGTAAAAATCAAATCAACTCACTAAATGATAAAGATTTACAAATCCTTGCTATTTATAGAGAAATGATGTCTGGTTCTGCACTTGATCCACAAACAATTAAAAATGAAGATGTAAGTGATGAAGAGTATGCAGCCGTTTCGCAAAAATTATCTGATATGCCGGGTGTAAATACGACTATGGATTGGGATAGAAAATATCTATATGGTGATACGTTAAGAGGCATTTTCGGTGACGTTTCTACGACTAAAGAAGGTATTCCAAAAGAATTGACTGAGCAGTATTTAGCCAAAGGGTATTCTCGAAACGATCGTGTAGGTAAATCATATTTAGAATATCAATATGATGATATTTTAAAAGGTAAGAAAAAAGAAATGAAATATACCACTGATAAATCAGGTGAAGTTATAGACTCTAAAGTAATTAATCCAGGTTCACGTGGCGATGATCTTGTATTAAGTATTGATATAGATTTACAGAAGAAAACTGAAGAATATTTAGAAAAGCAAATCTCAAAATTGCGTAGTGAAGGCGCTAAAGATATGGACAATGCATTAATTGTTGTGCAAAACCCAAATAATGGTGATATCTTAGCAATGGCAGGTAAGCAAATAGATAAAAATGGTGATTTAACAGATTATGATATTGGAACATTTACTTCTCAATATGCAGTTGGTTCCTCAGTAAAAGGCGGCACGCTACTTGCTGGCTATCAAAATAATGCAATTAAAGTTGGAGAAGAAATGATTGATGAGCCGCTTAAATTCGCTGGTGGTTTAACAAAACATTCTTATTTCAACCAAGATGGTAAAGTAAGAATTGACGATAAAGAAGCACTCATGCATTCATCAAACGTTTATATGTTCAAAACAGCATTAAAATTAGCCGGATCACCTTATACTCCGAATATGTCATTACCAACCGATATTACGAGCGCTGGACAAAAATTGCGTAAAGGTTTAAATCAGGTTGGTTTAGGAGTGAAAACAGGTATTGATTTACCAAATGAAACAAACGGACAAATTGAGCCATTAACAGACAATCCTGGTAATTACCTTGATTTAGCCATAGGACAATATGATACCTACACTCCTATGCAATTATCTCAATACGTTTCAACAATCGGTAATAATGGTTATAGAGTTCAACCACATGTTGGTTTAGAAATTAGAAAAGCGACTAACAAAGAAACGCTTGGGCCAGTTAAAGAAAAAGTGAAAGGTCAAGTGTTGAATAAAGTTAATAATACACAAAATGAAGTGAACGAAGTACAAGAAGGATTCAAAATGGCATTTAACGAAAAAGATGGAACTGGTTATCAAAGTTTCAAAGATACAGAAGTACCATCAGCTGGTAAAACTGGAACTGCGGAAGTATTTCAAGATGGCGAACCAAGAGTTAATTCAACTTACATTGGTTATGCGCCAATCAAAAATCCACAGCTTGCATTTTCTATTGTATATACAAACCAACCAGTACCTGAGCCATGGTTAAATGGTGGCGATTTAGGACGAGATGTTATTAATTACTATTTCAAAGAAAAGTCAAAAGATTAATATTTTAGCATCAATTTTATTGAAAATACTGGTATAGTCGCCTTTATTGAAAAATAATACTTTTCAATTTTATAACTAAATGGTATGATTAATTAGTCGTATTTTGAAAAGGTAAGGAGGAATTAGCATGCGCGTAAACGTAACTCTAGCTTGTACAGAATGTGGAGAAAGAAACTACATCACTACAAAAAATAAACGTACTAATCCTGAACGTATAGAAATGAAAAAACACTGTGCACGTGATAACAAGCACACTATGCACCGTGAAACAAAATAATTAATATTATTTAAACCAGATTCTATTAGAATCTGGTTATTTTTATGTGGTTTATTAAAATGAGTGAATAAATCAATTTATAATTAACATTTTAAATTTTCATAACTTAAATCTTATAAAAAAATTGTGATTCAAATTGCAGTTTAATGACATTATAATTCATTAACGTTATAATGATAAAAGTATGAATTACGGGAAGGTGTACAAAATGGATAAAAAATTATTGAGAAAAAAACATATTGAATTAATGAAATCTTTTATGTTAAACAAACAGGAAAAACAACGAGCAGATCAGTTTTTAGC
Organism: Staphylococcus saprophyticus subsp. saprophyticus ATCC 15305 = NCTC 7292; assembly: GCF_000010125.1. Lineage (NCBI taxonomy): Bacteria > Bacillati > Bacillota > Bacilli > Caryophanales > Staphylococcaceae > Staphylococcus > Staphylococcus saprophyticus. The sequence goes on from NC_007350.1 coordinate 1,250,857, forward strand.
TAATCAATTTTTTAATACCGATGAATACCGCACTGCTTCTCGTATAGGTATTGTATTATCCATGCCACACGAAGTTAATACATATACTTTGATTCAACAGATGCTAGACGATGGTAAACAAGTATTTGTACCTGAAACAAATTACCAATTGCGTGAAATGTCTTTTAAACATATTGACGATTTAAAGCATATTGATAAAGATGCTAAAGGGATAAATCATATAAATACAAAGACTGAAATATCCAATGAATTAGATTTATTAGTTGTTCCTGGGGTAGCTTTTAATGATAGTGGCTATAGAATTGGTTATGGTGGCGGTTACTTTGATAAATTTATCAGTACATATAATCAACTAACGATGAGTTTAATTTATGATTTTCAATTAAGTGACTTTAAAGTTGAAACACATGATCAACCTGTAGAAAAACTAATCATAGCGACAACAAGATAATGGAGGGGAAAATGATTACAGAAAAGCATTATTGGAAGTGTATTTACACTTGGATTAAATATCTAAATTATCATGTTGTACATAAAAATCAAGAAACTAACGAAGTTTGGTTAGCGAATCAACGTAAGCGTAGTATCGTTATTTTCAAATATGGAGCAAATTCAACCCAAGAAGTGAGATTTGATAAAAGCAGAATCCAAGAAAATCAGCAAGATATCAGTACTTTTCTAGGTTTTGAACCTAATAATTATGAATTGTTTATTTTTACTGATAAGCATTTTACAGATGAAAATTTAAATGAAAATCATCCAGTAAAATTTAAGGTCAAGATAATTAGAGAAGTAGATCATATGGAACGCTTGATCCCTAATGTCTTTATCAAACAATTATATAAAAGAAATACAAAGCAAACAAAAGGGTATTATAAACAGCGTGCTTTAAATACGAATCCAATTGAAAAACACATGTTGAAGTTTTCACCAGTGACCTATGCTTTAATCATATTAAATGTTGTGATTTGGTTATTTATGGTATTGTTTTTAAATCGTTCCTCAGATTTAAAGCTTTTAGATATTGGTGGATTAGTGCATTTTAATGTTGTTCATGGTGAATGGTATCGTTTGATAACATCTATATTTTTACATTATAATTTTGAACATATATTAATGAATATGTTGAGTTTATTCATATTTGGTAAAATAGTTGAATCAATTGTAGGTCATTGGCGTATGTTCGTTATCTATTTGGTAGCTGGTTTATTTGGTAACTTTGCTTCTTTATCTTTTAATACTGATACCGTTTCGGTAGGAGCTAGCGGTGCGATTTTTGGCCTTATTGGTGCAATTTTCACATTTATGTATATAGGCAAACAATTTAATCGTAAGCTTATCGGTCAATTATTAATTGTACTTGTCATTATGATTGGTTTATCTTTATTTATGCAAAATATAAATATCGTGGCCCATATTGGTGGATTTATTGGCGGATTATTGATTACATTAATGGGATATTATTTCAAAACGAATAAAACACGTTTTTGGATTATTTTAATTACTATTCTTGTTTTATTTTTAGCTGCTCAGGTTAGAATTTTCACCATTAAGGAAGATAATATCTATAACAACATTATTACTAAAGAAATGAAACAAGGTAATTATGATGAAGCGAAAAATATGGTTCAACGTACAATCAATAAAAGCTATGCAGATGATGAAACATATTATTTAAGTGGATTGATTAAAACAACACAAAATTCTAAAGCTGAGGGCATCGCATTTTGGGAACGTGGCTTACGATATTTCCCTAATTCAGGTATCTTAAATTACCAACTCGCAATTGCAAATAGATCATTGGATAATAATGATAAAGCTAAAAAGTATATCAAAAATGCATTAAAAGCTAATCCAAATAATAGAGATTATATTAATTTAAATAAAGAATTGAGCGATAATAGTGATTCAGAAAATTAATTCATTTTACGATGTTCAGCAACTTTTAAAAAAATTCGGCTTTATTATATACTTTAAAGATAAAGTGGATATGTATGAAATGATGGAACAAGAGATAAAATCTTTATATGATTATAATCTTATATCAAAAGATGAATATTTAAAATGCAGATTAATCATTAGTCAGAGAAGGAGTAAGTAATATATGAATAAAATCATACTAGCAGCAGATATAGGTGGTACAACTTGTAAATTAGGTTGTTTTGATGAAAATTTAAATCGTATTTCAAAATGGTCAATTAACACGGATACATCAGATACAACGGGTTATCAATTGTTGAAAAATATTTATAATGCTTTTGTCGCATATATTGATCAATCTGATTATACTTTTTCTGATGTTATCGGTGTTGGTATAGGAGTTCCTGGTCCTGTTAATTTTGAAACGGGTGAAGTTAACGGTGCAGTCAATTTATATTGGACGGAACCAGTAAATGTTAGGAATATTTTCAAACAATTTGTTGATTGTCCAGTTTATGTTGATAATGACGCTAACGTAGCTGCACTAGGAGAGAAACATAAAGGTGCAGGTAATGGTGTTGATGATGTAGTTGCAATTACACTTGGCACAGGACTTGGCGGAGGTATTATTTCGAATGGCGAAATCGTACATGGACACAATGGTTCAGGAGCTGAAATTGGTCATTTCCGAGTAGACCATGACCAACGTTTTAAATGTAATTGTGGTAAATCGGGTTGTATTGAAACAGTTGCATCTGCTACAGGCGTAGTTAATCTTGTTAACTTTTATTATCCAAAATTAACTTTTAAGTCATCTATACTCCAATTAATAAAAGAAAATAATGTAACTGCAAAAGCTGTTTTTGATGCGGCGAAAGCAGGAGATCAATTCTGCATATTTATCACAGAACGCGTTGCTAATTATATTGCTTATTTATGTAGTATTTTAAGTGTAACGAGTAACCCTAAATACATTGTTTTAGGTGGTGGTATGTCAACTGCGGGACTTATTTTGATTGAAAACATTAAAACGGAATATCATAATTTAACTTTCACTCCAGCACAGAAAGATACTGAAATCGTACAAGCGCAACTTGGCAATGATGCAGGCATTACAGGTGCTGCAGGTTTAATATATACTTATGTAATTGAAAAGGAAGGTGCAAAATAATGGCAATTGTAGATGTAGTCGTTATACCAGTTGGTACAGAAGGGCCAAGTGTAAGTAAATATATTGCTGAAATACAAACGAAATTAAAAGAGTATAAAAATCAAGGGAAAATAGATTATCAACTGACACCTATGAATACTTTAATTGAAGGTGACTTGAAAGATCTATTCGAAGTTGTGCAAGCAATTCATGAGTTACCTTTTGACAAAGGATTAGATCGTGTTTGTACAAATATTAGAATTGATGATAGAAGAGATAAATCACGTAAAATGAATGATAAACTAAAATCTGTGGAAAACCATTTGAATAATGGAGGGCAAGCATAATGAAAATATCAAGTTTAACTTTAGGATTGGTCGATACAAATGCTTATTTTATAGAAAATGAGACAAATGTACTTTTAGTTGATCCTGCAAGTGATAGCGACTTGATTATTAAAAAATTAAATCAAATTAATAAGCCATTATCTGCAATTTTATTAACGCATGCACATTTTGACCATATAGGTGCATTAGATGCTATTGTAGAAAAGTATCAAGTACCCGTGTACATGCATAAAGCAGAATTTGATTTTTTAACAGATACTCAAAAAAACGGTTCAGAAAAATTCAAACAATATGGCCTTCCACAAGTTATTAGTTCAGTGACACCACAATCATTAACTGAAGGCCAGACAAATATTGCTAACTTTGAGTTCAATGTCCTGCATATGCCAGGTCATTCACCAGGTAGTTTAACTTTTGTATTTAAAGATTTTGCAGTTGTAGGAGACACCTTGTTTAAACAAGGTATCGGTAGAACGGATTTATATAAAGGAGATTATGAAACTTTAGTAGATTCGATACTTGATAAATTATTTACGCTTGAAGAGGACCTACCATTATTCCCTGGACATGGACCATATACAACTGTTGAAGATGAACAACTTAACCCATATTTGCATGGGTGAATAGCTTTCAATTTAACGCAAACTTTATAAGTAGATTAGAAGTAATTTATCCATCTCTTACGTGTATATAAGTAGGAGGTGGATTTTTTGAAACTTTTATTTAATAATATACTTAAAAAAGCGATTAGTACAAAGGCCACTGATGTGCACTTTATTCCTTCAAATGACAAAATATATATTAAATTCAGAGTTCAAGATACGCTTGCACCAATTGAATCCATACAGCAACATATTTATTTGAAATTATTAACCTATATGAAATATCAAGCTGGTTTAGATGTGTCTAAACATAATGTTGCTCAAAGTGGTAGATATACTTACAAATTCAAGCAAATTTACTTTTTAAGAATATCCACGCTACCTTTATCTCTGGGAATAGAAAGTTGTGTTATCAGAATTGTTCCACAGTATTTTCAAAAAGGAAGTGATACAAGTAATTTAGGTACATTATATAAATTAATGAATAAAAAACAGGGGCTTATATTATTAAGTGGACCCACTGGTTCCGGAAAAAGCACTTTAATGTATCAAATGGTCATGCATGCAAAAGAGCAGTTAGATTTAAATATCATAACAGTTGAAGATCCAGTGGAGCAGCTAGTATCTGGAATTACACAAGTATCGATTAATGAAAAAGCAGGTATCAATTATGCAAATACTTTTAAAGCGATTTTAAGATGTGATCCTGACATTATTTTGATTGGTGAAATTAGAGATGCCATAATAGCTAAACAAGTAATGCATGCGAGTCTAAGTGGTCATTTAGTATTAACAACAATTCACGCTAATAACTGTAAAGGCGCATTATTAAGGCTTAAAGAAATGGGACTAACGATGCAAGAAATGAAACAAGCTTTATTAACCGTTTTAAACCAAAGACTAATTACGACTTATAATAATCAAAGAAAACTTGTATATGAACAACTTACTAAAGCACAAATAAATCATTTAATAGACAATGACTATACATTACCTAGTTCATTTTCTAATTTGTCTACTCAATTAACTCAATTAGCCAAAGCAGGTGTTATTTGTGAGGAAACTATGGAGCGCTATATTTAAATTTAAAAATATTTTCAATTTATCAGAAAAAAACAAAATAACGTTATTGATAAAATTAAAAGATTTGTTAGACCGCGGTTATACGCTAAGTGAAGCATGTCTTTTTTTAATTCAATATACAAACATTAAAAATCGCCAATTAAAGTTGCAAATTGAAACAGAATTAAATAATGGTGCTGGCTGCGCAAAAATATTAAGGTTACTAAATTATCCTAAATCCATCGTAACGTTAATCAATTTTGCAGAAATATTTGGAGATTTAACTATTACTTTGCCACACGCTTATGAATATTTAGTAAAAAACTATAAATCGAAGCAACGCTTTTTAAAAACAATACAATACCCCGCGTTGTTACTTATCGTTTTTTTGATAATGTTAATTATTTTAAACCATACAATCATCCCCGAGTTTCAAAATTTATATAGTAGTATGGATGTAAGTATTTCCCCATTACAACTCTATCTATCTTTATTCATCACAAACCTCCCATCGTATTTCCTATATAGTTCAATAATTTTTATACTAATCATTTTAGGTATTTTCATCATATATAGAAAGTCATCTATAGAAATAAAGCATAAAATCCTCTTATCAATACCCATTATTTCGAAATTTTTCAAGTATTATAAAACATTTTGCTTAGCTTCTGAATTATCTTTATTTTATAAAAATGGTATAACTTTACAAAAGATTGTTGAAATATACGCTAAACAGCAAGATGAATATTTAATATTTTTAGCAAATGAAATTTCAAAAGGGATACAACAAGGATTAAATTTAAGTGAAGTATTAAAGCATTTACAGTGTTTTGAAAAAAATTTGATTATTTTTGTTGAAGAAGGTGAGAAAAAAGGGAGGCTAGAGATAGAAATGAAACTATATAGTGAAATGATACTGTCTCAAATAGAACAGTTGATTCATTTAATCATAAAGTTCATACAACCTATTGTTTTCTCTTTAATTGCTATATTAATAGTGTCATTATATCTAGTTATTATGTTGCCTATGTTTGATTTAATGCAAACAATTAAATAATTACGAATAGAGGAAGTTAAATCAATTATGAAAAAACTAAAAATTAATAGAAATGCTTTTACATTAATAGAAATGTTACTTGTATTATTAATAATTAGCTTATTATTAATATTAATTATACCCAATATAGCTAAACAATCGTCTCATTTGCAAAATACTGGATGTGAGGCACAACTTAAAATGATTGATAGCCAAATTGAAGCGTATGCTTTAAAGTTTAATAAAAAGCCATCGTCTATAGAAGACTTAGTTACAGAAGGATACATTAAAGAAAATCAAAAGTCATGTAAATCTGGTGCAGCCATCACTATTAACAATGGTGAAGCTGTTGCAAATTAAAAGCGCATTTACTTATATAGAAATGCTTTTTGTGGTCTGTATTATTAGTTTACTCTTATATTTCCAACTATTTAATATCAGTGCTTTCGATACTAATAATAACAAAATAGAACAGCGTAAAATTAATAATTTAATTATGCAATTCAACTATATTAAATCTAAAGCGATTAAAGATAACCAATCAATTACACTGGTCTTTAATGATTACTCTAATAAAATTATTATTAATGAACAATTCCCCTCTAATAAAAGCGCCAAAGCAATAATACTCCCTTTAAATAGCTTTATACATCCAAGAACAAATTTGAAATTTATAACATTTAATAAAATTGGAGAAACAAACAAATTTGGAAGTGTCTACCTAAAAACGAATAAAAATCTTTATAAAATCATATTTCATATTGAAAAAGGACGTATTAGATATGAGAAAATTTAATGTTAATGCCTCGTTATTGATGGATAGTCTTTTATCTTTTTCAATTATCACACTGATTTGTATCTTATTTATACCTATGATATTGCAATTAAAGTTGGATATTCAACACAAAAGCCATGAAATAGATCTAACTAGAATATTACTTAATTCACTTTACCACTATAAAAGACAGGAATTGAAAAGTGGAATTATGATTGAAGATTATAGCGTTAAAATGAGTAACGACAAAATTTGTGTTTTCAAAAAGGGAGAAGCATATGAAAAATGTTTCTTCAAATAAATTTAGAGCTTTTACATATATAGAAGTCTTGTTTGCACTTTTTATAACTATACTCATTTTTTCAATATTACCCGCATTAATTAGAACGACAGGCACCATCAATGAGCAAATTATGAATGCTCAAGAAGTAGATTTGGCATTTTTCTCAAGAGATTTGACACAAGATTTAATTAAAGAAAATGCTTATGTTCTTAAAAATCAATCCGATGAACACCATATTGTAATTAGAAATAAACAG